>JANPMI010000053.1:0-10675 GCA_031422725.1 Chitinophagaceae bacterium | reverse complement strand
TCACTCGGCATCGCCAATAAACATAGTGTAAAGAAACTGATGACAGATTATGGTGAGGCGGTAAAAGATGTATCAGTGATCTTACTGATCATCGCCGGTGCAGGCGCACTGAAGCAGGTATTTACCGACAGCGGTGTAAGTGCAGTCATTGGGAAGCAGTTGCAAAACCTTTCTCTTCATCCATTAATTCTTGGATGGCTGATCGCAGCGGTGATACGGGTGTGTGTGGGCTCCGCAACAGTAGCCGGGTTAACCGCCGCAGGTATTATTGCTCCCCTGGCTGCACAACTTAGTTTTAATCCGACCCTGATGGTATTGTCAATCGGCGCCGGCAGCCTGCTATTTTCACATGTAAATGATTCCGGCTTCTGGATGTTCAAGGAGTATTTCAATTTATCAGTGAAGGACACCCTTCGTTCCTGGTCAGTCATGGAAACTATCGTATCGGTGATGGGGCTGGCAGGAGTGTTGTTGCTGGATCTTTTTTTATAATCCTTCATTCTTTCTTTTCCCATTCCGTATGTATACATTCAAGGATGGTTGAGACGATTGTTGAAGGATCTTTATCAATAGGGATAGTAATGGCGGATGCGGGCGGCTCTAATGAATCGAGTTGTGATTGTAACAAAGCCGGTGGCATGAAATGGCCTTTTCTTTTTTGCATCCGTTCAAGAATTAGTTCCTGGCTTCCCTCGAGGAAAAACCACCGGGACAATACGATGTTTTTTTGCAGCCCATCCCGGTAGCTTTGTTTCAATGCAGAACAGGCAATCACGGCGCCTTTTTTTGTTTGCTGCTGTATAGCCAATTGATTCATCGTTTGCAGCCAATTTTGGCGGTCTGCATCCGTTAAAGGACTGCCTGCCTTCATTTTTTCAATATTGGCCGGCGAATGATAATCATCCGCATCAAAGAAAGGGATGTGGATCCTTTCGGCTAATAGTTTTCCGGCAGTGGTTTTACCCGAGCCTGAAACACCCATGATGAAAATGATATGGTGCATCGTATTGATACAGCAAATTAATTCATTTTCTTCCGTGGAGGTCGATTGGTAAAAAGGAATTTTATTTTCCGCCTTGGCAGGTGTTCGATAAAAGCAGCACGCCACGGTTGGTGTACTGAGCTTGTCGAAGTATCCTCCACCAACCGTACGAATTAAGGACTATCTTACTAATTTAGCGAATACCTGCTTTCATTACGGAATATCCTCAATTCTTCACCGCCAGTATAAAGGGATGACATAAACTGTTAGAGCCGGATAAATACAAAGACATCATAATGGATAGCCTCCGCTTCCTGGTAGAAGATAAAAGGATCAAACTTTTTTCATTTGTTATCATGTCCGATCATATCCATTTAATCTGGCAGATGCAGCCATTAATTCATCCGCAACATGTCCAAAGAGATTTCCTGAAATATACTGCCCAGCAAATTAAACAAGATTTACAGAAAAATCACCCGCAATTATTGACACATTTTGCATCAGGCGCAAACGACCGGATATACCAGTTTTGGAAACGAAGAGCATTAAGCATTGAATTAAGAACAGATAAAGTGTACCAGCAAAAACTTGATTATATCCATTGGAATCCTGTAAAAGCTGGTATTTGCAAACTTCGGGAAGAATATAAATATTGCAGATGCAGCAACTGTTCGGTCTAACCCGTTTTTCTGCACATATGGATGTGGGTGGGCCATCGCTTGCATCCATAATGAAATCAATTGAGATCTATGGCACCAAGATTGCACCGAAGGTGAGGGAGGCATTGAACAAGAAATAATAATAAGTATCCCTTCCGCTTTACTGGAGTTCGATTAATATAGGAATGATAGAAGTATGTAACATTGGTTGCTGTCTTTCTTATCTTTGATTACCATTTCCTAAAAATATCTCTTCATAAATTGAAAAACTATGGAAAGGTTTAAACAACAATTGCGGCTTTGCTGCGCTGTAATAATTTTTATCTCCTGCAAGAATAAGAAAGAAGATCAATCAAAGGATCTTATCGGCTCATTAAACCTTAAAAGGGGAGAAGTTGTCGCCTGCGGGCCGTTGGAGGGGCAATTAGGTAAAACTTTCTTTTTGGCGACTGTTCCAGAAAAACTCAGAGCTGATTTTAATATGGCTATTGCCCTGCTGTATTCTTTTGAATATGATGAATCAGAAAAAATGTTTGCAAAAGTTATTGACCAGGCGCCGGACTGCGCCATGGCTTACTGGGGAGTAGCGATGTCTAATTTTCATCCACTCTGGGCGCCTCCGTCCCCGGCCGAACTGGAGAAAGGGGCAAAAGCAATAGAAATAGCCCGGTCAATTGATAACAAAACAAAAAGAGAATCGGATTATATTGAAGCCATTGCAGCTTTCTATCAGGATGCCGGTAAACTGGATCACCGCATCCGTGTGTTGAATTTTGAAAAGGCAATGGAACAAATCTATCTCACTTACACAGATGATAAAGATGCTCCTGTTTTTTATGCACTGGCACTGAACGCTGCTGCTGATCCTGCCGATAAAACCTATGCCAGGCAAAAAAAAGCGTTTGGAATATTGAATGCGATATTTGAAAAAGAACCGCTTCATCCCGGCATTGCTCATTATATCATTCACAATTATGATTATCCCGGGCTTGCTGAAATGGCCTTACCCGCAGCAAGAAAATATGCAGCCATTGCCCCCGCATCAGCACATGCACAACACATGCCTTCTCATATTTTTACACGGTTGGGTCTTTGGGATGAATCCATCAAATCAAACCTCGTTGCTGCTTCTTCGGGCAGATGTTATGCTGAGCAGGCAAAACTAAAAGGATATTGGGATGAGGAACTTCATGCACTGGATTATCTCGTTTATGCTTATTTGCAAAAAGGAGAAGATAATTTGGCAAAGGAACGGATAGATGTCCTGAAAACGATAACAGAAGTTTCCCCGGCGAATTTTAAAGTATTCTATGCTTTTGCGGCCTCGCCTGCCCGGTATTTGCTGGAGAAAAGAATGTGGAAAGAAGCCGCTGACATGGAATTATATCCAGCTGATTTCCCCTGGGAAAAATTTTCATGGCAAAAAGCACTCATTCATTTTACAAGATTGATTGGTGCTGTACAGGTGGGTAAGATAGACCAGGCAAAAACGGAACTGGACACTTTACGATCCCTGCATGCTAAGTTGGGTAAGGAAAAAAATATGTCAAGAGAAACTGCACAGGTTGCCGTGCAGATAAGTACATCAGAAGCATGGATCCAATATAAAGAAGGAAACAATGCCAAAGCAGTTGAATTAATGACAGCAGCCGCCAACATGGAGGACGGAACGGAAAAGCATCCTGTTACTCCCGGGGAAATTATTCCTGCCCGTGAGTTGTTGGGAGATATGTTTCTTGAAATGAATAAACCGGCATTGGCTTTGGAAGCGTATAAGTCAGTACTGCAAACACATCCCAACCGGTTCAATGCACTTTACAGTGCCGGGCTGGCAGCACAAACCAAGGGTAACAAAGAGGAAGCAAGGTTGTATTTCCAACAACTGCTGAGTAGTGTTGGCACATCAAATTCTAAACGAAGTGAATTGCAAAATGCAAGAGCATTTTTAGATTCCCGCTAACAGTTGTCAGGTTGTAAACAATAATGAGTTTGCAAAAAAATGAATAGCTTAGCAAAAAATTCATTATGACAACGCAGGATATTGCAAATCGCCTTGTAGAAATTTGTCACAACGGTGATTTTGAAAAAGCACAATCCGAATTATTTGCTGATGAAGCAGTAAGTATAGAGCCTTATGCAACACCTGCTTTTGAAAAAGAAATAAAAGGGTTAAAAGCAATTAAACAAAAAAGCCGAAAAATGGAATTCGATGGTGCAGGAAATGCACAGTATAGAAGTTTCCGCACCTTTAGTTGCCACGAATTCATTTGCCTGCACAATGAAGATGGATGTAACGATGAAAGAGGGCGGTAAGATGGATATGACAGAACTTTGTGTATACGGGGTAAAAGATGGGAAGATCGTTTCCGAACAATTTTTTATGTAAGGCTATTCCCTTGTTTTTGGCAAAAGTTACAAAGTAAGGTAAACTGAGGTTATCATTAAAAAGAAAACCGGAAGTAATGGATGTAATAAGAATAAAATAAATATTTTCACTAAATCAAACTATTATTTTATTATGACTCAAGATCATACAATTATCCTGCACACCTATAGTGATATGCTGGAAGCTAAAATGATGCAGGATAAACTGAAAGAAAACGGAATAGAGTCTTTTCTAAACGATGAAAATGTAATGGGCCTGGATCCTGTGGGCGGCACAGAGCTTAAAATATTTGAAAAGGATAAAGAGGCAGCTGAGAAAATTATTAACCAATAGATGGGTTGCCCCTTTTGCCATTCTGAACAAGCCTGTCCCGCAGACCGCTGTCGAAGCATCTTCCACCGGCCTGCCAAATAAAAATTATCCTTACTAATTTAGTGAATGTCTGTTTCCATTACAAACTCCCGGTAATTCTCTGTGTTTTGGCCATTAAAAAATAAATCTAGTCTTTGGTTATAGTGAAATTAGTTCTTTTCACAACCTTGCGGGGTTTACCATTACCACCCATTACAGGGTTCAACCGGGGAGTATCAATGCTGAGCCGCTCTTTAACCTGCTCCTCCAAAAATTTATTTTCGGGTGTTGGGAATATTGTATTGATGGTAACCAGTCCATCAAAGCCAATAGTATAATCAACTATTATATAATAATCCCCTTTCTTAATTTTTTTAGAAGTCAGCACTTCCGCTTTCAAAGTGCTTATGACAGTATCCATAAATGCCTTCCATAGCTTATTATTGTCTTTTGTTGCAGCGTTATTATCAATCTTGCCAACAGCCTCATTAGCTGTAGCATCGGTTGCAGCAGCCATATTGTTTGAAGATGAATCCATCCTGACCGCAGCCAGCTTATTTTTTTCCGCATCAACGGGTTTCTTCCGGCTGGTATCAATTTTTGAAGTCAGGTCATCGCCTTTCCTCAGCACAGAACCCGAATCAGTTTTCAGCTTTCCACCATACAACGCATCTTTCAGCGATTGTGCATTTGCTGTAACCGTTGTTATTACTAATAGAAATAAAATTCCCTTTTTCATAGTGCATTCATTTTATAACCCATGTTGTTGTCCATCAACTTAGCCCTGCAAGTTAAGAAGCAAAGATGTTAGCATCTTCACAATCTCCCTGTTACCTCTTGCAGGCAGTTTGATAAAAGAAGCACTGCCACCACGGCGTAAAAAGAAATGCTACATTCACCAACCTGCCCTGCATTATTGATGGCAGTATATGTTATTAAATAAATTATGGGGAAAATTCCGTTAAGCAACAACAGTGAATTTGTGGTGGGGGAAGATAAAGTGCTGGATTATATCCTGGCTTCGTTATTCTTTGGCCTTTTTTTATATGGGTTAATAGACGCAATCCGACAGCATTTTACAAAACTTAATTACCTCAATTATCTTTTCATCATTGCCCTGTTGCCGGCCATTCTTTTTTTTAGAAAAGCAAAAAACAGGAGGATTTATATCCGGATCAATAAAACAGGGATCTACCAGGATGAGAAACTTGTAACCGGTTGGTCAAACCTGCTTAAAGCATATATCACCCAGAAAGCAACTGTGCTAAGTATCCAGGATAATTTTATGCTGATAGTGGAATATCTGAAAGACGGTGTTGAAAAAGGTTTCCGGCGCAAAATCCCCCTCACCAATACCCAGAATAAATCAGAGGAGGAAGTGATGGCAGCGATAAAGTTTTTTTGGAAAGAAAATAAGAATGATGCCAGTATGTGACCATTGTTGGGTTTTCTTCCACCAGCCGCAGTAACTAAGAGCTATTTGCTAATTAGCTACCGTAATGTCTTGCCGCTAAAAATTATTTCAGCTGACTGCCGGGCAAGAAAAAAGGCTGGCCTTGCGGCAGCCTTTTTTCAGAATTTTGATTCTACTAATTTATTGTGGCCGTGTAACTGTATTCATTTGAAGAGTTACCGCCGTTTGTGCCAGCATCCTTCCGTTTATTGTTGCGCCTGTTTGCAAATTAATACCTGTCTGTCCTAATATAATTCCTTCAAAATGACTGGTTGTTCCGAAGGTAACCGCACCGGCTACTTGCCAGAAAATATTCTTTGCTTGTGCACCTCCGGTAAGTGTAATTCTCACCGCAGAACTCATAGTAAGAGTTCCGGCAACCTGGAATATCCATACATCGTTCGGGCCACCCGAAATGGTAACATCAGTTGGAATAATTACTGTACTGGTCCATTGATACAGACCAGGTGTAAGCGTTGTACCACCAATATTTCCGGCGCCCAAATTCAGGACATCAGGGTTAGAACGTCCGGCAGCGTCGGTATATGCGGTTTGCATATCACCAACGGCTGTGGTTAACAGGGTGGCGTTAGTCACTACACATGGAAGAGGACCGGCAGCATCAACAGAGTATATTGTCCCTGCTACTTCTGTACAAGTTACAAGAATAGCTGCCCCGGTAATGGGACTTGATCCAACATCCCCGGTTATATCAGATTTATAAACATCAGTAATTCCTGATTTTGATAGAATCACAAAATTGCCTGCAACTCCAAGATTTACTGTTGCCAATGGCCCCTCCCGCTTAATAGCAGATGAATTTTCCAGAGAAGACATCCTGGAAGAAGATGTATTAGGTTGCAAATCTTTTTTACAACCTCCGGATACTACAACCAATAGCAATGCTACGGCTGGTAACAATTGTTTTGTTCCCATGTTCTTATGTTTTATTGTGAATGAATTTAAACTGACTGTTATACGGATATAACTTGCAAGGCGGGACAACTCTGTATACGGATAACCATGCCACGAACTAAGAAGTATCGGATTAATTTAGTGAATAGCGGTTTCCGTTACCGTATATACGTAATTCTTCACACCCATTTTAAGGGATGGTACGAATTGCTGGAACAAAAAAAATTAAAGGTATTATCAGTAGCAGTCTTCGATTGTTGTTCCTTTCAAGAAGCAGCCGTAGTTAGTGCAGAAAAGACTAACTACGGCATAGGTTGAATAGCTTCTGTAAATATTTATATTAACTCTGCAGTTGCCGCATCATTACATCACCCAACATATAAATCTTTGCTTCTTTAATCAATCCTTTTTCAAGAGAATAAGTTACACACAACGGAACGCTTACCATTTTATTGGTAGCTGGCATCCCTGCGAATTCACCAATATGTTTGCCGGTAAACAACCCTTCTACCATCGCTTTATTCTCTGTAATAATTGAATTGGTAAATTCTGCGTGAGCATCAAAAGCAATGTGATAAATGTATTGCAGCATTTGTCCAATGGCTTCACGGCCTTCTGTTCTTTCTCCGCTTCCCATGTTAATAAATACAGCATCATCAGCCACATACTGTACATCATGGGAATTAAAATAAGCTTCCATGTTTTTTTTGGCAAGGTCAATTCCAGGGTTGTCTAAAACTTCCATAAAAATAATTTTAAAAGTAAAAAATAAAGATTTCCGGGCAGTAAGTAATTGATATCAATTCAAAAGGATAATAATAAGCATGTTATCGTTTATAAATATAGAAATAATTTACAATACAATACTTAAAACCCTTCCCAGCTGTCCGTAGTGTTCAATAAGTAAAGAAATCTTGAATGGCTGGCCTGAGTTTGCAACTAATTGGGTATACCCGCTGGCTGGTATTTATCAAATTTGTTGATATCGCCAGGTAGTCACTATCACGCCGACGCACAGACAAAAGAAAACCCTGCATTAAGTGCACCCAACCAAAAACTACACTAACCTCATCCTATAAGCATTCATCGCCGTGCTGCCTAATTTTTTGATTAACCGGTAATTCACCAGTAGACCAACCGGCGCACCTATCACAGGTATTAATTGTGCCATTTTTGCGATGTCAATATAGTCACGGTATTCCTGTTGAAAATTTCGCCAGTCAAACTGGTGGATGTCTTTAGGCAATTGTTGTTTTTTATTTTCCCAATCGGTCATTTTAAGATACACGGATTTTCGATGAACATCACTGGAAAAGGCCAGTTCAAAAATATGAAGCAGGTACACCCTTTCCTTGTAATCATCCACATCAAAACCATACAGGTTGGCTATTTCAAACAGTAATTTGAGTTTGATGCCAATTAGAATAGGGAAATCAGCAAAGGCGAGTAATAGCCCACCAGCCCCGGTGATACCACCTTCCACAGCTGCCGTTTTTTTATAATTATCTATCTTTTTTAGGATAGCGGTTTCTTGTTCCTGGAAGTTTACATACAGCAGGGGTTCTGCTGTCGTATATTTTGCCCCAAATAAAACACCACGGATGAGTTGTTTAAGAGTAGCCGTGATGGCTTTATGTATTTTTTCAGGAATCCATGTATTGATTTTTGTTTGAATCTTTTTGGAAAGATTATTGAGCAGTGAGGGCCTGCGCAACATTTTTTTTTGCCAGGCCGCCAATTCCTTTCTTACAATATACTCGTATTCGTTTGCCATCAGTAAATGCTATTTAGCAAAGATACCCGGCTATGGTTCGGCGGTTAACCAAAATAAAAATGAACAGAAATAAATATTCCGTAAAAGCAGAAATAGCCAGGCCGGGAATGCTGAACCCACTAACGATTAAGTGGTAACCGGCCTCAGCGCCACAGGTTCTTTATCAGGCAATAATTTATTCAATACTCGTTCTGCAACTCCCACAAACGGCAGGAACAACAATACACCAAGAATATTAAAGGTCATATGTGCAGTGGCAACCTGTTGCTGTAACTCTGCTTTACCGGAAATACTGAGAACAAGTTTTATTAATAAAGGAAAAAGTAATAAGGCCATCAGAATGGTGATCATATTGAAGAACAGGTGAAACAAACCAGTTTTCAGTGCCTGGCGGTTCGATTTGATCGTTGCCAGCAAGGTATCGGCACAAGTACCTAATTCAGCACCCAGCATCACGGCGATCCCGGCCGATAAAGTGATCAATCCTTTTTTGGCAAGAGTAATCACCATCCCCACGGTGGCGGAGGAAGATTGTATGATAAGGGTGACAAGAGCCCCGGTTCCAGCACCTGTAAATGGGCTTTCCATTTTTAGCATCCAGTCCGCAAACTCAGGGTTATCCTTGAATGGCTCTACGCCCCGTTCCATGGTGAAAAGTCCAAAAAATAAAATGCCGAAATAAATGATGGCTCTCCCGGTTTGTGTTACCCAGGGTACTTTGGAAAAAAATACCAGCAACATCCCCACGAAAATGGGAATGGGAGAAAACTTCCCGATATCCAGTGCAATGATCTGGCTGCTGAATGTAGTGCCGATATTGGCGCCCAGCACAATACCGATGGCCTGGCGAAAGGTTAATGCCTTTGCTTTCACCAATACAATGGCCATGATGATCACGGCAGAAGAAGAATCAAGGATCAGCGTAATGATAATGCCGGTGAGGATGGCAGTGAACAGGTTACGGGTACATTTTGAAAGAATCTTTTTAGCCCTGTCGCCAAGCAGTTCTTTCAATACTTCCGACATGTGTGTAATAGCGTAAAGGAATAAGCTAAGACCACCTAGGATGAGTAGTATCGTTTCCATGATTACACATGGAAGATATTAATTCAATATTAACTGAATATTATTTTTATAGAAATAAAAAAAAATCTCAGCCAAAACGGAAGCAGCTCACCATAAAGGCTTTTTACCGGAAGGTTTTATACCTCCTTTTTTGACGCTGGTCAACCGGATACTTTTATTACCCCCGTTTTGTACAAGTAAATGTTGCAGGTATTTTTTATCCATATCTGAATTGTTGGCTGGCATACCACTTATCACAGGGCTTTTTTCTTCAACAGGAGGTAGCTGACTTTCTGTTGCGCCATTAGTGGCTGTTGCCGGGCTAATTGTTTTAACAGGAGCTCCATTCGTTGACCGGGCAGAACGTTTCGGTTTGCTTCGTTCCGTATTCCTTTTAGCTATCGTACTTTTCTTAGCTACCGTATTTTTTTTAGCAGCTACCTTCTTTTTTGGAGCAGCTTTTTTTGTGACTACTTTATTTCTCCCGGTCTTTTTTTTCGTAGCGGATTCTTTTGCAGGAACCCTAGTTACTTTCTTTTTTGTTGCAGCTTTAGAATATTTTGCCATAAAAGTTTTTAAAATGAATTAATAGATTATTCATGATTTTATAAAGGGTGAAGATTATTTCTTACTGATCCGGTACAGTTTACCGGAATCAGTAATCGCATAGAGCATACCATTAAAATAAGCCACATCACGGAATCGTTCATTTACATCTGCCAGTAATCTTTCTTCTCCTGCCACTTTGTTGTTTACGATCACCAGACGGGCTATATGCTGACTGCTGAGCCCCCCAATGAACAGGTTGTTTTTCCATTCCGGAATAGTATTACCGGTATAGAAAACCATACCACCCGGGGAAAGGACCGGGTCCCAGTAATATACCGGCTGTTCCATCCCGGCTTTCTGTTGTTGGGCATCACCGATTTTTTCACCGCTGTATTCAAGGCCATAGGTAATAACAGGCCAGCCATAATTTTTTCCGGGTTTGATAATATTCACTTCATCGCCACCCCGCGGACCAAATTCCGCCTCCCATAATTCACCAGTCACAGGATGGATATCGAGGCTTTGTGCATTGCGGATGCCA
>JANPMI010000052.1:0-4344 GCA_031422725.1 Chitinophagaceae bacterium | reverse complement strand
AGCTGTTATACTTATTAATAGAGTCGAGCAGATCCAGATTACCGGTCCGGTACGCTTCCTGTAATTTATTAGTTGAGTAATCATCTTCGCTGTCGCCATAGCTTCTTTCTTTTTTATTTTTATCTTTTGCCGCATCTTTGTAAGCTTCTGCCATCAGCCGCATGCTTTCGCCATAATTTTCGACCCCGGTAATTTTCTTACCCCACTTTTTACCACATTGAAAAATATACATATCGAGGTAAGTGTCTTCTTCAAAATCGCTGGATTCATTTCCATAGCTGCGGTATAATAAATTATTGATGGTGGAAGGATTGCTGTATAAGGACTTTTCTATTTTGCTGTCGTATTTATAAAATTTAAGTGTGTTGATAGTAAAATAATCGCCGGGTGCGGAGCTATAGTTTCCATATCCCGGAACGGAACTGTTATAATCTGCACCGCTAAGATCATACTTACTCATATCCTCCTGCCAGGTTTCAGGATTTGTTTCCAATGCAACTACCCCGGCATTCCTGATGGCTATATAAAAAGAATCGGGCAGGTTAAAAGCCAACTTACTGCTTACATGCATGGTGCCAATCAGGTAAGAAGGCTTTTTTATTCCATTACCGGTAATCTCCCACAAAAGACTTGGGTATTTCCTGTTATTGATTTTAGGCTGGGCCAGCAAAGAAAGAAAAGAAAAAAAAACAAGAGAAAATATAAAGGTGCGTTTCATAAAGGTTTGATATCCGATCATCACCGGAACAGGTTTTTAGTATTAACAAATGTAAGATGCTATCTAAGAATAAAAACCATAAAATTATTTTGAAAACCAACGGGTTGACTCTCCCTGAAAGCCATTTTATGGGGTTGGAAGCAAGGATAAAGTGTGAAAAATTAATCGGCATTGGGAGGATGAAATAACCTACCTTCGCCAGCTTTAAATGCAGTCGTTTTGACCAAGCCCGGCGCCGTAAGGCCGGACGAGGATCATCTCTTTCCGGCGCTATGCCCGGTTTGCGTCATGAGACTTATTGATATAAACACACATACTCATGAAGCTTTCACAATTCCGTTTCGACCTTCCGCTAAACCTTATTGCCCAAACCCCAGCTAAAAGACGTGAAGATGCCCGTATGATGGTGGTTCATCGTCACACCGGCGAAATTGAGAATAAACATTTCCGTGACATCCAGGATTATTATGATGACAAGGATGTGTTTGTAGTGAATAATACAAAAGTTTTTCCTGCCCGTATGTATGGCCGCAAGGAAAAGACCGGGGCTAAAATAGAAGTGTTCTTACTCCGTGAACTCAACAAGCCCAACCGCCTCTGGGATGTGATTGTTGATCCGGCAAGAAAAATCCGTGTGGGTAACAAATTATATTTCGGCGACCAGGAAGATCTGGTGGCAGAAGTAATTGACAATACCACCAGCCGTGGACGTACTATTCGTTTTCTTTGGGAAGGAAGTGAAGAAGATTTCAGAGCACAATAAGAAAAACTGGGTGAGACACCTTTACCCAAATACATCAAGCGTAAACCAGATGAAGAGGATAAAGAACGTTACCAGACCGTTTATGCAAAGCATGAAGGCGCCGTGGCCGCTCCTACTGCAGGTTTACACTTCAGCCGTGAGCTGATCAAACGTTTGGAAATAAAAGGAATTCGTTTTGCTGAAATCACTTTACATACAGGACTTGGTACTTTCCGCCCGATAGAAGTGGAAGACCTGAGCAAACATAAAATGGATGCTGAATATTATCATATTGATGACACGGCCTGCAAGATTGTAAACCGGGCAAAAGAATATGGCCATCGCATTTGCTCCATAGGTACTACCACCATGCGGGGGATGGAATCTTCCTTTACCGCACAAAAATTATTAAAACCATCAGAAGGCTGGACAAATATGTTTATTCATCCTCCTTATGATTTTAATATTGCAGACTCACTTGTAACAAATTTTCATTTGCCAAAAACCAGCCTGCTGATTATGACCTGTGCTTTTGCCGGGTATGAGCTGGCGATGGAAGCTTATAAAAAAGCTATTAAGGATAAATACCGGTTTTTTAGTTATGGAGATGCCTTACTGGTTCTATAACAAACCCGGGACAAGTGAAATAATTTAAAGTATATTTAAAAGCCTCATTATTCTTGGGGCTTTTTTATTTATTCCAACCCAAACATCCCCTTATTCAGCTGTTGTAATATCTGTGCTTTGTATTCTGCAGGAACAAGCAATGAAATATTATGCGGACTTCCACCATAGCTCACCATACGAACAGGAATATTCATTATTGAACCAAATAATTTCTTTACCATATCTTCTGTTCGTGATACTTCATTACCCACCACTGAAATGATAACCTGGTTTTCATCAACTTCAACAGTTCCGAAGGGTTCCAGTTCTTTTAGTATTTCTTTCAGGTTTGCACCACTGTCAATAGTCAGGGAAACAGCCACCTCAGAGGTGGTGATCATATCAATTGATGTACGGTACTTTTCAAACACTTCAAATATTTTTCTCAGGAAACCATAAGCTAATAACATCCGGCTGCTTTTGATGCGGATGGCGATGATATTATCTTTAGCGGCCACAGCCTTCACTCCCACACTGCCTGCTATCTCTGTAATTAAAGTTCCTTTGGCCTTTGGTTGAAGGGTGTTCAGCAACTTAACGGGAATATTATATTGTTGCGCCGGCCATATAGAAGCCGGGTGCAAAATCTTGGCACCGAAATAAGCCAGCTCTGCTGCTTCATCAAAACTCAGTTGCTCTACCGGAACAGTTTTCTTTACGATTCTCGGGTCATTATTATGCATCCCATCTATGTCTGTCCATATTTCACAAACAGAAGCATTCATTGCTGCCGCAATTAAAGAAGCACTGTAATCGCTGCCACCTCTTTTCAGGTTATCCACCTCACCCCTCGCATTGCGGCAGATATAGCCCTGTGTAACAAATACTTTTTTGCTGCTATGCTGTTTTATTAATTGCGAAAGTTTTACTTTGATGCTGCCGATTTGTGGCTCATCATAATGATCAATGGTCATAAACTCTAATGCCGGAAGCAACACATGATCAATACCCTGCTCTTCGAGATATACACAAAACAATTTCGTAGAAAGCAATTCCCCCTGTGCCAGGATGTCTTTGCTTAACGCTTCGCTGAAAGATATTTTAAGAATGATATTGAGAAACTCAAAATGTTCTGCAATGATAGCTTTTGCTTTGGTGATAGCTTCCGGTGTTTTTACCAATTGTGCAATAAAATCCTGGTAATGTGCTTCTAATTTATCAATGGATTCCTTAGCTGCCGGTCTGTCGCCTTTGGAAATATGAACCCCAATTTCCAGCAGTGCGTTGGTAGTACCGGATACAGCAGACAAAACGATGATAGCCGGTTCTGTTTCCTTCATCACCAGCGATACAATGTGGTGCATACGTTCCGGCTTACCCACACTGGTGCCGCCAAACTTCATTACTTTCATTATTTCGCCTCCGTATTTTTAAGGATAAAATAGCTTTCCTGTACTGGTGTCGCCGAAACTTCAGCCCGGCAAGTTCGCAGACAGGATAGCAAAGATAACTATGCAGACTCATTAGGGAAAGGCTATATCAAACCTGGTTCCTAATTCTTTCAGATCGGTCACTACTGATTCCAGCAACGGTATTCCATTATTCATTCTTTCCACTTCATACTCCCTTTCCGGATCCCCCGGCATCAATACTTTTTCCTGTCCGGGAATTGTTTTACAGGAACGAAATCCCTGTATCCAATGATCCATACTTTTTTTAAAATCATCAGCAGGACGAAATGCATCAATTCTCATTGCACCCAAAAAATGGCCAATCCCTTTTCCCGGTTGTTGCAGTGGCATCGGCACATACGCCGGAAATGGCGGCACCCACGGAGCATAATTAGCGCCGCTCAATAAAGCAGAAAAAATATCAACAACAGCGCCGAGTGCATAACCTTTATGACTGCCATGTTCCCTGTCACCACCTAATGGTAATAATGCGCCGCCGGTTTTCAGTGCATGAGGATCGTTGGTAGGGTTGCCGTCTTTATCCTGTACCCAGCCATTTGGTGTTTGCAAATTTTTTCGTTGGAGTATTTCTAATTTTCCATTAGCCGCCGTTGTGGTGGAAAGGTCTGCTACAAAAGCTGGTTCATTACCGGCAGGTGCTGCCACACAAATGGGATTGGTGCCAAGCATTTTATCAATAGAAAAAGTAGGCGCTACCAACGGACTTGCATTGGTCATTACTATACCTATCATATCATGTTCCAAAGCCATCATGGCATGATGAGCAGCTATTCCAAAGTGAGTACTGTTCTGCACACTTACCCAAC
>JANPMI010000051.1:0-7861 GCA_031422725.1 Chitinophagaceae bacterium | reverse complement strand
TTGAAAGAAATTTGCATCAAACATAATTTATATCTCTTCAGCGATGAGGCTTATAGAGAATTTTGTTATGATGGAGAATATGTAAGTGCCATGCACCTTGATGGTCTTGACCAGCATGTAGTGCTGATGGATACAATTTCTAAAAGATACAGTGCCTGCGGTGCAAGGCTGGGGGCATTGGTTACTAAAAACAAAACGGTGTATGATGCAGCGATGAAGTTTGCGCAGGCAAGACTGAGTCCGCCGGGACTGGCGCAGATAATGGGTGAAGCGGCGGTGGATTTACCGGCCAGTTATTTTGATGCACCGAAAGCAGAATACCTGCGCCGCAGAAATTTATTGGTTCAACGATTAAATGCAATGCCGGGGGTTTTTTGTCCGAACCCGGGAGGTGCTTTTTATGCGATTGCAAAGTTGCCGATTGATGATAGCGATAAATTTTGCCAGTGGTTGCTGGAAGATTTTTCTTATAACAAAGCCACCGTGATGCTGGCTCCGGCCACAGGATTCTACGGAACACCCGGTCTTGGAAAAAATGAAGTTCGTCTTGCTTATGTATTGAATCTTGATTCGCTGAATGCTGCGATGGATTGTTTGGAAAAGGCATTGGAACTGTATCCGGGGAAAGTGGCTGCTAAAGTTGCCGCTGCTGTCGCAACGAAGTAAATACAGAGCCACGGATTACACAGATTAACACAGATTGAAAAGCTGCTGACGCAGCTTTTATTCGTGACATAAGAATGACTCCTGGCTACCCTGCATTGATTTACATCAATATATTTTCATCGCCGTCTGTTATTTGCCCACCATTTCTACACATTCTATGTTTTTTACACCCCGAAAAATGCCGCAGGTTAATTTTATGTTACATTTAGTAATCTATTATCAACCAAATAAAAGTTTATGAAAAAAGTTCTTTTTGTATTGCCGGGTTTTATCTTTTTGGGATTAACCTCTATAGCACAAAATACAGTTAGCGGTAAAATTTCAGACAATGCCGGCAAGGAAATAGCCGGAGCCTCAGTTACCGGTGGTGGCCGTGGCACTCAAACAAATTCGGATGGCTCCTACTCACTCTCCTTACCAAATGGAACTGCAACTATCACAGTTTCTTTTGTCGGGTATGCCAATGCTTCTAAAAAAATTAATGTTTCAGGAAATATGACTGTTGATTTTGTTTTGACAGAATCTGCAGGCGAACTGGGAGGGGTGGTGCTTACCACCGGTGTACGTTCTCAACCCCGCAGTTCGATAAATACACCCCTGCCTATTGACGCAATTTCCAATAATGAATTAAAATCAACAGGACAAACAACATTTGACAAACAGCTCCAATACCGGGTGCCTTCATTTAATACTATCAATACACCAGTGAATGATGCAACAACTTTGTTAGACCCTTACGAAATCCGTAATCTCGGTCCCAGCAGAACATTGGTGCTTATCAATGGTAAAAGAAAAAATCTGAGTTCATTAATCTATGTTCAGTTTTCCCCTGGTCGTGGTGAAACAGGCGCCGACCTTTCCGGAATACCCACAGATGCAATAAAAAGAGTTGAGATTTTAAGAGATGGCGCTTCAGCACAATATGGTTCTGATGCTATTGCAGGTGTAATGAACGTAATTTTAAAAGACAGGTATCAATACAGTACACTTACATTTAATGGTGGCTTTACTTCTAAAGGCGATGGTGAAAATTATGGTGTCGCCTACAATAGCGGTTCCAATCTTGGTGCAAAGGGGTTCATTAATTATACAGTGGATTTCAGCCAGCAAAACAGCGCTGTAAGATCTGGTATTATACATGTACCAACTGAAATAGCAACGTTTGGTGGTTCGCCATCAGCAGATGCTGCCATTGTTGCATTTTTAGCAAAATATCCTACGGGAAATAATATTAATGGTTCCGGTGATATACAGGCTGCAAAATTTAACTATAACCTGGGATTGGATGCAGGTGAAAACGGACAGTTTTACAGCAATGCTGCTTTGGTATTTAAAAAAGCAAAAAGTTTTGCCAACTACAGAACTCCCTATTGGAGAACTGATGCAGGTTTATTGCATAAACGAATTCCAGGGGCCCCTAATTATACAGGCGGCACAGACCCTTTGTATGAAGGCTATTTAGGTTATGTCCCAACCTTCGAAGGTGATTTGTTAGACTACAACGCAACATTGGGATTCAAGAATGTACAAGGAGGATGGTCTCATGATGTAGCCGTAACATTTGGGGGCAACCAGCAATTATATACTGTTGAAAATACAGTGAACCGTTCTTTGGGAGCAGCCAGTCCTACAGCTTTTAAACCGGGCGGTTTTAATTTCTCTCATATTGTAGGCAACTACGATGTTTCAAAATCATTATCTGATAATTTCAGTCTGGCATTTGGTGCAGAAGTAAGAAAAGAAACCTATCGGATTATTGCAGGCGATACATCTTCGTATACCGGACAGGGAGCCAATTCATTTCCCGGTATCCGTGCAGAAAATGCAACTACAAACAATCGTTTTAACCTTGGTGCTTATGTAGATGCTACCTGGGATGTGTCAAAAGATTTCTTAATAAACGGAGCCATTCGTGGCGAAAAGTACAGTGATTTCGGAAGTGCATTTGTATGGAAACTGTCCAGCCGTTACAAACTTGCAAATGACAAAGTTGTAATCAGGGCTTCTGCTTCCACAGGTTTCAGGGCGCCAACCCTGCACCAGATTTATGCACAATCCACACAGGCTTCTTTTGCAGGCGGAACCATTGTGTTATCTGGTTTATTTAATAACAGGAGTAAACAGGCATTTGCCTTAGGCGTTCCTTTATTAACGCCTGAAAAATCAAACAACTTCACATTTGGTTTAGGATTTAATCCGACAAAGAACCTGAATATTACAGTGGATTATTACAGCATTACCATTAAAGACAGGATTGTTTATAGTTCTTCCATTAACTCCGACGATAAACTGCTTGCAACCCCAACCACAGAGTTAGGCCGTATTCTAAAAGGAGCCAGTGTTGGGGCGGGTAATTTTGATTTAGCCAGTGTGCAGTTTTTTATAAATGGGGTTAAAACAAAAACATCTGGCATTGATTTAGTAGTCAGTTATAAAAACATAGTTGCAGGTTCCGGAAAATTAGGTATTAATTTCGCCGGTAACTATACAACAAATAATGAAATTGTTGGTACACCCAATGATCCCCCTGCCATTAAATCTGCCGGCGCTTCCATTCTTAGTAAACAAATTATTTCATTGTTAGAAGAAGGCCGCCCTAAGTTTAAGGCTGTATTGGGGTTTGATTACAGCCTGAAAAAATTCGGGGTTAGTTTAAATAACACTGTATTTGGACCAACCAAGTTTCAGGATTTGGATAATGGCGGTTCGCAGATGAATAATATCAAACAGGTCTTCAAAACTGCTGTTGTTACAGATTTAAACCTTGGATATAGTTTTACAGATAAAATTTCATTTAACATCGGTATCAATAATTTGCTGAATGTGTTGCCAAAATGGAAATTGGAATTAACCGGCAGTGCAACCGACCCTGATTATGCAGCTGCAGCAGCTACTTTAGCCAGCACCCCCGACAGGGAATTGCTGGAAGGATTTTTATCTTTCAGTGGCCGTTACCGTATATTGGGTTATAATGGTTCCCAGTTCAGCCAGTTGGGAACTATGTTCCAGGCATCATTGGTATTTAAGTTTTAAATAATACAATTTATATTAAAAAGCTGTGGTATTTTGCCACAGCTTTTTCTGTTTCCAATGAATAATCTATACACAAACCATTCTGAAATTTATGAAATGATGTACCAGACTTTCATCAATTATGATGAAGAGTATGCGTATTACAGCGATAAATTAAAAAAATATAATGCTGGATCAGTAATAGAGTTGGGCTGTGGTACCGGTAGCCTGGCAAGCCGTTTTACTGCAAACGGATTTGACTATACCGGGCTTGATTTAAATAAAACAATGCTTGATATTGCTGAAAGAAAAAATCCGGGAGCGAAATTTATAGAAGCTGATATGAAGAGTTTTCAGTTGCAGAGAAAAAAACAAGCCTGCATTATTGCCGGAAGATCAATAAGCTACCTGGTGACTAATAAGGATGTGCTGGATTCATTCAATACCATTAATAAAAATTTGCAAAACGAAGGGATTCTTTGCTTTGATAATATTGATGCTGCGAAATTTATCTCTTTTATTAAAAACGGGAAGCGGATTATTCATAAAGCTGAGTTTGAAGGGAGGAAATTTCACCGGGAAAGTTACTGGTCTGTAAACGGTAATGAAAGCTGGACATTTAACTGGGACGCTGTTTATTTTGAAGAAGATAAGAAAGGCGGGTTGAAGAAAATAGCTGAAGATAATTCAACGGTGCGTTGCTTTACAAAGGATGATTTGTGTTTATTTCTTGAGCTTTGTAATTTCAGTGTGAAAGAAATTGAAGACCGGCCATCGTATGCTTTTGATACGTTTGTTATTGTAGCACAGAAAAATAGTTAGTTATGGCAATGTATGATAATGAAAATACAGTCAGGGCATCCTTTGATTTAAATTATATCAGTGAATATCTGCTGCAGGCGCAATGGGCCGAGTTTATTGAGCTTAAAAAAGTGATAACTGAAATTGCAGAAAAAATTAATGCCCCGGTTACAATACTGGATATTGGTGTGGGTAATGCCCGCATACCCAAACATCTTTGCGGAATAAAAGACATCTGGGATAAAATTGCTTTTTATGACGGAACAGATAATGCAATGGCTTGTGTTGAAATTTCTAATAAAGAAATTTCAACATTAAATATCAGTGATAAAGCTGCCGCTCATTATTTTGAAGCAACCAACCTGGATAAATGGAACAAAAAACATGATATGGTAATCACTACCTGGTTTACTGCCGGCAATTTTTATCCTGATAATTTCCCCTTCGAAAAATATAAAGAGGAAGGACAAAGATTAAACCTTGACCAAAATCTGAAATTTGAAAAAATTTTTTCCGCTGCTTATCACCTTTTAAATCCCGGCGGCGAAATTGTTTTGGGGGCCTGTTATATTGACAACAACGCTACCCGGTTAAAGCAGGAGGAATCGTACAAAAAAATGGGGATGACAGTAATTACAGATGCGAATGACTCTTTTACTGCCACGAAGGAAGGATTTTGGTCGCAACGGTTTACCAAAGAGAAATTGTACAACTATTTGAGTTTTACAAGCCCTTCTCAAATAAGTTTCGCCTGCCTGGACACATATGAATATGCCATGCAGGTCCGGATTAAAAAATAGAATAATTTTTATGTTGTTTCATCCTTATAAAAGACGTAGAACTGTCTGAACAAGTTTCTATTTTGCAAGCAGGGTTGCCGCATTGGTAAACAAAGCCGGTAAAAAGATTTTATCCATTTCAGAAAACTTAACAGGCGCCGCCGGTTCATCGCCATATTCATTCAGTGATAATTTCCACCAGCCCACATTTTTCCATTTGCCGAGTTTATATCCCACTTTTTCGTAAGTGGCAAAATAACTGAAGCCGGTATTTTCATGAAAGGCCACACTTCTTTCGTTCGGCAGGTTGATAACCGCATACACATTATTAAAACCTTGTCGCTTTAGAATTTCAAACAATGCTGTGTACAGGGCTTTTCCAATACCGGCTTTTTGAAAATCATCATGGATATAGACAGAACTCTCCGTACACCACTGATAGGCTGTTCTCTCCCGGTGGCGGGTGGCATAGGCATAACCAGCAATCGCTCCGTCCACTTCACAAACCAACCAGGGCCAGTTAAGGAGATAAGTTCTGATCCTTTCAGCAAATTCTTCCACAGAAGGAACTTCCGTTTCAAAAGTGAAAGAAGTGTTTTGTATATAAGGGGCATAAATGGCAAGAATACCAGCAGCATCACCAGGGGTAGCTAAACGTATTAAGTTCATGCCCAAATTTCTGTTTTTTTAAAGTAAAAAAGCTCCAAAAAAAGGAGCTTTTAAAAGTACGGGGAAGCAGACTTGAACTGCCGACCTCAGGGTTATGAATCCTGTGCTCTAACCAGCTGAGCTACCCCCGCAAATGCTTGCCCCACCGACTGCGTAGGCGGCGGCAAAAATAGCTATTTCAGCCTAAAGATTAAAATCATTTTAGTAATAAAATGTTTCTCTTCAGATTGAAAAAGAAGGCACCGGGCTTTTTTATGCCCTGTTTCCACGGATACAGTATTTAGCAGTCGTCCAATTTTAAGCTATCTTAGAATTCTAATTTCAGTCATAATGTTTCGTATCTCACTTACCTGCTTGCTATCTTTTTATTTTTCAATAACAATGGCCGGCACTCCTGCTTCGGATAATTACCTGGTGAGATGCAATGAGAAGCTGGTGGAAGTGATAATGGAAGACATTTTTAACCCGGCGGTGTCAAGCCGGGTACAGGTGTACCCAAATATTGCAGCTTATGAAGTGCTGTGCAAGAAAAATAAAACCCTTCACTCCTTCTGCAAACAACTGAGCCAGCTTGAGACAATTGCTGATCCTGCTGGTAAAGTTGATTATTCTCTATCATCACTCATCGCCTTTACCACCGTTGCAAAAAGATTAGTGTACAGCGAATACATGATCACCGATTTCGAAAACATAGAATTTAAAAAATGGCTTGCTGCCAATCAAAACGATACCAGCCTGCTAA
This sequence comes from Chitinophagaceae bacterium, assembly GCA_031422725.1. Classification (GTDB taxonomy): domain Bacteria; phylum Bacteroidota; class Bacteroidia; order Chitinophagales; family Chitinophagaceae; genus JJ008. Next base: position 1,192 of record JANPMI010000051.1, on the reverse strand, counting down.
ACAGTTCGGTTGAATATGGTAAATCGGTAGCAGGGAATATTATTGCCTGGTTAAAAAAAGATAATTACGATTACACCCGGACACTTTCGAGGTATGTGCTGACGAATGAACCGGGAGCATGGCAGCCCACAGGACCGGAATATATGAATGCACTGGAACCCAACTGGCAGCTTATGCGATCATTTGTCTTTGACAGCAGTAACTATGTGAAAGCTATCCCCAATGTTCCTTACAGTGAAAAAAAGAATTCACTTTACTATAAGAATGCGATGACATTATACAAGCAATCAGTTAAATTAGATGCTTCAAAAAAATTGATTGCCAGTTACTGGGATGACAACCCCAACATTTTAAAATCTGGCGGACACCTGAGTTATTTTGTCCATAAGGTGGGTCCCGGCGGACATTGGATCCGCATTGCCGGGCAAGCCATAAAAAATCTTCAGTTAGATGAATTCAAAGCGGCAAAAATTTATACGATGGTTACCCTTGCCATCTATGAAGGGTTTCTCAGTTGCTGGATTGAAAAATATTTTTCCAATGCCATGCGACCCGAAACATACATCAACCGTTTAATAAGCCCCACCTGGAAATCATTTATTGAAACCCCACCATTTCCGGAATACACCAGCGGCCATAGTGTAATTTCCAGTGCAGCTGCCACGATGTTGATGGCATTGATTCCGCAGCCCTACTCCTTTACTGATTCCAGTGAAATGTATATTAATCTTCCGGCCCGCCGGTTCAAAAGTTTCCGTGCAGCCGCCAATGAAGCAAGTATCAGCCGCTTCTATGGAGGAATACATTATATGCCTTCACTGAATAATGGGATTAAACAGGGAATGGATGTGGGCAATTTTTTGTTGAAAAAATTAAAACTTGCTGAAAAGTGATAATCAAAATTACCATTTGCTGCATGATGTTGTTCGGGAAAATTTTTTCTGCTGCTGCCCAGGAGAAATTATTTACACTTCTTCCGCCTGATTCAACGAAAGTTGATTTCATTAATACGATCAGCGACAGCAGGAAACTCAACGTAATCAGTTATGAATATTATTATAACGGTTCCGGCGTAGCCATTGGTGATGTGAATAATGACGGCCTGCCCGATATATATTTTACTTCCAATGTATATGATTGCAAATTATACCTGAACCAGGGCAACCTGAAATTTAAAGATATAACTAAGGAG
>JANPMI010000050.1:0-10641 GCA_031422725.1 Chitinophagaceae bacterium | reverse complement strand
GCCATCATCATTATGACAATCACCATCTTTGCTGCGATAATGTCAAAAGAAACCTTTAATAAGGATTTGAATTTTGTAGAAAAATAATTTGTGGCAAAATTCCTCATCATACGTTTTTCCTCCATCGGTGATATTGTTCTCACCACACCTGTCATCCGTTGTTTAAAGAAACAAGTACCGGATGCAGAAGTGCATTTTTTGGTGAAAGATAAATTCAGATCTGTTGTTGAACACAATCCTTATATAGACAAACTGCATGTACTGGCGCATAGCTGGGAACTGATGCTGGAAGAACTGAAAACAGAAGAGTACGATTACATCATTGACCTTCATCACAACGCCAAAACACTGAAATTAAAAAGAGCATTGAAAAAAAAATCTTTTTCTTTTTACAAACTCAACATTCAAAAATATTTCTATACAGCATTTAAGATAAATATGCTGCCAAAGGTTCATATTGTTGATCGCTACATTAAAACGCTGGAATCTTTTGGTGTAAAAAATGACGGCGCAGGATTGGATTATTTTATTTCCAACGGGGAAGAAACAAAAAGGGGAGACATACCTGCATCTCATCATGCCGGATATATTGCCTGCATCATTGGTGCAGCACATTTTACCAAACGATGGCCGGTGCATAAATGGAGAGAGTTTTGTGCTGCCATGGATCATCCTATTATTTTATTAGGCGGTCATGAAGATATTGTCAATGGAAATGAAATTGCTGCTGTTGATACGGTAAAAGTGTATAATGCCTGTGGCAAATTCAGGCTGAATGAAAGTGCTGATCTCGTCAGCAAAGCAAAATTTGTTGTTGGTAATGATACGGGACTATTACATATTGCTGCCGCCTTTAAAAAACCAATTATCTCTCTCTGGGGTAATACAGTGCCTTCTTTTGGCATGTATCCTTATTATGGCAACAGATTTACGGATGTACAGCTGTTTGATATTGTACAAACCAATAAACTCTGGTGCCGGCCCTGCTCTAAAATTGGTTATGATAAATGCCCGTTGGGACATTTTAAATGTATGGAAAAAATTGAAGCGACTTCCGTTATGGAGGCGGTTAAAAGACGGCTGTAATTTTTTTCCACCAGGGTTCAGCTTTCGGGTAAAATAAAGGATAAGCAGTGTAAGCCTGCACTTCCGCCAGAATTTCATTTTCTATTCTTTCTTTTTCTTTACCTGATAGCTTCACTTCTTTATCATCAATACAGGATAACCAGTTTTGAATCTGTTTTGTTTCAGCAGGCATGGCGGCACCACTCAGGTACCGGTGTGTTTTTTTATGAAGTACTTCTGTTGTCATTATGGGTAGTTTAATAAATTATAAGAGGTTAAATGCTTTCTGCAAAGTGTTTTTTATAACTTTTATGTTTATGCCCGAAGGATTGTAATTCCACCAGGGGTCCTGGTATTTTTCTTTTTTGGTGACAATGTTTTCGCAGGCAATTCTTTTTACCGGTTGCCTTGCTTTTTGAAGGTTCATTACAGCAAAACCGGGTATCACCTTTTTTTCGAGGGTAGCAAGATCCTCACTGGTCTCCAGCTTTTCATTTATACACCGTACAACACATTTGCGTACTTCCGTGTAAAGGTAAAGCGATAAAGAAAAACCTACAGGCAGTGTATGCCTCTTTTCCCATAAAAGGATAAATATATCCCTCACTATTTGTCGGGCATCTGCTGCAGAACTCAATTTACCAGCGCAGTAAGCATAGAGGGAGTAGCAATAACGGTGATGAATTTCTTCAAAGGCGGAAGTGTCATTCAGAAAAAGTTGGTCAATAAGAGTTTCATCGGGTGTAAAATTCCTGCTCATGTGCATATGATTTAAGTTAACAATCCGGATACGGAAGTTGTTTTCTCGCAGGTATTGGGGTATGAATCGAAAGTAAAATAGATATAACATTACTCAGATCAAAATATTATGCCAGAAATTATCAACACATTTTTTTTTGAGTCTAAAAGTCGTGTATTTACTATATCGTAAATTTTCTAAAATAAATAAACAACTCATGGACGAGTTTGGGAAAAAAATTACTCAGGTTGTTGATCACTTAGTATTGATCCCTGGCAATAAAAGGTTTTTATTTAGGCGGACGGGGCAGGAGGGTTAATTTTGAAAATTTGCTGCTTGGAGAAAAAGGCTATAAATAACTGGTTTGAAATAAAACGGGAAACTGTTTTTTTAATTTGTCCTGTTTTCTTTTGTCAAGCGTTTCAAAAATCTTTCTGTGCTTTTCCAGGGAAACTTCAGTTAATGCTCTTTTTTGAGCATCTTTTATCTCGTTTATTATTACTTCTGCAACGAGGTCGGGAACATCAGCAGTTGTTTTTTCAAATTTTATTCTCTTATGCATTTGCCCGGTGCCTAAATAACTTTTAAATAACCGTTCTTGTATATAACAGGCCAGTACATCAGAGCCAACAGTATCATGGTTGACCGTAACAATGCCTATCTCATCTACCCGGACAAGTAATATTTTCTCAGCAGGCCGAAAACCTGCCGATGCTTTCCCGGATGCTATTATTAATATAAAGAGAAAAAAATACCGGAACATAAAGGAATATAATTTACACAGCAGATAAAGTTAATGATCTCCCGCATGATAGCCATTTAAAAAAGCGAATCGCTTTTGCTTGAAATTTTCAGGAGAAAATTATTTCATCAGGTCTTTCGTGGCTTCCATAATAGGATGACGATCCAGGTACTGACCAACAAAGTCAACTTTACCTGCACCATTAAAATGGTTTACATTATGCATCCAGAATTTTATGTTTTTTCCATTTTTGTAAGTTACATCAGCCTGCGTCCAGTAAAGTACCCATTTGCCGGCAGGAGCCGCAGGCGACTGGCTTTCATTTACCTGTATGGGAAGTACAATGTCATTGGAATAGCTTATTGATTGAATCAATTTCCAACGGCCGGTATAATAATCTTTTACAGCCTGTTTGCCAATAAGGCTGTCGCCGCCTGACCAGGTATAGCGGATATTGTCATCAAAATCTGCTGTCATGCCATCTATATCTCCTTTTGAGAATGCCGCAAAGGATTTTTTGATTGGGTCAGCTGCAGTCAGCTCAAGCAGTTCAGAAGCTGGTTTTTTGTCACCATTGGAAACAGTGGTGGTGGTGTCATCCATTTTTTTGTCATCTTTTTTTTCGGTGTTGCAGGCAAACAGTAGCGTACAGCCTGTTGCCAGAATGAAAATCTTTTTCATAATGTAATTTTTGGTTTGGTTAAATAATAAAGGGGTGAACCAGGTAAGTCTGGATAGGGCGGAAAGGAAAATAAAGCTATACGTTTTGAGTGAATCAGGCAAGTTTCCGAATAAAAATCCGAAAAGGACAGGTTACTGTATTTCATTCAGTTCCAACCAGCGAAATTCTTTTTCATCCAGCAGCCGGGTCACTTCCCCGATACGAAGGGAAAGTTGTTGCAGTTCTTCAAAAGCCGTATTGCTATTATTCAGTTTTGCCGTAACCGTTTCTTTTTCTTTTGTGAGTACAGCTATTTCCTTTTCCAATTGTTCAAATTCTCTTTTCTCTTTGTAGGAAAGTTGTTTCTTGCCTGCCTGCCGGTCAGGCAGGTTGCTGGTCGCTGGTTGCTGGTTGTTTTCCTTTATTGCGGGTTTTTCTTCAGGTTTTTCCACTTTTGGCAAGAGGCCATTACTTTTCGCTTCTCTAAACTGTGAATAGTTGCCCGGGAAATCCCTGATGACTCCCTCACCTTCAAAAATGAATAAATGATCTACCAGCCTGTCCATAAAATAACGGTCATGCGATACAATAAGCAAACAGCCCGGAAATTCACTTAAAAAATTTTCCAGCACACCGAGAGTAGGAAGATCTAAATCATTTGTCGGTTCATCCAGTATCAAAAAATTAGGATTTCTGAAAAGAATGGAAAGCAAATGAAGTCTTCTTCTCTCCCCACCGCTTAGTTTGCTGATGTAAGTATATTGCTTATCCGGGTCGAATAAAAATAATTGGAGAAACTGTGCTGCACTTAAAGAACCTCCACCGGCCAATGGAAAATGTTCTGCAATATTTTTTACAAATTCAATCACCCGCATATCTTCTTTTACCACCAGGCCCTGCTGTGAATAATTACCAAACACTACGGTGTCGCCAATATTTACTTTGCCACTATCCGGCTTTTCTATGCCCTGGAGTATATTGATAAAAGTCGATTTACCGGTACCGTTTTTTCCGGCTATACCAATACGTTCTCCTTTTTTAAACGTATAATCAAATCCTTTCAATAATATTTTTTCACCATAGCTTTTATACAATTTTTTCAGTTCTGCTATTTTCCCACCGAGGCGGTTCATCTTCATATCTAATTGAAGCTGTTCATCAACGATTTGTTGTTTGGCTTTTTTCTCTACCACATAAAAATTATCCTGCCGGCTTTTGCTTTTGGTAGTCCTGGCTTTGGGTTGCTTACGCATCCATTCCAGTTCACGGCGATAGGTATTTTTTGCTTTATCAATACTCGCCATATCATTTTCTATCCGGGCTGTTTTCTTTTCCAGGTAGTTCTGATAATCGCCTTTGTGCACATGTATATGGCTGCCTTCCATTTCCCATATTTCATTGCAGGCAGCGTCTAAAAAGTAACGGTCGTGGGTTACCAGCAACAGTGTGATATTTTGTTTATCAAAATAATGTTCCAGCCATTCTACCATTTCCACATCCAGGTGGTTGGTTGGTTCATCCATTATCAGCAGCACATGTTTATGTTCAAAGCCAATATCAATTAATGTTTTTGCAAGGGCCACTCTTTTTCGCTGGCCGCCGCTTAGTTTATTTACCGGTTGCAGTAAGTGATGAATGTTTAATTTGTCCAGTACCTGTTTTACTTTGGCGTCAAAATCCCAGGCGCCGAGGTCATCCATCTTCATAATGGCGGCACTTAATTTATCCGGATCACCTTCTTCTTCCATCAGCTCATATTCTTTAATGGCATTAATGATAGGGTGGTTGTGAAAGAAAATATTATCCAGCACTGTTTTTTCTTCTGCAAAGGAAGGCTCCTGTTCCAGCAGAACCACATCCACATCTTTGTTTATCCATACTTTTCCTTCATCGCCTGTTTCTTTACCCGCCAGTATTCTCAATAAGGTGGATTTGCCCGTACCATTCCGGGCTACCAGGGCAATCTTGTCGCCTTCTTCTATATTAAAGGAAATGTTTTCAAACAGTGGCTGAATGCCGTAACTCTTGGTCAATCCCTCAACCGAAACATAATGCATGCGGCAAATATACTACTCCGCTACTTGACAGTAAGGACGGGGCAATCATTCACTGTATTTTATAATAAATAATTACTGATGAACTGCGTGGTACGGGTAATCCTAACGGCCTGCGAGCCAAATAAGCAGGCAAAGAATAAGCGTAGCAGCAATGATGATGATCAATGAATATTTTTCCCGGCGGCTCTTTTTCTCTGTTTTTTGGATAAAAGCAGTTAACTCTTTTCCTGCTATTTCATGGTCAGCAGATAATTTTTTAAGTTGCGATATAATTGCCCCTGTATATGCTTGTGGCAGGGTGTTCATGGCTTTAAGAATGGTGATAATAATTTGCCGGATTGTTTCAGGCTCGTTGAATTTTTTAAGTTGTTCAATCGTTGAGTCTGCCACCAGGCCGAGGATATATTGTTTTAATCCTTCCTTATCCATCCGGAAATGATCCAGTTTTGAAACATATTTTTCGAGTTCCAGTGCCTGAAGCAGTATATTATCAGGAGTAACTATCTGTTGTGTTTTTCTTATTCCCGTACTTTGCTGATACCATCGCTGCTGTAAATAATATTCTTTTTTGGCAGGATTGGTCAGCACTTCATAGGCTTCTTTTATTTCTGTAAACCGGGCCGTGGCATACGGGTCGTTGCTGTTCTTATCAGGATGGTATTGCAAAGCAAGCCTCCGGTAGGTTTTTTTTATCTCCTGCAAGGAAGCAGAAGGCTCCAGTTCCAGTGTGCGGTAATAATCTTTCAGGTGCATCCGTATTTGCGAAGGTAAGGGTTGGGCAATTTTATGCCATTTATCAGGTATTTACAACCACTGTGCAATCATAATGGTCTTGTTTTTGTAAATAGATTTACTTTTATAGTTGATTCCATCATTTTTAAATACAATATTATGAGTAAGGATTTTAAGAATAACCGCAGAGAATTTTTAAAAACTACCGGCAAAGCAGGCCTGGCAGCAGGTCTTTCTTTTACCGTGTTGCCTTCCCTGGCAAATCAGTACAACAGCTATAATAATTCCCCGTATGCAGGAGAAGAAATTCCATTTGAGCAACAACCGCTTCCGTATGGATATACATCGCTGGAACCGGTGATTGATGCAATGACGATGGAGTTGCATTACACCAAACATGCTGCGGCGTATGCAAAAAATCTTTCGGATGCTGTAAAAGCGGAAGGTGTGGATACCGGTAAGCAAAAACTTAGATTGTTGCTGGGAAAAATTTCAAAGTATTCGGCAAAAATGCGCAACAATGGGGGTGGTCATTATAACCATGAATTTTTCTGGAAGAGTATGAGAGCTTCTTCTGATAATAATAGCCCCGGGAGTTCTCTGCAAAAACAAATTAGCAAAGACTTTGGTTCTTTTGATGCTTTTAAAACCCAGTTTGCTGATGCCGGGAAGAACAGGTTTGGCAGTGGTTGGGCATGGTTAGTAAGAACGAATGATAAAAAATTAGTAATTAGTTCAACTGCTAACCAGGACAATCCATTAATGGATGTGAGTGAAGTAAAAGGAACCCCGTTGCTGGGCCTGGATGTTTGGGAACATGCCTATTATCTTAAATACCAGAACCGCAGACCTGATTATATTAATGCCTGGTGGAATGTAGTGAACTGGGCCGTGGTTCAAAAGCGATTTGAGCAGGCGAAATAATCCGGGTTACTTTAAATATTTTCCAAAGAATTCAATGGTTCGTTGCCAGGCAAGTTTAGCTGCCGTTTCATTGTACCTGGTAGGAGCTGTGTCATTGTGAAAAGCATGCTGGGCTCCCTCGTACATATATAACTCGTAGGTGATTTTATTATTTTTCAAAGCTTCTTCATAAGTGGCAATACCTTTGTTTACACCTTCATCCAATGCGCCGTAATGCAATTGAACAGCGGCTTTGATTTTAGCAACATCTTCTGCTGCCGGTTGCCGGCCATAAAAAGGAACGGCAGCTTTCAGCGAAGGAACATTGACAGCCAGGTTATTCGACATGGCACCGCCCCAGCAAAAACCAACGCAGCCAAAATTTCCATTGCAATCCTTTCTTGTGGCTAAATAATCAAACACTTTAATAAAATTCTGAAGATTGTCTTCCGGTTTCAACAGCTGAAATTTAGTTCTTGCTTCATCAGCATTTTCTGGTGTGCCTCCCAATGAAGAAAGTGCATTGGGAGCAATAGCAAGATAACCGGCTTTGGCAGCCCTGCGGGCCACATCTTCAATGTGTGCATTGAGTCCACGGTTTTCATGTATCACCACCACAGCAGCGTACGGTTTTTCTTCTTTGGGCCTTGCCACATAGGCCTGCATATCTCCATTGATGCCGGGATAGGTAATTCTTTCTGTAAAAAGATCTCCGTTATCTGTAATGGCGGCATTCGCATCATTCACTTCTAATAATGGCAACAGGCTCAGGGCAGCGGCTGTGCTGCCTGCCAGCAAAGCAAGTCTTCGTAAAAACTCGTTTCTATTAAGAGGTTTGTGGGTGTACTCGTCATACAGGTTGATAATGCGCTGATCCATTGTTGATTTTTTTATGAATTCTAAAGTTAAACAGCTATAGGAAAAGATCATGTCATCAGTATAGAATTATTTTCAGCGTTAAGAGCAAGAAAAGGATTCCCGGGAAACAGGGGATTGGCAGGGTAAAATTTTCTACAATGTTTTGCTAAAATAAAGTGTTTCAGTATTTCATGCAACCCGTATGGCATAAAAATAGCGTCATAATTGGGCGTAATAAATGAAGAAAACCACAAAATAATCTTCCGTATGAATTTATTTATTACTAAAAATTTGTAGTCCATGAAACGTATCTTGAAAATGGCTGCTCTTGCACTGGTCATAGTGCTGGGCAGTTCACTTCGCAACACAACATCCGCTCAGTACAATGACAATGACCGTGACGTTGCTTACCAGGGCAATGACCGTGATGTTTCTTACCAAACTTTTTATGATGAACTTAGTCCGCATGGCAACTGGATAGATTATCCGGGAGTTGGCTATGTATGGGTACCTGATGCAGGTTCTGATTTTCGTCCATACAGTACCAAAGGTCACTGGGTGTGGACGGATGATTACGAATGGATGTGGGTATCAGATTACGACTGGGGCTGGGCTCCCTTTCACTATGGCCGTTGGGACCAGGATCCTTCTTACGGATGGTATTGGGTGCCGGGTTATGAATGGTCTCCGGCCTGGGTGGCCTGGAGAGATGGTGGCGATTATTATGGCTGGGCTCCGATAAGACCGGGCATCAGCATCAATATTAATTTTAATATTGGTGGCTATTCACCTCCTTATGACTTCTGGTGTTTTGCGCCAAGACGTTATATCACATCTCCCCGCATTCATGATTATTATATTGACCGCCGGCAAAATGTAACCATCATTAATCACACAACTATCATTGTAAATAATTACCGCTATGGCAATAATTATGGTTTTGGATCAGGCCCACGCCGATATGATGCAGAAAGGTATTGCGGAAGAATAAACCCGGTAAGGTTCCGGGATTCTTACACACCCGGCAGAACTTCTTTCCGGAATAATGAAGTAAGCGTTTATCGTCCCAATATTCGCCGTGATGATAGCCGGCAGTTTGCTCCCCGTCAGTTTGAACGGTATGATAGAAATAATGATAACCGGACGGCAAGAAATGATAATGGCTTCAGAAGAAATGATAATGTAAATAGCCCTGGTAATAACACTGCATCCGGCAGGAGAGATAATAATGATTTCAGACAGCCCCGGAATAATGACAATACTATTGATCGCCGTAATGCAGAACGCAGCGATAACAATGGTCAGCCCAACCGTACAAATGATGACAGAGTAAACAGGCCATCAGACAGAATGGATAGAAATCCAAACCAGGATAATAGTGAACGTCGTTTTGACCGGTCAAATGATAATAATGGAAACAGGAATACACCTGTGCGTCAGCCGGAAGTAAGAAATAATGATCAGCCACAGCGGCAACCCCAGCAACAAATGGAACGCAGGCAGGAACAGCGGCAACAGCCCCGTCAATTTGAACGCAGGGATGATAATAATGGAAACAGGACTCCGCCTGTGCGCCAGCAGGAAGTAAGAAATAATGATCAGCCACAACGTCAACCCCCGCAGCAAATGGAACGGAGGCAGGAGCAGCGGCAACCTCCGCAACAAATGGAACGGAGACAGGAACAGCGTCAACCTCCACAACAAATGGAACGGAGACAGGAACAGCGGCAACCTCCACAACAAATGGAGCGGAAGCAAGAGCAGCGGCAACAACCACAACAACAGCCCCGGCAGTTTGAACGCCGGGATGAGGGTAACCGTCAGCAAAATAGCAGTGATGGAAATAAGGAAAGGGGTAACGGTAGGAAAAGATTTTAGTATATGCCCTGAATAAAGAAAAAAGACCCGGTCATTTGACCGGGTCTTTTGTTTGTAAAGCTATTTGGTATAAAATATCTTAGCCTACCTTTTTTACGTTTACTGCATTCATACCTTTTTTGCCTTCCTGCAGGTCGAATTCTACTTTGTCACCCTCGTTTACCTGGTCTATCAGGCCGCTGGCATGTACAAATGTTTCTTTACTTGAATCATCATGTTTGATGAAACCAAATCCTTTTTCTGCATTGAAGAACTTAACTGTTCCTTGATTTTTGTCGCTCATTGTATTGATTATTTAATGGGCGAAAATAAGGTTAAATGGCCGAATTAACAGGGAAATCATTTTGGTTTAAGGATAGGTACACAAAAACCTTGTTTAAATAGTAAGCCTTAATGATTTACGTAGAAATTAAGGAGGGAAAATCCGCTTCAACGGGCATTCAGTTGCCGCCCATAGTTTAAAAATTCTTTACCTCTCTGCAACATTTCTTTTTTTACCCTGTTGATATAACTGAGGTAACCTTTATACTGGTTGATGATTTTATCTTCATCTGTATCCAGAATTTCTGCCATTTTACTGCTGGTAGTGCCGGGTGTAGTATTACCGAAGGTGTTTTTAAAAAAATTTCTCATAAAAAATATTTAAGCAAATACTATTATTAAAAAACCATGCCTGAATTTACAGAGCCACTAATTCTTTTTCACTTTTACATTTTTCTGTCAATTTTTGCAGGGTTTCCAGTTTTTTACGGATTAGCTGTTTGGCTTTCTCATCTGTTAATTTTCCCCTGGAGTCAAATTTTTCTTTAGCCTGGGCTATCAATATTTCAGGTTGATAAACCGGTTGCATATTTAAGAACTGGAAGAGTGGATGAAAAGCCTGCTGCATTCTTACTGTCCCCCACATGCCTGGTGTGGCACCAAGCAAAGCCACGGGTTTTTTTAAAAGTGGGGAATCTTCTCCACGGGAGGCCCAATCAATAGCATTTTTTAATCCTCCGGGAAT
>JANPMI010000049.1:0-7064 GCA_031422725.1 Chitinophagaceae bacterium | reverse complement strand
CAAGTAGATTCTTTTTACCGGGTTAAATGGAAAACAGCCGGTGTAAAAATATATGCGGTTGCCAAAGAAACCGATGGCACAAAAAAAGATTGGTTGAATTTTATAGGCGAACAGCATTTGCAGGAATGGACACATGTTTACTATTCCAAAGCTGAGGATAAAGCCCGGATTGCTGCCAGCATACCCGGTTACTCACAGCTGTACGACATACAGACTTTTCCTACATTATATTTGCTGGATAAAGACAAACGGATTATTGCAAAAAAACTGACTTGCCCGCAAATGGATGAAATACTGGAGTTGAAAATGAAGGGACGGTAGAAAAGTTGCTGGTTACCTGTTACTGGTGCTGGTAGCCGCAAAACCTTTAAAGACCCTTCAACAATAAACAACAGTAACTAATCACAAGCAACAGAAAATATGAAAAAAAAATACCTTATTGTACTTATCGCCTGCTTCGGGTTGATGACAGCATCCGCACAAACATTGTTCACTTATGGAAAGTATTCCGCCGATGCCAAAGATTTTCTGAGAGCTTATAATAAGAACAATACGCAGCCGGTGGTAAATAAAGCCAAATCAATCAGCGAATACCTGGACCTCTACATCAAATCAAGATTAAAAATCCGGGAAGCTCATGACCGGCGATACGATACCCTGAAACAGATAACAACGGAAGTTGACAATCTCCGGGTGCAGATTGCAGAAAACTACCTCACCGATCCGGAAATAGGTCAGCGTTTTTTCAATGAAGCTTTTCAACGCAGCCTGAAAGACATCCAGGTGGCACATATTTTTATTTCTTTTAAAAATGCCAGTGGTATTACTGATACTGTTGCCGCCGCAAAAAAAAGAGATGACATCCTGCAGCAGTTGCAAAAAGGCGGTAACTTTTTGACAATAGCTCAGCAAAGTTCAGACGATCCCTCTGCCAAAATCAATAAGGGTGACTTGGGTTATATAACCCTGTTCACCCTGCCCTATCAATTTGAAAATGCAGTTTACACCACTCCGGTTGGAAAATATTCTTCGCCGGTTTCTTCAAAGTCCGGATATCATATTTTTAAAAATACCGGTGAAAGAAAGGCCGTGGGAAAAATAAAGGCACAGCAAATTTTACTCGCAATTCCTCCGGGTGCGGATGATGCGGCTAAAAAACGGGTTGCCACTCTTGCTGATTCCTTATACAAACGCATTATGGCCGGCGATAATTTTAACCGGCTGGCAGCTGCCTTCAGTAACGATTATATCAGTGCAGCTTCAGGCGGTATGATGCCGGATATATCCACCGGCCAGTACGAACCTGCTTTTGAAAAAGTATTGTGGGCTTTACCAAAAGATGGTGCCGTCAGCAAACCATTTCTTAGTTCACACGGCTGGCATATTGTAAAACGTATTTCACTGAAGCCGGTGGTAACAGATCCGGCCAATAAAATTAATAAACAGGAACTGCAGGATAAGGTAAAAAATGACAGCCGCTGGAAATCGTCCCGTGATTTTATTTATGACAGGGTAATAAAAAATGCAGGATTTAAAAAACATACCTATGATGAAGCGGCTTTCCGTGCATTAACAGATAGTGTACTTGATTTAAAACCTATTGGTACCGGTCGCAATGTAAATTCATTCACCCCTTTATTTACGATTGGTGATACCACTTCCAATATTACTACATGGATTTATTACGCAAACACTTACCGCTATAAACAGGACGGTACAGGGCCCAAACCCCATGAACAGGTATGGGATGAGTTTGTAAAGTTTTCACTTTTCAATTATTACCGTGACCATCTTGAAGATTTTAATGCTGATTTTCGCAGCCAGATGGACGAGTTTAAGGACGGCAACCTGTTCTTTGAAATAATGCAGCAGGACATATGGAACAAAGCACAAAGCGATTCTGCCGCCCTGCAGGCTTTATACAATAAGAACAAAAAAACTTACACCTGGAAACAAAGTGCTGATGCCGTAGTATTCTTTTGTTCTGACCAGGCAATAGCAAGAACGGCGTATGATCAACTAAAGAAGAATCCGGCCGGCTGGCGGAAAATTGCTGAATTATATTCTGAAAAAATTATTGCTGATTCATCAAGGTACGAGTGGGGCCAGCTGCCAAACCTGAATAAAACAGTTCCTAAATCTGGTATGATAACCACACCGCTGCTCAATGCCACTGACAACACGGCATCGTTTGCTTATATAATTACTGTTTACCCGCAACCTACACAGCGCAGTTTTGCTGAAGCCAGGGGGTTGGTGATAAATGATTACCAGGTAATACTGGAACAGCAATTTGATGAAGCACTAAAAAAGAAATACCCCGTGGTTATTGATCAGAAAGTATTGAGTGAAATTTCGAAATAAAGTTAAGAGACCAAAGGAAAATATTTTAGGCTAACTCTTTAGCTTCTGTTCTCTTTTATACGCTTAGCCTACAGCTCCCTCACCACATTCGCTATCACATGTGGCTTGCCGAGTGTGTAATAATGCAGTGCCGGTACTCCGTTCTTTTTTAAATCTTTTGACTGTTCAAGCAGCCATTCCTGCCCGACTATTTCCACCTCTTCATCGTTTTTGCATTTCAATATTTCATTAGACAAATCGTTGGGCAGATCTATATAAAAAGTTTTAGGAAGAACGGTCAGTTGTTTTTTGGTAGTTACAGGTTTTAATCCCGGGATGATAGGAACCGTTATCCCGATTGCCCGGCAGGCTTTTTCGAAGGCAAAGAATTTTTTATTATCAAAAAACATCTGCGTAATAATATAATCAGCTCCGGCATCTACTTTCTTTTTCAGGTACTGAAGATCTGAATCCATATTCGGGGCTTCAAAATGTTTCTCGGGGTATCCCGCCACGCCGATACAAAACTCCGTTTTTTGTGTTCCTTTTAATTCATCTTCCAGGTAAATGCCGGCGTTCAGATTAGCAACCTGTTTCAGCAGATCACAGGCATATTTATGGCCACCTGGTTCCGGCTCAAAGCTTGTTTCATTTTTAGCGGCATCACCCCGCAGCACCAGCACATTATCTATGCCCAGGTAGCGGAGATTGATTAAGGCATCCTCCGTATCATTGATACTAAAACCTCCGCAGATAAGGTGAGGTACTGTATCAACAGTATACTTATTCATAATGGCAGCACAAATACTTTCTGTACCCGGACGTTTCCGCACTACCACTTTTTGAAAACTGCCGTCTGCATTTTTCTTAAAAACATGTTCACTCCGGTGGTAGGTAACATTGATAAAGGAAGGCTTGAACTCCATTAACGGATCCAGGTGTTTATATAATGCTTCAATGCCCTTTCCTTTTAATGGCGGTAATACTTCAAATGAAATAAGTGTGTCCTTTGCCTGTGCTATATGATCGGTAACCTTCATAAGTGTGCAAAGCTAATGATGCGGAGGCATTGGGCAAAACGATGTTAATTGATCCTGATAATTATCGGGAAGAAAGCCTTTCATAGCCTCTATAGCTTATTTTTGCCAAAGATGTCAATAACAATTAGAACAAAAGGGCTTGTAAAAAAATATGGCGGCCGCACAGTTGTCAACCATGTTTCAATTGAAGTGAACCAGGGTGAAATCGTTGGTTTGCTGGGTCCCAATGGAGCCGGTAAGACTACTTCTTTTTACCAGGTCGTGGGATTGATAAAACCCGACGAAGGAAAAGTTTTTTTAAATGATCAGGACATTACACATCTCCCCATGTACAAAAGGGCTCAGATGGGTATTGGTTACCTGCCGCAGGAGCCGTCCATTTTCCGTAAGCTGAGTGTGGAAGATAATATTGCGGCCATCCTGGAAATGACAAAACTTTCCAAACAACAGCAAAAGGATAAACTCGAATCATTACTGAATGAATTCCGGTTGCAGCATGTACGGAAAAGCAATGGTGATGTATTGAGTGGAGGTGAAAGGCGACGAACGGAGATTGCCAGGGCTTTATCTGTTGACCCAAAATTTATTTTATTAGATGAACCCTTTGCCGGTATTGACCCGATAGCTGTAGAAGATATACAGGCCATTGTTGCCAAAATGAAATACAAAAACATAGGCATATTGATTACAGACCACAACGTAACAGAAACATTGTCTATCTGTGACAGGGCTTACCTGCTGATAGAAGGAAAAATATTTAAACATGGCACGGCGGAAGAACTGGCAGAAGATGATGATGTGCGGCGATTATACCTGGGAAGAAATTTTGAACTGAGGCGAAAGGATTATTTGCATGAAGAAGCTTCAAGGGCAGGCGACTCTTCTATGACTGAATAAATATTGTTTCAATAAATATGCCTTGTGGTAATAACCACTATCAAAGAAATTTTACTTTCCTTAGTTCCCTGATTTCTTTTGATTGTATTTTTAGCAAATGAATTACCAGTTGCTTCCCAAAATTGAACTGCACCTGCACCTTGATTGCTCCCTCAGCTATAAAGTAGTGCAACAATTGGATCCCGGTATTTCGTTGCAAGAATATCAAAAGTCATTCATTGCTCCTCCAAAATGCACTGACCTGGCCGATTACATCAGCCGGGCTGTAAAAGGGTTTGAACTGATGCAAACCAAAGAACAGTTACGGTTGGTTACATTGGATTTATTTGAACAGTTAGCGGCCGATAATGTCATTTATGCAGAAATGCGGTTTGCTCCCTTACAGCATATTTACAAAGGACTTACTCCGGCAGAAGTGGTAGAGGCAGTAAACGATGCGGTGGAAGAAGGTATAACAAAAACCGGTGTGCAGGCCCGGATCATACTTTGCACACTGCGGCATTATACGGCAACACAGAGTATGGAAACGGTGAAGCTGGTGAAGCAATTTAAAGGAAGGTATGTAGCCGGGTTTGATATTGCAGCCGATGAAGCAGGTTTTCCCATTGACAATCACATTGAAGCTTTTCAATTTGCAAAGGCCAGTCACATTCACTGTACCGCTCATGCAGGTGAAGCAAAAGGTGCTGAAAGTGTTTGGGAAACCCTGCAGCATTTTCATCCATCCCGTATCGGGCATGGGGTGCGGAGTGCTGAAGATGAAAAATTGCTTCAGTTTTTAAAGAAAGAAAATATACATCTCGAAGTTTGCCCCAGCAGTAATATCCAGGTGAATGTTTTTGATGCCATCGAAAATCATCCTGCTGATAAAATATATAAAGCAGGTGTGTCAATGAGTATCAGTACAGATGCCCGTACCATTACACCCGTTACACTTTCCGGCGAATATGAATTAATGGAAAAAGTTTTCAACTGGAAAAAAGAACATTTTTTACAATGCAACCTGGAGGCTGTCCGACATGCTTTTTGTGAAGATTCTTTAAAAGAACAGCTTAAAGAAAAAATAATAGCCGCCTTCAGTGATTCCCCGGCCTTGTAATTTAGATTCCCTGTAGAGTTTAGCTTCAAATGACTTATTTTGGCAACGAATGAAATTGCTCAGCCCCGCCATATCATCTCTTGCCCGTTCACGGCTCTGGCGCATAGAAGCCTGGAAGAATAATCCTATTGATGCACAACGGGAAGTGCTGCAGGATTTGGTAACGTCTGCACAATACACCGAGTTTGGCAGGAAATATAATTTCTCCAATCTTTTTAATGTCCGGGATTTCAAAGAGGCCGTTCCTATTCATGACTACAACGACCTAAAGCCATACATTGAGCGCATTATGAATGGCGAACAGAATATTTTATGGAACACTCCTATTTACTGGTTTGCCAAAAGCAGCGGCACCACCAGTGACAAAAGTAAATTCATCCCCATAAGCGATGAAAGCCTGCAGGATGGTCATTTTAAAGCTGCCAAAGATGTGCTGACATTGTATTATCATTTTAACCCTGATTCCGAATTACTCACCGGCAAAGGTTTGGTGCTTGGCGGCAGCCATAATATCAACCCGATGAACAATGAAGCACAATATGGCGACCTCAGTGCTGTGTTGTTACAGAATACACCTTTCTGGGGGCATTGGCTGAGAACTCCTGATTTAAGTATTGCATTGATGGATGAGTGGGAAAGCAAGATTGAAAAACTGGCTGAAAGCACTATCAAAGAAAATGTAACCTCTATTTCCGGTGTGCCCACCTGGACATTGGTTTTGTTTAAAAGGATATTGGAAATAACCGGTAAAAAAACAATGAGTGAGGTATGGCCATCGCTGGAATTGTATATGCATGGTGGTGTTTCTTTTACTCCGTATAAGGAACAGTTTCAAAAATTAATTGGCAAAGAAATTAATTACCTCGAGATGTATAATGCCAGTGAAGGTTTTTTTGCAGCACAAGACATTCCGGGGAAAGAAGGGATGCTGCTGTTTACTGACCATGGCATCTTTGTGGAATTTATGCCGGTGAGTGAATATGGTAAAAAAGAACCGGAGACGATAAGCCTGCAGGATGTGGAAATTGGAAAAAATTATGCCCCCATCATCAGTACGAACGGAGGATTGTGGAGATATTTGTTAGGCGATACGATTCAATTCACTTCTTTAAATCCATTCAGAATTAAAGTATCCGGAAGACTAAAGCACTATATGAATGCTTTTGGGGAAGAAGTGATTGTTGACAACACGGACAAAGCCATTGCTATGGCGTCAGAAAAAACGGGGGCTGTTGTAAATGACTATACGGCGGCACCAGTTTATTTTTCTGATGCCTCCAACGGTGCTCATGAATGGCTGATAGAATTTGAAAAAGAACCGGCCAACCTTGAAACATTTACCCATGAACTTGACACTGCATTGAAGAACCTCAACAGTGATTATGAGGCTAAGCGGTATAAAAGTATTGCACTCCGCTTACCCATCGTCCATGCTGTAAAAAAGGGAATATTTAATGAATGGTTGCGAAGCAAGAGTAGGCTGGGAGGCCAGCATAAAGTACCAAGACTGAGTAATGAAAGAACCCTGCTGGAAGAAATAATGTTTTTAAATAAAAATTACATTTGCTAATCACAAATAATAAAACGATGAAACTACTCGAAGGAAAAGTTGCTATTGTTACCGGAGCCGCCCGTGGCATCGGTGAAGGGATTGCTATAAAATTTGCTGAGCATGGTGCTGCTAT
>JANPMI010000048.1:0-3055 GCA_031422725.1 Chitinophagaceae bacterium | reverse complement strand
TTTAAGAATGCCATCGGCAATGGCTTGCGGATTGGGTTCCACTACCAGGCCGACTTTTCCATCTGGCACCAATGTGGGAAGACCGCCAACATTCGTCACCACCATAGGTTTTTCGAAGTGATAGGCGAGGGGGGTTACTCCGCTTTGCGTGGCATTCCGGTAAGGCTGTATCACTGCATCAGCAGCACAGAGATAATATTTTACTTCACTGTTAGGAATAAAATCTGTTCTTAATATCAGTTGGTCTTTAATATCCAGTTTTTCTATTTGCTCATGAAATGGTTTCTCGTCTTCATAAAACTCACCGGCAATGAGAAGTTTGATAGCCTGTCCTGGCTTTTCTGGATTTGAAGTTTGAAGTTCTATGTTTTTTAAAACGGACATTGCTTCCAGTAATAAGTCAAGCCCTTTATATTTTCGTATAAAGCCAAAAAATAAAATAATCTTTTCATTTTCTGGCAGACCAAGTTGCTTTCTTGCATCAGACTTTGGAATGATAGCCCCAAAATTATCATATAGCGGATGAGAAACTAATTTGGCTGGTTTTGTTTTTTCAAACAATCGCAGGTCAGCCATCACTTTTTCACTCATGGTAATAAAAGCATCACAGCTTTTCAGAAAATACCTGGTGAAAGGTTTATCACCAAACCTTTTTTCATGCGGTATCACATTGTCGGCGATGCAAATAATTTTTGTATGGTTGTTTTTTCTTACCCTTCTTAAAATTGTTCCCAATGCAGGCCCCATAAAAGGCAACCAGTAGCGGACGATAATAATATCGGGCCTTTCTTTTTCAAGCCAGTTGCCAATTTTTATCCAGTTAAAAGGATTGATAGAATTGATAACAGAATGGATAGTGATTCCTTCAGGTGCCGGTTCATCACTGAACTGTGTTTTACCCGGAAAAAGAAAGGAAGGATATTGCAGGGAGAAGGAATAAATGGAACAATTGTTTCCCTGTTCAATAAATTCTTTGGCTAACCGCTGGTTAAAGGTGGCAAGACCGCCCCTCAATGGATGAGCAGGTCCTATGATAATGACCTTTGCCATTAAAACCCGGTTTTCTTTT
The DNA here is from genome assembly GCA_031422725.1 of Chitinophagaceae bacterium. Taxonomy (GTDB): domain Bacteria; phylum Bacteroidota; class Bacteroidia; order Chitinophagales; family Chitinophagaceae; genus JJ008. Next base: position 1,986 of record JANPMI010000048.1, on the reverse strand, counting down.
CTACTAAGTAAGAATTACGACTGGGGGAATTTCTTGAAATCAACTCACCGATAAATCCGGCAAGAAATAGTTGCATACCGAGGATTAAGGATGTCAGTGCCATGTAAAATCCCGGCCTGTTGGTTAATGCAAAGCTTGCATCCATAATTTTTGAAATAATGAGGTATATAGAAATACCCAGGCCAACCAAAAAGAAGAGGGAACCCCATAAGCCAAAGAAGTGCATTGGTCTTTTAGAGAATTTGCCGACAAAAGTTATAGATAGTATATCAAGAAAACCATTTACAAATCTTCTCCACCCGAATTTTGATTTGCCATATTTTCTTGCCCTGTGCTCCACTACCTTCTCCCCAATTTTTTTGAAGCCTGCCCACTTAGCCAGTACAGGAATATAGCGGTGCATTTCTCCGTAAACTTCAATTCCTTTTATGGTTCTGTTTTTATAGGCTTTCAATCCGCAGTTGAAGTCATGCAGTTTGATACCAGATACACTTCTTGTAACTGCATTAAAAAATTTCGAAGGAATATTCTTAGTAAGCGTATTATCATACCGTTTCTTTTTCCAGCCGCTTACCATGTCGTAGCCTTCTTCTATAATCATTCTCCTTAGTTCTGGAATTTCATCCGGACTATCCTGTAAATCGGCATCCATAGTTATCACCACATCTCCGGTTGCAGCACGGAAAGCTTCATTCAAGCCTGCCGATTTTCCATAGTTACGCTGAAACTTAAGACCCTTAATATTGGGATTCTTTAAGCGGAGTTGTTCAATTACCTCCCATGAGTTATCACTGCTGCCATCATCCACATAAATTATTTCATAGCTGTAATTATTTTCAGCCATCACCTTTTCAATCCAGGCAGATAACTCGGGCAGCGATTCTGCTTCATCTATAAGCGGTATAACGATGGATAAGTCCATGAATTATTTTCTCCTGGTTAAAAGGGCAGATACAGCAGCAGTTACTCCTGCACCAATTATCAAATATCCGAAAATTGCCCCTGAAACAAGTTTTAAAGTGTATTGTTTTTTAAAAGTGGCAACAGCCGATTCTATTTCGGGTGGTGTTTTTTGATTTTCTTTCAGCATCTGTTCTTTATATACAAGGGCTGTTTCTTCGGCAAATTCAGGATGCTGGTAATTAAATACTCCGTAAAAAATTGCCATCATAAGTGTAACAACAATAAAACATTTAAAACCCTGGCCGAAAATACTCCCAAAATTACCGGTAAATGATGGGGACTGGCGATAAGCCATAACCGTCCATGCTATACCGAGGGCATAAAGAATATAAACGAGGTATTGCAGCCTTGCATCCGCATTTTTACCTGAATAATAAATGCCGAGGATTACAGCTATCATCAATGCAGCAGTAATAAATCCTTTTATGGCGGGAGAAATTTTCATTTGTATTGAGTAATTACAGGAGAGAAATTTTGTCACCATTAATAATGCCAGCTACTTTTCCTTTTAGCTGTTTACCAATAAATGGCGAGTTCTTTGATTTGGATTTTATGTCCTGCTCCGAAACAGTCCATTTAGTTTCCGGGTTAAACAATGTCAGCGAAGCTTTGCTGCCTTCTTTGATGCTGATTGTTTCCAGCCCGAATAATTTACGGGGGTTGACTGACAAAAGTTCCACCCATTTTTCCGGTTGAATAGAAGGAACTGAAGTACTTAATACGGCATAGGCAGTTTCCAGCCCAATCATTCCAAATTTGGCATATTCAAACTCCAGTACTTTACTGTCGTATTCATGTGGTAAATGATGTGAAGCGATACAATCAACTGTACCATCTGCAACAGCTTTTCTTAAAGCCTCCCTGTCTTCTTTATTTCGAAGCGGCGGATTTACTTTCAGGTTGTTATTGTATTCCTGCAAATCTTAATAGCAGAATAAAAGATGATATTGAGTAACTGAGCAACTAACTTCAAGGCTTAACTCTTTGCCTCTTTTTATATACTATAATGATTTTTTAGTGATA
>JANPMI010000047.1:0-33966 GCA_031422725.1 Chitinophagaceae bacterium | reverse complement strand
CCTAACGGGTGCCCAACATGCAGCCCTGCCCCACTCGGATATGGAAACATATCCAGCACATAGTACTTGGGTTTGTTCAACCCTTCGCCGGGCTCAGGATTAAATACTTTGTAAACATGGGAATCTTTCCATTTTTTCTGCCATTTCTTTTCTATATCCCTGAAATTATATTCCATAGCAATTCTTAGTTCTTATTTTTTTATGCTGACACTTACAATATGCTCAGTAGCTAATCTAACGATGAATAGTGATTCATTTTTTTCTTTCATTGGAAGAAAAAAATGAACAAATCTTCGATTGCAACAGAAGCTGATAGTAGTACTACAGCCGGGCCAATAAATTTCTTTAACAGCCCTTATACTTCACATGGCAATATGAGCCGCTGCCCATCGTTTAAATGGGCAGCAAAAATACTGATTGTAGGGCTGAATTAGCTATTTTTGCCGCAACCCGTTAAATTCAAAATTCTACCTATGTCCCAATCAGGAAAAGCATCTATCAAACGTGGCAAACCTTCTTACTTTATGTCTGTCCTCGGCGTTACCCTGGTATTATTCCTGCTCGGCATAATCGGGTGGTTAGTCATCAATGCCAATAAATTAGGCGACCATTTTAAAGAGAGTGTGGAAGTAAATGTTTATCTCCGCGGCGATATGAATCCTAAAGACAGTACGGCACTGGTTCAATACATTGCTGCAAGACCTTATGTAAAAAGCTATACTTATACTACCAAGGAAATGGCTAAAAAGAAATACATCTCGGACGGAAATGAGAGCTGGGACAAAATTCTGACAGAAAATCCATTAGACAACAGCGTTGACTTTAAAATAAAAAAGAATTACTTAAACAGTGATACCCTTGCCGGCATCAGGCAGGATTTATTGCAGAATGTGTATGTAAAAGATGTGCATTATCCGGGTGCATTGGTAGGAGAAATGAATAAGAACATCAGGATTGTGAGTATAGTACTGCTGGTTATAGCTCTTATTATTGCCTTCGTGGTAATTTTCCTGATTGATAATACTATCCGGCTGGCTATGTTCAGCAACCGGTTCCTTATTAAAACCATGCAAATGGTGGGTGCTACCCGATGGTTTATAGCCAAACCGCTCAACGTCCGGGCTATCATCAATGGAGCTATCAGTGGTATTATTGCTGCGGTGGCTGTATTTCTGCTGGTTCAGATCGCTGAAAGATATGTCCCGGAAATGAAGGCCATACATGATACTACCGGTTTGTTATTATTGTTTTTGGGGCTTATTGTTCTGGGTGTCTGCATCACCGTTTTCAGCACCCATCGCAGTGTGATAAAATACCTGCGGATGAGATTAGATGATTTGTATTAGGTCAATTGTGAATAATGAATAATCAATGTGGCCGCTGGTTTGCGATTATTCGCTATTGACTATTCGCCATTCACTAAATTCCCTATATTGCACAACCAAAAATGAAAGAAATGACTAAAGAAAAAGCGACTCCTTCTATATTTACAAAAGATAATTATCGTTGGATGCTGATAGGCCTGGTGGTAATGGTGATTGGTATGTTCCTGCTATCCGGCGGTGCCAGCAACAAGGATCCAAATGTTTTTGATAAGGATGCTGTATATAGTACTACCCGTATCACTATCGCACCACTATTAATACTGGCCGGCCTGGTTATTGAAATATTTGCCATTTTCCGCAAGCCCAAAGAAGCCTGAAGAAGTAAACCGGGTTCACTGATAAAAAATTGATGGCGATCCGCCTGAGGCGGATCGCCTTTTTATTTTATGTTGCAGCTATAATCAGTAAAGCTTATGAATATCATTGAAGCAGTTATTATAGGTGTGGTGGAAGGGCTTACCGAATTCCTCCCGGTATCTTCTACCGGCCACATGATAATTACCGAACACCTGCTGGATTTGGGAAGCACTCCCGATGAAATAAGTTTTATTAAATTATTTACTGTTGCCATTCAATTAGGCGCTATCATGGCAGTGGTTGTTATATACTGGCGGCAATTTTTTCAGTTCAAACGATGGCAGTTTTATGCTAAACTTATCATTGGTGTGTTACCGGCTTTGTTGTTTGGTTATTTCTTTTCGGATAAAATTGATGAACTGTTATTCAATCCAACCGTGGTAGCTGTAGCTATGCTGGCCGGGGGTATTGTGTTGCTGGTAATTGACCAGGCTTTTAAAAAACCGGAAGTAGAATCAGAAGAGCAACTATCTTTTGGAAAGTCATTCATCATCGGTTGCTGGCAGGTGGTGTCAATGATACCCGGTGTAAGCCGGAGTGCGGCGAGCATTATCGGTGGTATGCAGCAAAAACTTACCCGAAATCTTGCAGCGGAATTTTCTTTCTTCCTGGCAGTACCGACTATGTTTGCCGCCACTGCTTATTCCTTATTTATAAAAGAATGGCCTGATAACACCGGCAGTTTTCAAAAAGGATACCTGCTTATCACTTCCAGCCAGGATAATTTGATTGCTTTTATTGTGGGAAACATTGTGGCATTTATTGTAGCCATGCTGGCCATACGGTTATTTATTAATTACCTGAAATTATTCGGCTTTAAAGTATTTGGTATCTACAGGATCCTGGCAGGTATTATTTTGCTGGTCCTGATATTCACCGGCGTTATAAAAGGATAAAAACATAATCCCTGCTTGTACTACGTAGCTCTGATGGATGGGAGATAAATTTTACGGGAGTTAAGAGCAGAGTAGTATTTTTACCCAAAGCATTAAGTATGCAAACGGCTTCTAAAAAAGTAGTGAATGGGTGGGCCATGTATGACTGGGCCAATTCATCTTATAATTTAGTTATCACTTCCACCATTTTTCCTGCTTACTTTGAAGCCATTGCTGTTGACAATAAGAACATATCAAAAACAACGGTTACTTTTTTTGGCCGGCAGTTTGAAAATACTGCCCTTTATAATTATTCGCTGGCTTTTGCCATGCTGATTGTTGCTTTTATTTCTCCTTTGCTTTCTTCCATTGCAGATTACAGAGGCAATAAGAAAAATTTCATGAACTTTTTTTTAACAATGGGCAGCCTGGCCTGTGCTTCCCTGTTTTTCTTTGAAAGAAATACGCTGGGTCTCGGCTTTGCCGCTATGATTATTGCCTGTATTGGTTTTTGGGGCAGCCAGGTATTTTATAATTCTTTTTTACCTGAAATAGCAGCACCGGAGGACCGTGACCGCATCAGTGCAAAAGGTTTTGCTTATGGCTATGTGGGGAGTGTCCTGTTACAAATTATTTGTTTTGTATTTGTCTTTAAACCAGAATTAATTGGCGGAACTGAAGAAAGTAATATCCAGTACCAGCTTTCATTTCTGTTAGTGGGGTTATGGTGGTGGGGTTTCGGACAATTTTCCCTGCGTCGTTTACCAAACCCGGTTCCCGCAGGATCGGGTGATCTGAAACAACGGGTACTGTCGCAGGGCTACGGAGAATTAAAAAAAGTATGGAGCCAGTTGAAAAATCTTCCCTCTCTCAAACGATTTCTCCTGTCATTTTTCTTTTACAATATGGGTGTGCAGACTGTGATGCTGGTGGCAGCACTGTACGGCAAAAGCGAACTGGAACTACCCACTACCAATCTTATAATTGCTATTCTTATTATACAATTGATAGCTATACCCGGAGCATTTGCCATTTCATGGCTATCCTCCAAAATCGGGAACCTTAAAACCCTGATGTCGCTTGTTGTATTATGGATTTGTCTTTGTGTAGTTGGTTATTATCTTCCAAAAGGTGGAATTTATGAGTTTTATGGATTGGCCATCGCTGTTGGTTTTGTAATGGGAGGTACCCAATCACTCAGCCGCTCTACCTATGCCAAGCTGATGCCCGAAACAAAAGATACGGCTTCCTTTTTTAGTTTTTATGATGTGACAGAAAAAATAGCGGCGGTGGTTGGCATTTTCAGTTTTGGATTTATTACAGAAATGACAGGCTCACAAAGAAGTTCGGTACTGGCTTTAGGAGTTTTTTTTATTATTGGCTTGCTGTTATTAATATATGCTAAAAAAGTAAAAAGAAACCAATCTGAGTTTTTGAAATAGTTGTATTACTTGTTTAAACAGATAATACAACTAAGCTATTTATACGCCTTACTAAATTGAATAACAACCGGGGATATTTTTTATTGCTGCTTTTTATTTTTAAATAAATAGTTATGCAGACTGCTTCAAAAAAAATTGTAAATGCCTGGGCAATGTATGATTGGGCCAGTTCTTCTTACAATCTTGTCATTGCCTCTACCATTTTTCCCACCTATTTTGAGGCGATTGCAGTTGACAACAAGGACATTTCAAAAACAGCAGTTACATTCCTGGGAAGGCAATTTGAAAACACTTCTCTTTATAATTATTCTGTGGCTTTAGCTATGTTTATTGTAGCCTGTATGTCACCTCTTTTATCTTCAATAGCAGACTTTAAAGGCAGTAAAAAGAAAATGCTTTCTTTTTTTATGACACTGGGCAGCATTGCCTGTGCCGCTATGTTTTTTTTTAATAAACAAACCCTGAATTTAGGTATTGCAGCTATGATAATAGCCTGTATTGGTTTTTGGGGAAGCCAGGTTTTTTATAATTCTTTTCTTCCGGAAATAGCCATTCCCGAAGATCGGGATCGTATCAGTGCCAAAGGATTCGTTTATGGTTATGCAGGAAGTGTTTTATTACAACTTGTTTGTTTTGTATTTGTACTAATGCCCGCTACACTTGGTATAACTTTGGGCAAAGGCTCACAGATTTCATTTCTGCTTGTAGGAATCTGGTGGTGGGGTTTTGGAAAATTTTCACTTCGGCGTTTGCCCAATCCTGTGCCTACTGGTACGGGTGATCTAAAAAAACAAATACTGTCAAAAGGGTATAAGGAATTGCAAAAAGTATGGGACCTGCTGAAAAAAATCCCCCGGCTAAAACGTTTTCTGCTTGCCTTTTTCTTTTACACGATGGGAGTACAAACGGTAATGCTGGTAGCGGCTTTATATGGTAAAAGTGAATTAGAAATACCTACCACCAATTTAATTGTTGCTATACTGCTTACTCAATTAATCGCTATCCCCGGAGCTTACGTTATCGCCAAATTATCATCCAGGATCGGCAATCTGAAAACCCTGATGACACTTCTCGTTTTATGGATTGCTGTCTGCATCATAGCATACCTGCTTCCTAAAGGGGGTATTTATGAATTTTATGGGCTGGCTGGATTTGTTGGTTTTATGATGGGCGGCACCCAGTCACTAAGCCGGTCAACTCATGCTAAATTGATTCCTGAAACAAAGAACAGGGTTTCTTTTTTTAGTTTTTATGATGTAACAGAAAAAATTGCTGCAGTGATTGGTATTCTTAGTTTTGGTTTTATTACGGAACTTACCGGTTCACAAAGAAATTCAGTACTCACATTGACTATTTTCTTTATTATTGGATTCTTTCTATTACTATATGCTTACGCCGCAAAAAATAAAACTACATGAAACTTTATTCGATAAATACGGGTTATTTTAAATTAGATGGCGGCGCTATGTTTGGCGTAGTCCCTAAAAGTATGTGGAATAAAATAAACCCCGCGGATGAAAATAATTTATGCTCCTGGGCTTTGCGTTGTTTACTGATTGAAGATGGCGACAGGCTGATATTAATAGATAATGGTAATGGTGATAAACAGGATGCCAAATTTTTCAGCCATTATTACCTGCATGGGGATGATACATTAAATAAATCTCTGGCGAAATATGGTTTTGAAAAAGATGATATTACCGATGTTTTCTTAACGCATCTTCATTTCGATCATTGCGGTGGCTCTATAATGAGAGCCGGTGATAAATTAGTGCCCGCATTTAAGAATGCAACATACTGGAGCAATAAAGAACATTGGGACTGGGCGGTTTCACCGAATGAAAGAGAGAAAGCATCTTTTTTGAAAGAAAATATTCTTCCGATTGAAGAAAGTGGTCAGTTGAAATTTGTTGAGGTTACCCGTGGCATTGATGGCAAATTAGGAGAAACATCTTTTGCTGAAAACATTTCGGTTCGGTTTGTAAATGGCCATACACAAGCAATGATGCTGCCCCAAATAAAGTACAAAGACAAAACCATTGTTTTTATGGCTGACCTGCTTCCATCGCAAGGCCATATTCCCTTACCGTATGTTATGGCTTATGATATGTTTCCCCTGACTACGCTGAACGAAAAAAAATCATTTCTGACAGAAGCTGTTCAGGGAGACTATATCCTTTTCTTTGAACATGATCCTGTGCAGGAATGCTGTAACCTGCAACAAACCGAAAAAGGAATCAGGCCCAAAAATTTTTTTAAGCTGGAAGAAATTTAAGCCGGGCGGTTTATTATACCAATCAGACATTAAAAATATGTTTAAACGAAAATGTCAGGCTGAGTTTATCGAAGCCTTTTGAATCACCCTTCGATAAACTCAGGATGACAGTTTTGTATTAATGTCTAATTGGTATTATTTCTTTTTGATTAAGGAAGTCAGCGGATGTCGTAAATTATTATAGCTCATCATGTCTATTTTTACTTTGCCGATCACTATCGGGCTTTCCACTCTTACCGGAATATGATTGGCATCATCGGTAACCCACACCGTCATATCCTCCCCTCCTTCAAAAATAGTCCCCTTAATTAAAAGTGGTTTTATTTTGATGGCATTAAATTTTCCATATTTAGTTTTAATAACTTCTTTTCCCAGATAGCGGATGTATAAATTAAACACTTCGTTATCGAGAAACATAGAAAAAGGAATTTTATCCTCTGGTCTTAACTGGGAAAAATCAATGTTGCGGGCATAGTACATGGCACTTACCACATCCTGCACACAGGCAGGAACTTTAAAAACACCTTCCCCTGTTACGGCTGTATTGGCAGATTTATTAAACGTAACATTCTGGTATTTTTTGTACCCGTTTTCATTTACGTTCCTGATAAACCGAAGCGGCTGCATGGTGGCGGTATCTATATATGATTCATATTTGTCCCTCACCCTGTAAATAAAATCATAGGAGGAATTAGTTTTACCCTCACCAACTACATGATACACCGGCCTGTTGTTAACAGTCTCCAGCTTACTGGTAAAGGTGGCATTCCCTGCATTTACATAAATACCTGCCACTGCATAATAAACAGTGAAAGAAACTTCTTCATCAACCTTAAAAGCTATGTTGCGGATGCCACAAAAATTATCAGCAGGCTGATGGCTACCTGTTGAAAAACTTAATAACAACAAAGCCAGCGGTGCAACTATTCTATGTCTTTTCATTTTTAGCGACATATAATTTTTTAATACTTAAGATTAATAAACTCCCCGCAATGGCCGGCAGGATAAGGTTAATAAACCAGATACCCGCTGTTGCAAAAGTCATTCCTAATCCATTGCTGCTATAGAGACCCACCAGTGTTGTTACTACTTTTCCCCGTTGTGCCAGTTCTGCAATGGCAATAGTCGGTATCACCGCCATCACCAGGAATGAAACACTTACCGGCCAATAAACCTGCCACCATGAAATGTTCACATCAAATAAATGAAAGAGCAGGTAATACTGTACAATAAAAACGATAAACCGCAACAGGGATAAAGACAATAACCGTAATAATAATGTTGCACTGAAATCTTCCAAAGCCCTGATGAGGTAAACAAATTTTTTACTCCCCGGCAAACGATCCACCCATTTTACCAGCCAGGGCAGCCGGAAATAAAATAGTGTTAAAACCAGCAATGCTCCGATTGTGCCGGACAATATAACGTTCATCCACATGGGCGAAACAAGCTGGTCTGTTTGAATATTTGACCGGAGCACTATTAAACCAATACTCCCCATCAGCAAGGTGATAATGAGCTGGCTGATACTTCCGACAATAGTTATAGAAATTGTTTTAAGCCGTTTTCCCTCCTCCATATATAAAACCCTTCCGAGATACTCACCCATCCGGTTAGGAGTACTTACTGAAAAGGAAACACCGGACAATACTGCTTTAAATGCTTTTCCAAAACTGACCTGTTGTATTCTGCTGATGGACATTCTCCATTTAACCGCTTCAATGGACCAGTTCACTGCCATCAGTATAATAACCGCCACAAGATTCCATAACATCGGGCTGCTTAAAGATTCCCGGATGCCATGCCATGCCTGTTCTAAATTGGGTTGTTGTTTTATTTGCCGGTAAATGGACCATGATAACCATATAAACAGCATCGGCCCGAGGAAGTAATTGATAAATATTTTGATATTTTTGCTTAATCTCATTAACCTGCCCCGCTAAGGGCGGGGTCTTGTAAAAATACATTCCTCATTGCAAAAGCCTGCTAAAATAATCCTCGGCATTGATCCCGGTACGATAGTGATGGGTTATGGATTAATAATGGTAACAGGTAATGATATTTCACTCTTGGAGCTGGGTGTATTGAAACCGGGCAAAGTAAAGGACAGTTATAAAAAATTGCAGCTCATTTTTAATACTGTCAGCGGACTTATTACAAAATACCAGCCTACTGATTTTGCTATTGAAGCACCGTTTTTTGGAAAAAATGTGCAGAGTATGCTAAAGCTGGGCCGTGCACAGGGTGTGGCTATTGCTGCTGCCCTGCGGCATGGATTGGAAGTAACTGAATATTCTCCCAAAAAAGTAAAACAATCTGTTACCGGTAATGGCAATGCAGATAAAGAGCAGGTAATGAAAATGCTGCAGACATTATTGTCATTTAAAGAAAACCCAAAACAATATGATGCTACCGATGCATTGGCAGTAGCCATGTGTCATCACTTTCAATCAAATTCTCCCTTGAATAAAACCGGCAAGGGATTGAAAGGCTGGGATGATTTTATAAAAAAGAATCCGGGAAGGGTTACGAAAAAATAATTACAGCCTCGCCAGAATTTTCTCCTGCACTTTCTTTAAACTTTCTGCTGATGCCTGTGGTTTGGATTGTGTAAAGTTCAAATCATTGGCTGAATTGATTGGGATTAGATGAAGATGTGCATGAGGTACTTCCAGGCCCACCGCACTGATGCCGCACCGGTTGCAATGGAAAGCTTTTTCAATGGCTTGGGCAATGGGTTTTGCAAACAATAACATTTCACTTAAATATTCATCGGGTAAATCAAACAATTTATCGGTTTCTGTTTTGGGCACCACCAACACATGGCCTTCCCGTAATGGAAAGATGTCGAGAAAAGCAAAGAACTTTTCATTCTCTGCAATTTTATACGATGGAATTTCTCCGGCAATGATTTTTGAAAATATAGTCATACCGCCAAAAATTTTTGTTTTAAGGGAAAGCAAATAATATTTACACCAATTAGACATTAAAAATATGCCTAAAAGAAAATGTCAGGCTGAGTTTATCGAAGCCTTTTGAATCATCCTTCGACAAGCTCAGGATGACAGTCTTATATTAATGTCTAATTGGCATTAACTCTACCGAACATTATCTTTTGACACAGCAAATCTATAACAGTTATAAAATAAAAAAGCCTCCGCCAAAGCGAAGGCCACTGCTAATGCTCAGGGTTTCATTATGCAGTAATATCTTCGATTTTAAATTTCAGTATCCCAGCTGGTGCCTGAACTTCTGCCGTTTCCCCTATCTTTTTTCCCAGTATCCCCCTGCCTATTGGCGATATAACAGAAATTTTTCCTGCCTTCAGGTCTGCTTCCTGTTCACTCACTATCTTATAGGTTACCTGCTTTTTGGTACCCAGGTTTGTCAGTGTAACTTTAGTTAGAATAGAAACCTTACTGGTATCAATATTTGCTTCGTCCATGACCCTTACGGTGGCCAGCGATCCTTCAAAAGCAGCAATTTTAGCTTCGAGCAAACCCTGCGCCTCTTTGGCAGCATCATATTCCGCATTTTCTTTCAGGTCGCCTTTTTCCCTGGCTTCAGCAATGGCACGGCTGGCGGCAGGGCGGTCTTTCCCTTTCATCCGCTGTAGTTCTGCTTTCATTTGTTCCAGTGTTTCCTTTGTCACATATTGATAGTCACTCATATTCACCTCCTTTTTATGTTCCCGCCGGAAGCGGGACGTCAATCCAACTACGCTACATGCCTTCGTCTCGTTTAAAACGAGACTACGGCAATTAAAAAGCTTCGTTGGGTAAACAAAAAAAATAACAACGCCCCAGGTTGAACTGAAGCGTTGCATTATTGACTACAAATATAAAAAAAATCAGCAGGATAACGACTAATCCAGACCTAATTTTTTCAGCAAAATTTCCGCCATTTTATAAAAAGCTTCGTGGCTGTACCCTGCAATATGCGGTGTAACAATAACATTGGGCTGTAGCAGCAACCAGTCAAGTTGTTGTTTTTCAGCAGCAGTATAAGAATCCAATTTTTCATTTTCCAGTACATCCAGCCCGGCTCCTGCAATTTTATTATTCTTAAGAGCCGCTGTCACTTGTTCAAGACTGACCACCCTGCCTCTTGATGTATTGAGAAACCAGGGTCTGCGCTGCAATGAGTTTAAAAAAGGAGCATCGGCCATGTGAAAAGTTTCATCGCTTAGCGGCACATGAAAACTTATTACATCCGCATAACGGGCAATATGTTCCAGATTTGCTTCCCTGATATAATCACTGCCAAAATCAAATTTATATTTATCATAAGCCAGCACGGTTACATTAAATGGCTGCAATAATTTAGCAAAGCTGCTGCCGGTATTTCCAAAGCCGATAATACCAACTGTTTTACCGCTTAATTCGGTTCCCCGGTTCTCATCTCTTCTCCACAAACCTTCCCGTACTTCATTAGCCGATGATGAAATGTTATTCATAAGGTTTAACAGCAATCCCAATACATGTTCCGCCACAGCATTGCGGTTTCCTTCCGGGCTGCTCTCACATTTTATTCCTTTACTTTCTGCATACCCAACATCTATCAGTTCCATACCGCTGCCAAGACGGCCAATCCATTTCAGTTTACCGGCCTTATCAATAAGATTTTTATCAACTGTAACTCTTGTTGTCACCACTATTCCTTCTGCATCCTGAATGGCTGTATTTAATTCACCGGCAGTAATTTCAGGCTGGTATAGTACCTCATAACCTTTATGCCTCAGGCTATCTGCCAGATAGGGGTGAGCTTTTCCTGTAATAATAACTTTCTTCATTTGCGCCTGTCCCGCCAGTCAGCGGGATATTTTAATTCATTTTAAAAGTAAGTTCAGCAAACTGCTGAACAGATAATTGTTCTGCTCTTTTATTAAACAATTCATCTTCCAATATTGCTGCATCAAATAAACCTCTTACCGCATTTCTTAATGTCTTTCTCCGCTGATTAAAAGCGGTTTTTACCAGCAGAAAAAAATGTTTTTCACTCTTCATGGGCAGGGTGGCTGTTTGTGGAACCAACCTGATAACCCCACTCATAACTTTGGGCGGTGGCTGAAAACATGCCGGTGGAACATCAAATAAATATTCTACCCGGAAAAAAGCCTGTACCAGCACACTGATGACTCCATATACTTTGCTGCCTTCCCCGGCGGCCACCCGTTTTGCCACTTCTTTTTGAAACATCCCTACCGCACATTCCACCTCATCTTTCCAGTCAAGAATTTTGAAAAGTATTTGTGTTGAAATATTATAAGGGAAATTGCCCACCACGGTAAATTTTCCGGTAAATGGCTTTTCGATCTCCAAAAAATCTTTATCAATAATTTTTCCTGATAATTCCGGGTAAGTTTTTAACAGGTACTCCACCTTTTCATCATCCAGCTCTACTGCTTTGAAATCAATATTTTTTAATGCTGATAAATATTTAGTTAATGCACCGCCACCCGGACCCACTTCCAGCAGTTGTGTAAATGAATGCTGCTGTAAAGCAGCAACAATTTTCCGGCAAATATTTTCATCATTTAAAAAATGCTGGCCCAGCGACTTCTTTAGCCTGTACATAGCTGCAAAATAACTGTATTTAGGCCAGTGTATATTTAAAAAAGTGGCCCTTCCCGGATAGGAGGAAGGGCCGTTATAAGTAATATTTTTTTTACCGGGCTACTAAAATTCTTTTAGTAAACAGTTCTGTACCCAGGCGAATAACCATCTGGTATATACCTTTCGGTTTACCGGCCAGGTTATCCAGGCTTATCGCCGTAGTGCCTTTTTGCAGTAACAGGGAGCTGATGCTGATCTTTTTTCCCGTGTCATCATAAATAATTATATCTGCCCTGCTATCTGCTATGGAAGATATTTGCAATTGCAGTATATCTTTAACCGGGTTGGGAAAAACAGTGACAGTATTCTTACCCGTTTCTCCTAAAGGTATTCTGATAATATTGCTCAGCTTTTCTTTCTTAGTTACATCTTTCATCCGGATTCTATAATAAATTTCAGGGATTGAGAGGTTGCTTACATCATCGTTATAGTCGTAACTAATAATATGGCTTTGTGAGTTCTTTGCTGCAATAACATCAAGCAATTCAAAATTTACCCCATCGGTACTTCTCTCTATATTAAAGTATTTTACCCACTGGTTTTCCTGCACTCTCCAGTTTAACTGCACCCGGTTATTAACCAGGGTGGCCCTGAAATCACTAAGATTATTTTCCAGTACTTCACAAATTTCAAATGCCAGGATAGTAATAGTGTCCGTAGCATAAATAGAACATCCGGCCTGCAGGTACTGTCTTACAATATAAACACCCGGAGTATCTACAATAATACTTGTACCCGTAGTGGGCCCGACAATATTACCATTGGTAGTTGACCATTGATAAACTGATGTTACTACCGGGTTAGTAACATATATCTGTGCAATGCTTCCGGTATCACATATAGAAGGTGTTTGTGTTTCTATGAGAACTCTTGGCGCCAGAAATAAATCGGTAGGCGCAACAAAATCTTTTAATTCTGCGGTGAAGGATGCAGAAGCCCTTGTTTTTACAACAATCCGGTTAAAGGGTGTTCCGCAAATATCGCCACCAATTAATGTTACAGGATCAAGACCTAACTTGCTCAGGTTAACAGAGAATTCCATGAACTGGTCCCTGGCATAATTAATGGCAAGACTATTATCCTGTAATATCAAACGGAAAGGGCCTGCCCATGTATTATTAGCTGATCCGAGTCCGGTATAAAATGCACCGGCAGTCTTTGGCAAAATACTGGCATAACCATAAGTAGCAGAAGCACTGGCTCCGTCAAACTGGCCGCTCCAGTTAAAAGCAGCAGGTGTTGTAGTTTGCCAGACCGTTTTTTGCACCCAGACCCGGGCTTCAATATTCGTTAAGGTAGAACTCTGGTATTCTGCGGAAAAAATAATATCTCCCGGTTGGGTAACATTTCCTGCTGCATCAAATTGCCAGCTGGTATGTCCTGCATCAGGTCCATATCCATACCAATTACCCGAAACCCTGTCATAATAAATATCTGTCTGGTACATTTCAAAATCGAAATAGCGGTTACCGGTAGTATTATCAAGAGATAAGCCACCAAACATCCATAAAGAATCAGCAGTATTCGGTCCTGCCCGCCTGATATGGACGAACATATCGAGAATATCATTTTTGTCAGGGATTCCCTGAACACCACCCGTCCAGTTAACCGGGCTCATTCCATTTTTATCTGACCCGGAGGTGAAAACGGTTGTGTCATTGCCATGATAATCTCTTACCCATAAAGCATCCAGCCAGAGTCTGTTGTTAACAATTGAAAAGGCAGGTCTGCTCATGGTACGATAAAAAGACCGCTTCCGTTGAGGCCAGGGAGAAGCATCGGTCAAATAAGCTGCTACCAGAGCTGCTGCTCCGGTCGTATCAATAACATACTTTCCTGAAGTATCAGCTACAACTAAATTAAACCAGTCGTCATTGCTTGCCTGTACCAATCCGTTAAAGAAATTTGCTCTTACATCGGCATCTACTCCAAACCTTGCCTTAATAGCCGGAGTGGTTATCTGCGAAAAAACAGTATTAGTGACAAGCAGGAAAAAAATAATTAATCGTACAGTTGTTCTCATAGGCACCTCCTTTTATCTTCATCGTCTTTACAATTTTTAATGCTGAACAATATGCTCTGTAGATATCAGTGACATCAGCGATCCTCCACCCTGTAAATATGCTATGACACGATAACTGATAAAACCGGGAGAAACGTTCAGGTCATGATGCTTAAATGAGCGACCCGGACCACAGGGCATTGAACAAATGGTTGTCCAATCTGCATAGGGATCGTTGGGGTCTTCATACGTTCTTTCTACGACAAAGCCGCTAACCCCTGCATTGGTTGTCAGCCCCCAGTTAGCCATAATTCCCCTGGCCTGGCGATGGGTTCTGAAGAATGAAAAATTTGGATTGGGTACGGTTTTATTTTTCACAACCTGTCCCGTCTCTGCGGGAGAAAGGTTTGAAAATATTTGCCGGTTATCAGCAGGAGAAACCCATGAAACATTTAAAAAAAGAAGTACGATGGCAGCTAAAGATAATTGTGTTTTCATAAGGTATGTTTTTAATACCCTAAACTTATTAAAGCTGCTAATTAAAAACAAGGTAAGATTCCTTCTGTTTTTGCCTATCGCCGGCTGAGTAGAAATCTTTCTTTCATTCCCATATCTAAAGAGATATTTTACTACCTGAAACATAAAAAAACCCTCTTCGGTTGGAAGAGGGCTGCAGATTTTATTCTGCATAATAACCAGCTACCTATTTTATTACGCTGAATTTCCGGGTAACAATCATTGGGCCGGTTTGAAATTTAAGATAATAAACTCCTGCCGGCAGACTTCCTGCCTTTGTATAGGTAAATGTGTTACTACCCGACTGCAGCTCTTCTGTATATTTCTGAACTGTTTTTCCATTGGCATCTACCAGGTACACATAAGCTGTTCCGGAAGTGGTAGAATTGACCAGCAGTTGCAAACGGTCTGTTACCGGGTTTGGAAAAATCTGAATATCGGGTGTAAGATGATTGATACGGCGCACTGCGATGATATTGCTGAAATTAGTTTTTCCGGTTCTGAGCAAAGTCCTTATCCTGTAATAAATGATACCGGCATTGATACCTGTTATATCATCTGTTGCCGCATACGATTCGCTTTCATTAACAATAGGTCTGCCATTAATACTTGTTACATCATTGAAGATTGTTCTGTCAAGACTTCTTTCCACAGTAAAAGTATTGGCCTCCTGCTTGCACAGCACTGTCCAGTCTAATTTTACCTGCTGATTTTGCAATACCGCTTTAAAAGTGAGGATATCGCAACTTAATACATAAAAAACGCAACGCCAGTCCCTTTCGGTAGAGCAACCCAGGCCTGCGGCTATTGCTGTGCGTTGTACCGTTGTAATAGATCCTGGTGTAGGATCACCGGAAGTAGAGCCGCCATTGCCCATATAAGCAGAAGTTGCTTCTGCCGATGAATTATTATTATCGAAACGATTATCTAATCCATCACCGTCAGTATCAATCCCCGTCAATGTTACATTATCATCGGGGTATCCGTTAAAGTTTAAATCATTTCCTTCTATTCTATCTATTAATCCATCACCATCAGTATCGGAGTCAAGATAATCCGGCTGGGTATCAGCATCTTTATCAGTCGGGTGAATACCATCTCCCCCAAACCCACTAAAATTGTCATAAGAGTTATCAATTCCATCCAGGTCTGTGTCAGCGGCAGCTGGTAACAAATACCCGTTGGTTGTCATTCCTTCTACATTATCAGGGATGCCATCTTCATCACTATCTATATCATAAGGATTTGTTCTGCCAATACCATCTGTATTAGGTATTGTTAAAGAAGGTAAACCGGCAAGTCCCGTATTTCTTCCATCGGTATTAATAGCACCATCCACCCGGCCATTCCAATCTGCATCGGTAAACTGAGCTTCTTTTACATCGGTAATACCATCACCATCGCTATCCAGGTCATATGGGTTTGGTTTGCTGTCGGCATCTATGTTTTTATTCGGCCATGTATCGGTGCGGCCATCGTTATTACCATCAGTTCCGGTACGCAATATTGAAGAAGCAGAGTTTTCTGCCACATTATCATTACCTACGTCCGCATCCAATGCGTCCGCATATCCATCACCATCCACATCTGCAAAGCCGCTTACTTTGGCGCTATTAGATGCATCTGTAGAGTAGGCTTCAATAATGTCTGGTATACCATCATTATCACTGTCTAAATCTAAATAATTAGGATACGTATCTCCATCTGTATCTAAAGGACCAAGACCCAATGCTGAGTTAGTAACACCTGTATTGTTGGCATCTACATTTTGAGAAAACCCATCATTATCTGTATCCGTGTAGTTATCAATACGTCCATCGCCATTGGCGTCCACACCAAAACTTTCTACTGTATCGGGTATGCCGTCATTATCACTATCCAGGTCGAGGTGGTTTGGAATACCATCTAAATCTTTATCCATCGTATCATTTACACCATCACTATTACTATCCACCCATCCCGGAAAAGTTGGATCAATAAAATTGGGTATGCCATCATTATCGGCATCAGCACTCGGGTCAAAATTATCATTGAAACCGTCCGTATTATTATCAACCCATACAATTGCACCTCCGGGTGTGGGATCATTCCAGTTTAGCAATCCATCACCATCATTATTTCCCCATGCAACCGGGTTATTCAATTCTACATAATCAGGAATGCCATCGTTATCATCATCAATATCCGGACAAGATGTTATAAATATATTGATCCGGATTGTATCATCGCAGAAACCTGGCCCGTCATAATAAGCATAAATAATCCTGGTAAAAGTTACTGGTGTTGCCGGATCGTATAAATTAGCACCAGTAAAAGGTATTCCCGAATGAAATCTGTAGCCTCCATATCTGGCAACGGGTATGTTGACGGTTGTAGCCGGGCAAATGTTTGCAAGAATTGTATCGCCCAAAGGCATACAGGAACCTGAAATAATATCAACCATAGGATTAGGGGTATTGCAGCCGGCAATAACAACGCCACTTGAATCGTATAGACTTGATAATGATAGTTTACCTCCATAGCTGATCCTTGCCCTGTTAGTTATTGTAGCGTTGCAGGCTAACATTTGACAGGAACTTGCCGTATATACTTCAAAAGTTACATTTCCTGAAACACCGGGAGCTACTTCACCGCCGACAGTACCATTAGCACCAGTACCTAAACGGAAAACAACCCTGTTATTGGCAAGATCATATTCTGCTTCATCATTTCCCATTGCATCAGATTTTACCACTCCGTTAATCCGGAGTGAACCTGGTTTATAAGTTGTGCCGGAAGGGATATTATCAATTATAGTAGTTGATGTACTGGCATCATTACCACTGTTCTGATAATTCAGCTGATACCGGATTTGATCGCCTGGTGCCAAACCACCTCCATTTATATCCAGTGAAGATTTGGAAAAATTAAAGGTTGGGTTGTACTGAGATATGGATGTAGTTAAAGTATGAACAAAATAGTTTTCACTTGGAGATGCAAACCTTACTATTGCCGATGTTTGATTATTTCCCAGTTGCAGGTTACTTGTGTTCGGTAGATCAAATATCGGTGCATCATATCCAAGTGTATTTTGGAAAGCCGGGTTTCGGGTGGTTACTACAGCTCCTTTATAAGATATTTTACTATTCCATGCATCATTAAGCCCGTTCAGTGGAATTAAAGTGGTAGCGAGATTATAAAAACCTGGAGCTCCATTCTGTTTAAACGCAAATGAATCGGTACCACTCCGGTCCCCGTCATAAACCACAGCACCCAATTCGCAACTGACAGGGCCAGAAGGTGGAGTCAAAAAGCCTGATATAGGTATATCAACTGCCGGATCCCCCAGATTGATGATTACGCTTCCGTCAAATACGGTAAGGTTTCTTGGCTGTAAAGTTGAATTTGAATATGCAACTACCATAGTCCAGCCACCACAACCATTAGTTACACCAATCGGGCCAAGTACATTGGCCGCCGCATATGTTCCATTTGCATTAGAGGTATTAAGCAAAGAAGTTATGTCTGCAAAGCATAAATAACCCGTATGATTAAATCCCGCAGTGGACCATGCAAGACTATGCTGATTGAACTGCTGGGAATTAATAATCTGATAACTACCACCGGGTATTTTAAACTTGATCGTTTTTTCTGCATCGCCTGATATCCAGGAACTATCGGTACCTGATATTCCCTGGTCAGCCCCCCAGTATAACCCGGCCCACATAACTTGTGAACAGGAGGGAAGGTTGAGGTCTGCAGTGGATGAATTAAAAGTTGTATTAAGATCATTTCCTAACAATTGGAGATCGAATAACATATCCCTGATATTTGCAGTGGAAGTATTGGTTTGGTTATGTACTTCTACAGCAATCGTATTGTTGCCGGATACAAATTTTGAAGCCGCAATCCGGATGGTTACATATTCATTAGCCCCTTCTATATTAGTTGCGGGCACGGCTGGTGTCAGGTAAGTTGTTGGTGACGCAAAAAAAACGTCAGCAAAAACTTTGACTCCATTGACATACACTATTGCACCATCATCCCTTCTTAAGTTAATGGTAAAATCAGAATAGGCAGATAGAGAAGGTATATTTACAGTTTTTCTGAAATAAGTAGTCGGGTAAGTAGCATTCCCCGGATTATTAGCAAGTGTAGTTCCGGCATCATTATAATAAATAACTGCATTTCCCAGTCTCCACCAGCTATCATCATAAGAAGTTTGATTCCAGTTATTCAAACGTCCTGTTCCTACAACAGGTGTTGTAACTGTGTCATGAAAACGCCATTGAGAACCATATGCTATTAAAGAAGTAGGTGGTGTTCCAGCGCCATCTACATCAATATTTATTGCCGTTCCTGCGTTATTCCTGGTTGTTCCGGCAGGTGGAACTTCCCCCGTACCCGGGCTTCCGGAACCAATTCCGTTGGTTGAGATGATACTATTAGCTACATATACTATGTTACCACGAACAGAAGGGTTATAATACCGGGTTGCAAAGGGTCGCAATACCTGTGCTTGTGCCAGATAACACATAATAAAAGCACACAGGATAAGGATAATTTTTTTCATGATACGGATATTATTTACACACTCTGTTGTGGAGTGTGATTTAATCATCTGTTATTCTTTGATAAATTTTTGAGACGTTTTCTGGTAATTTTTATCAGTTATTGTTATCATATATATACCACTGCCAAAATGATTTGTATTGATCAAAATAGATTGTGTTCCTCTGCTCAAATTCCTGGTTTGATGCAGTACTACTTTTCCATGAATGTCAGTTACCGTAATGTTTCCAAATCCTTCATTGAAAGAATAATACTGAATGTTCAGTTTATCATTTGCCGGTTGAGGATAGATACGGGTAATGCGACCCTGGTTACTCAACTTTACAGCTTTTACATTAGTGTAACGACAGCTACCATTTATATCACATTGTTTAATGCGATAGTAAACAGTATTTACCGTTGGCAGGTTATTATCACTGATGATGAATGAACGCTGAGGGGCGCCATTAATATTTTCATTATTTCTGTGTATCTCTTCAAAATCGGTTCCGTTGACAGATCGTTCGACCGAAAAATAGTCGTGGTTGCTTATATCAGTAACACTCCAGTTGATAGCTACTCCCTCACCTGCCAGCCTGGCATCAAAACCAGTAAAGGTTACAGGCAAAGTTGCGAGTGGGCCAAGAACAGAAGTGCGGGCAATTACTACGGTGGTATGTGTATTAAAAATTACTGCTGTGCCTGCCGCATCAGTTTGTGATGTAGTATTAGCGTTAGGATGCTGAAAAGAAATAAACATGTATTTGTAATCTGGAGTAAAAGTGATTCCTGTTGGTTCACTACCGGCGGGTGTAGTAGCAAATAATCTAACCTGTGGGGATGCCTGTGTATGTGTAGGGCTTATCACCCAAATATGACCTCGTCCACCGTCCTGTAATACCCATAGATTTCCATCGCCATCAAAAGCAAGGTTATCATTGCCGGTACCCCATGCTTCTGTACCAAGAGGGCCGGCGCCATCCACATCATACGTCCTGATGGTAGGATAAGCACTATTTCCTGCAAATACTTCAAGCCCTGTAACATCTGTGCCTGTTCCAACAGTTCCATTGTCTGTAAACCTGTAAATTTTGCCTTCATTTTTTGCAGTGAAATAGATTTTACCATCTGCGGCGAATTCAACATCTTCAATTCCACTAAAATTATAAGTACTTTTTCCGCCGGTAGGAGCTAAACCCTGAGCTAGCGTACGGGTATTATTCCTGTCTGTAGTTGTAGTGTTAGGCACGGCCTTCCAGCTACCCGTTCCGAGGGAAGTATTTGTTTGCAACACATATAATGAACCGCTGCTGAAAACACCCGGAACTGTGGGAACAAATTTATATAGGTATCCATATGTTGCATCATCAGTGCCGGTATAAAGAACAGCATTATCGCTTCTGACCAAAGCATTTTCACGGTTAGCCCTTCCTATTGCCCAAAGCTTATCAGCATTTGCATTCCCGCCAATCTGGTTAATCACTGTTCTTGTTGCCGGATCAATTTCGATGATCCAACCTTTGTCTGTATAACCATCTCCATTGACATCACCGGTTGTTATATCCTCTTCGCTTACCATGATGGTGTTATTTGGAGTAACAGTACCAGAACAAAAACGGGTTACGGTGCCTATATCAGTCGGATTGAAATTAACCTTACCGGCTGTGCCGACCACCCATAAGTGTGTAGAGTTGTTATATGATACGTCTAATATGGCAACCTGAGCCGGTGTGTTTTCTGTGCTTATTGATAACCTACCATTCGTACTACTTCCGGCAATAGGGACATAACCCGTAAAATCAAGATTGTCTCCAAGGTTACCACCTAAAGAAAGGGCATCACCCGTTTTAATAATCCGCTGAAAGGTATGTGTTGATGGCAACACTAATGTTTGCACCTGTGGACCAGGTGTTACGGAACTAAATGTTCCGATGGTTTGTGCTGAGATAGTTATTGTAAAGCATAGTACAATAACAAATAAAGCAATGGCTTTTGCAATTGGTAGTGGCTTCATAAAATTGGATTTTCGATAATGGTTTACCACTATACGGATATAGTGGTTATTTTACTACAAATAAAATAGATGTACGGCTCATTGTCAATAAAATAGCCGGAGTCTTTCATGAATTGAGTACAAGTACTTTCTCCAAAACACCTCAGTATCGTAAAACCCACGTTGAAAAAAAGGAAAACCCCGCTATCAGCTGCTTAAGAATTAATTTTTTCTCCCGAAGATTACTTCTTACTTAATCAAATCCTGTATAACTGATTTACTCCGGCAGGCTTCCGGATAAATAGTCAGCCAATCCGAGCTTCCATTCTGATTGCGGCTCAGCCCGGATAGTAAAGAAAAAATATTAATAATTAATAAATATTAATAATTTTACAATGTCTTTTATCCTAAACCGTTAATGGTACCAGTGTACCAGGCTAAGAAAACCAAACTGCCATCATCCAATGAAAAAAGCTGTATTTCTGCTCTTTGTGTTTTTTTCTTTTATCGTATTTATTTCTTCCTCCTTCAAACCGGAAGAGACAGACTCTTATGTATCATTTTACAAAGAAAAAATAAGCACTTTTAAAACACTCCAAAGCGAATTGCTGGCAATTATTGAGAAAAGCGACAGCGTTTCCGGTATTACTGCGGGCATAATTCTCCAAAAAATTAAAGAAAACCGCCTTGTGTTAAAGGAGATGGATTTCTGGCTTCGTTATCTTGAGCCAGTTGCTTATAAAAAGATTAATGGCCCTTTACCTGTAGAATGGGAAACAGAAGTATTTGAAAAATATGAAACTCCATATAAAAGAGAAGGTGGCGGTCTTACGTTAGCAGAAAATTATCTTGAGGAAAAAGAAATAAATAAAGATTCTTTAGCAAGCCTCATTACTGCCTCATTGCTGGCTACGGATGTTTTCCTGGCCGATTCTATTACCAGAAATTTGAAAACACATCATCATTTTTTCCTGGCTAACAGGATGTTTCTGTTAAATCTTGCGGCTATTTACACTACTGGTTTTGAGTGTCCGGATACAAGCCGCATTATTCCGGAACTGCTCCATACACTGGAAAGTTCCCATAAACTCTATGCTGCTTTTAATAAAAGTTTCCCCTCGTATAAAATAAATGATGATTATAATAACCTGTTTGAAAAAACAATTTCGTTTGTAAAAAAGGAGTCGGGAGATTATACCCTTTTTAATCATTTTAGTTTTATTCAAAACTTTATAAACCCTTTGTATCAGTTAAATCAGCAAATGATACTTGCCTATAATGTCCGCACATCCAATTATAACGATTATTCATTGAATAAATATGCAGCTTCGATTTTTGACAAATCGCTGTACCGGGGACAAAATAAAAAAGGTGTTTTTATTGGTATTGATGATGAAAGCCAGTTAAATGAATTAAAAGCAATCGGTAAACTGCTTTTTTATGACCCCATTTTGTCTCTCAACAACAAAAGAAGTTGTGCCTCCTGCCACAAACCCACCGAATATTTTACCGATACTGTAGTAACAACAAACCTTCAATTCAACCAGCAGGGTTTTCTTAGCAGAAATACCCCCACCTTAATAAATGCAGCTCAAAATCACCTGATCATGCTGGACGGTAAGCATATTAACCTTGAAAATCAGGCCAGGGATGTAATCACCAACCCGATTGAAATGGGAAGTACAGAAGAAGAGATATTGAAAAAAGTATTAAGCTGTGATGAGTATAAAACAGTATTTAAAAAATATCTGAAAACAACGCCCCAGTATCAATCTGTCAATCTGGAACATATAGCATCGGCTCTGATGTTGTATTATTGTGATTTAAGTTCTTATTCTTCTGCCTTTGACCATGCTATTATTGAAAAGAAGCCTGTTAGCAGTGATGTTGAAAATGGATTTAACCTTTTTATGAGTAAAGCACAATGCGCTACTTGTCATTTTGTTCCACAGTTCAATGGCGCAAAACCTCCCTATATCGGTTCTGAGTTTGAAGTAATAGGTGTACCGGCTGATACTTCTTTTAAGTCGCTGAGCAATGACAAAGGAAGGTATGCTATTAATCCGGCTAAAGAAACAAATGCTGCATTCCGAACCGGATCTGTCCGCAATGCTGCTTTTACAAAACCCTATATGCATAATGGTGTTTTTAAAACACTGGAAGAGGTAATTGATTTTTATGACGCAGGAGGAGGAGTGGGAAAAGGCCTGCTGGTGAAAAATCAAACGTTATCCTCTGATTCTCTGAAACTGACAAAAAAAGAAAAAAAAGACATCATTGCTTTTATCAGTTCACTAAATGAAGAAATACCATTACAAATACCACCTCACAGTCTTCCTGTTTCAAAAAATAAGGAACTCAATAAAAGATTGGTAGGTGGCGAATATTAATGCTATGAAAAAATACATTACCATTAGTTTTATAATTATTTTTTACCTGGTATTTTCCAGGTGTACCCCGCAAAAAGAAACTGTTTACTTTATACCCGATCAATATACGGGGGACACAAGGGCAAATCTTGTAACAATGCTGGAACATGGTCAGAAATTATATAAACTAAACTGTAGCAGTTGCCACGGAATATTTAGCAGGGGAAAAGACAGCATCCCCAATTTTTCCAAAACTCAGATTGAGGCCTATAAATCATCATTCTTGCTTGATGATCCGAAAAATCATGCAGTTGCTCAAAAAATAAGGCCCTATGACCTTGATATGATTCTTCAGTTCCTTCAATTCAAAAGACCACCGGGACAAGTAAATCAACTTCCTGCAGGAAAATAATCTGATAATTAGAATATCTTTTTATTACTGCTGAAAGAATTACTTTTACAATAATTCAACCAAAGTAAGAATGAGTCACCCAAAACCCATCATAGGTATTTCCTGTGGCGATCTGAATGGCATCGGTATCGAAATTATTATTAAAACATTTTCTGACAACCGCATTCTTGAGCATTGCACACCCGTAATCTTTGCTTCGAATAAGGCAATAAATTTTTACCGGAAATCCATCCCTGAAATTAATTTCAACTATCAGAATACAAAAGATTTTAGCCGCATCACTCACAAACAGGTAAACCTTTTCAACTGCTGGGAGGAAGAAGCAGCCATTACTCCCGGCCTGCTTACTGATACCGGCGGCAGGTATGCAGTACTTTCCCTGCAAACTGCTGTGGCCGCTTTAAAACAAAAACAAATTGACGGATTAGTAACAGCTCCTCTACATAAAAAAAATATTCAATCAGCAGATTTCAGTTTCACCGGTCACACCCCTTATTTAAAAAGCATTTTTGGGGTAACTGATGCAGCAATGATGCTTTGTGCCGGCAATTTTCGGGTGGCATTGGTAACCGAACATGTTCCGGTAGCAGAAATTACCAAACATATAACCAAAGAAAAAATTGTCAGCAAACTGAGTATTGTTCATCAAAGCCTTCAAAAAGATTTTGGTATTGATAAACCCCGTATTGCAGTACTTGGATTGAATCCACATGCAGGCGATGAAGGTTTGATAGGTACTGAAGAAGAAACAATCATCAAACCTGCTATTAAAGAAGCAAAAAATAACAATATGCTGGTGGTGGGCCCCTACAGTGCCGATGCTTTTTTTGCCCGCCGCAGTTTTGAACGCTTTGATGCCGTACTCGCCATGTACCATGACCAGGGATTGATTCCTTTTAAATCATTAGCACTTGGTGAAGGAGTTAATTTTACAGCCGGTCTTCCGGGAGTAAGAACTTCACCGGATCATGGTGTTGCTTTCGACATTGCAGGAAAAGATGTTGCTGATAACTCTTCTTTTTTAGCTGCCCTTTTTGAATGTATTGACATTATTAACCGCCGCAATGGCTATACTGAAAACCGCAGAAATCCCCTGCGTAAAATGACACCAGCCATATTGGCTAATGCTAAGGATGAAATAATAGAAGAAGGGTAAACTTACACCAATCAGACATTAAACTTACATTCATAAAAAAATGTCAGGCTGAGTTTATCGAAGCCTTTACATTACCCTTCGTCTCGTCTCAGACGAGATCAGGGTGACAGTCTTATTTTAATGTCTGATTGGTAAAATTCTTATTTAAAAACAGCATCCGGTATTCCTTTATTAATAATATAATTTGAATAGGTTATTTCTACCCTGCCTTTTTTATCTTTCCCCTTGACTGCATTTTCTTCTTTTTTTCCGCCATCATCATAATCGAAGGTGATCCCCTTTGGAAGTTTATAATCTTTGGTATTAAAAGTGAAAATCACTTTATCGGCCAGGCCGTATTCAGCATATTTACCATAACTCATCTCCAGTTCATAGGTGCCGTTTTCTTTAGTGGTAGTTTTAGCTTTTTTAATCAGCGATTGTGTTTCATCAATATACAGCGTTGACAAAACCACTTCTGAGTTTTCCTCTTTTGGCAGCAGCTTGATGATCCGGAGATTCGTCTTGTTCTCTTTACCCATGTCTATTATATCAAAACCGGCATTACTCACAAAAATATTACCGAGATTAATATTTACAGAACCCTTCGGGATAAAGGAAATGCCGCTTTCATTATTAATTCGCAGCTTATTGGGTTTCTTATAATACACTTTTACCGTAGCAATGGGAGCTTTTATAAAAATAACATTTGTTTTCATTTTGCCCCTGGCTTCGTAATCATTTACTTTATCAAGCCTCGCCTTTACTTTACTGATTACCTCTTCAGCAGTTTGTGCCCTTGCAAACAAACCAGTATAAAAAGACAATAACAGGAATAAAAAAAATTTCATTGTTATATAGTTTACGTCAAAATATCTTTCTTCTTAAATACCCAAATGGCACTGCCAACAAAGCCTGCAATATATATAATAAGGATACCAAGACTTCGTAAAATAGCCGGCAGGTTTTGAATGGTTCCGTCAATCGTTTTATTGTCTGCATCTGCCTGCACATAGAAAAACCCTTTCCAGGCAACCATGTGGGTTGTAAAGAGATAAGGCTTTACTGTTTTATCATACACCGGAATATTCATTTCGGATAAAATAGTAAATACGATTACAATACTCATGGTGGCAATGATGGGGCCAATGGAATTTTCTGCAAAGACACTTAATAAAAAAGCCAGTGCGGACACAGTGGTTAATGCCACAGCAGCATAACCAAAAGCGGCTACATATCTCCACAATACATCAAAACTGTTCATCATTTCAATTTCCTCGGAACGGAATACCACTAATGAATTAGTGCCAAATATGAGCATACTGCCAAATAAAGCCAGCACTGCCAGCCAAAGCAATAATAAAATCGTGTAAATCACCGACGCCATAAACTTCACCAACATGTACTCTGTACGGCTTACCGGTTTTGTGAGTGATAACCGTAAGGTTCCCATATTAGCTTCACCGGCAATGGAATCTCCTGCGATTAATGCCACCAGCAGCGGCATCTGTATCAGCAAAATATTGAGAATCGCAAAACAAATAAAATAGCCGTTCAGCAACCGTTCTTTAAATTCATCGGTAACTTCAAAAGTATCGCTGACGTTACTCAAAATAAGATCGAGATAAGACTTCCCATCATATTTCATCCCTATCTGAAATAATAAAACAATAGCGGCAATGGCCCCGAAAGCAATATAAGTTCTTGGCCTTTTGAATATTTTAAATAACTCAATTCTTAATAGCTTCCGCATGAAGAGAGGGTTTTGGGTTAGTGGTTAGGATTGTTCTTTCTTCATAACTCTTTATGATTTCGATAACTCTTCTGCCCGGAGGAATATTAAACATATTCTTTCCCTGTTGTTAATGATAAAAAATAATCTTCCAGTGAATGTTTGGAATGAAATGAAATAACATCAATATTCATCCGGACCAGCTTTCTCAAAACAGCTGGTATTTCATTTCTGTGTAATTTTAATAACAGGCAGTCGTTTCTTTTGCCCTGCAGGAATTGCTGTAAATCCGATTGCTGCAGCTTTTCATACGCCCCGTTATTATCCATTGTTTTTAACTCAACAACTGTTTCCGCTGGGTCAAACAACTCATTCACTTTCCCTTCAACTATTTTTTTCCCTTTATCAATAATAATCATGGCATCGGCAATCAGCTCCATTTCGCTAAGCAGGTGAGAAGATATGACCAGGGTTTTATTCAGTTCCTTACTCAGTTGCAGGATTAGATTCCGGACATCAGCAATTCCCTGCGGATCCAGCCCGTTGGTTGGCTCATCAAGAATAATAAGTTTTGGATCATGTACCAGTGCAGTGGCAATTCCCAAACGTTGTTTCATTCCCTGGGAATACGTTTTTACTTTGCTGTGGACCCTTCCTGCAAGACCCACCATTGCTAACTGATCCATCAGTTTTTTTTCAGAAACCTTTACTCCACTCATAGCCGCAAAAATTCGCAGGTTCTCCAATGCTGTCAGATATTTGTATAAATCAGGTCTTTCTATAATAGCACCGACCTGTTGTAAAATTTTTTTCCGGTGCTTCCCGAGGTTCATACCAAATATTTCTATTTCACCTGAAGTTGGTTTCACCAGGGTAAGCAGCATCCTTATAGTAGTAGATTTACCTGCCCCGTTCTGACCAAGAAAGCCATACACCTGACCCTCCTGTACTGTAAACGAAAGATCATCTACCGCTTTTACTTCTTTAAAATCTTTGGCAAGATGTTTTACCTGTATGATTGCACTCATTACTGACTATTAACGGCAAATGTATCAAAGGGTTTGGCGGGTAACAGAAGTATTTAAAGCTTTATGAAAATATTTGTTTGAAAAGACTTGCATTTATAAAGCTCAATTATTAGGTTTGTTTTCGATTCGGAAAACCACATATACCCCCGTAAAACTACGATAAACATCCGTACCTGACTA
Source organism: Chitinophagaceae bacterium (assembly GCA_031422725.1). GTDB lineage: Bacteria > Bacteroidota > Bacteroidia > Chitinophagales > Chitinophagaceae > JJ008. The sequence continues at coordinate 6,120 of JANPMI010000047.1, read as the reverse complement.
TCCACCTTTCCCGATTCATGTACGGTTACATTTATAGTAATTTTTTTCTGGCAGTATAACTTTCAACCGAAAACTACTGTGTGCTACATAGCATATAAGCGCAGTAGTAACATCCAGTATTTCTGTGGGGGAACCATAAAATTTCATTCAACCCCTGAGAAATGATAAAGTCTGTAGCGTTTGTACTAATTGTAGCATTGAGAATCATTTATCACCCATCTCATGCACAATCAGGTATAGCCCCTTTTGCAAGCCCCATGCCTCTTTCCACTTCCACCATTTCAACAGCACCTGCCAGGCTTATCAGTATTAACGGTAGCATCAGTAATAGCAAAGTAATATTGAACTGGGTAGTTGTCGAAAACGAGACAGCCGATCAGTTTGAAGTGGAAAAAAGCCATGATGGTAAAAATTTCATCCTGGCGGGTCTTGTATTTGGTACGGATAAACCGGAAACTGATAACTACCAGTTTTATGAAAAAGCAGGCAACCAAAAAATTTCCTACCGCATCAAACTCATCAGTAAGAACCGTAAAACAGAATACTCACCGGTAATAGAAATTAATCCTAACGTTTAAAAAGAAAACTATGGCTAATTCTACCAAAAAAATATTGCAGCAGGAATACAACCGGCTCAAAAAAATATTTGAAAAAATAACCAGCCCGCAAAAGAAACAATCTGCACCACAATTAGTGTTGCAACCGGTTCGCAACCAACCTGACGGCGGGCACGGTAAAAAATATTTGAGGGGTACCAGTCTTTCGTAAATTTTTCTACACTTAAGAGTACCAACAGAGAATAAGGCCTCCGCCAGCTGGCGGGGGTTTTCTCTTTTTTATCCTTTACCAAGATAAGATTGCAGGTTGCTGACATATACTTCAAAAGCTTTGATACCCTGCTTTGTTATTTTACAAACTGTTAATGGATAATTATCCCTGAACTGTTTTGTCACATCAATATACCCGGCTTCTTTCAATTTCTGAACCTGCACACTCAGGTTACCCGCTGTGGAGTTTGTTTTCTCCCGGATAAAAGTAAACTCGGCCTCTTTCACACTAATAAGAAGTGACATAACAGCCAGCCTGAGCTGCGAATGTAATATGGGATCAAGGTCTTTAAACATTGGCCTGTGCTAAACCTCTTTTTGCGTTCCTGTAATCCCGTTCCATAATAATGCCCGGTATCAGCCATGCAAATACAGCGGAAAAGGCAGTTAGTAACAGATCAATTTTTATTGTAGTATAAATAGTGACAATGCAACACACCCAACACAGCAAACCGCCCCATAGCATGGGTTTGAACTTGCAGGCAGCACCAGTAACAAAAGTTGGAATGCCATACAGCAGTAAAAAAAGTGGGGCGATAAATTCCCTGAACTTAAATGCGGGGCTATGACCTGCCAACTGAGTGTACTCTATTGAAACTGGTTCCCATACGCTGAATACATTATTAACAATAAAAATCATCAGGCCAATACTGATACCAAAGCCAAGCCAGAGATAATCCATATAAATATCATCATAGGTTTTTACTTTTCGTTCTTTTTTCTCCCTGATGGTGATAAAAATTTGTGGCACTATCGCCAGGATAGTAAGCCAATAAATATCAAATGGCAACCTGAAATCAAACTGCAACTCAGCCAGCTTCACTAATGAACAAACTGCAACAATAGTTCCCCACATCATGGCACCAATGCCAGTGTCATGATAAGAATCTTTGGCCTTATTAATCATCATAGCAATGAGATCAAGGCTTTCCTTTTCGGTTAACTGTTTTTCTGATTGTGTCATAATAAAAAAATTATGTGTTGGCAGTTTTGTTTCTTGAACGTAGCATATAGGCTGGTATGATGTAGCTTATCAGGATTGCAGCAGCGCCAAATAACATTTGGTAATCATAACTTACAAATGTGGAACCGATAGCCAATGCCCAGGCTATAATACCCCCGATGATTAATGGCCTGAAACGGATAATGCTACCTGACACAAATGTGCCAAGCCCATACAGCATGATGAAAAAAGGAAACGCCACAGTACCCCAACCTAGTTTAGTGAGTATCATCGCCAATACAAAAAAACTAATTGCCAATCCCAGCCACAGGTGCCCCATACTTTCATCTACATAAGTTTTCACACTGCTGTTTTTTTCTTCTTTCTTACCCTGGTAAATAGAAAAAATAATTCCGATGATAACCACCATCCATACTAAGTAGTGCTTCTCGTAATTAAGAAGATGCTTTAATATAAACTGCCCGGTACTGGCAAAAAAAGTAAGCCACCCCCAAACAAGGAAGTAGATACTGTTATCAGACATATCCTGCTTTGTCTTGCTTATCATGGATTGAATAAGCCGCAGGCTTTGCTCCGGTGAAAAATTTTCCTGTTGCATTGGTGGTGATTTAAAATGAAAATGAGGCTGTCTCAAAAGTCAATTTGATTGTCATATTGAGCTTGTCGAAATATTGGCAATCAAATTGATAGCCTTCGATAATCCTTCGATAAACTCAGGATGACAAAGGGTGACAACGGCTGACAGGCCTTTTGAGACAGCCTCTCAACAATTCATTATGGTTATATTATTCCTGTGTCATAAAATATTTTGCCTGTCCCAAACCCCAGGAAGGATGGATGCTGCTGGCGGGTTTAAATGTTCCGAACTTCTTAATTGCTTCTTCAAACAGCTTCTTTCCTTCTGTCTTGCTGCCACCCCATTGTTCAGGTGTATAAAATTTATCCTGCCCTTCCAGCAGGTACACTCTTGGATTTTCCGGGTTCAGACTTTTAGCTGTTGCCAAAGCCTCAGAAGCCGCTTGCCCAAAAGTCATAAAGCGGTTCATAGGATCGGCCATCATTTTACCCGAACTAAACATTTTTTTCAAACAGAAAATTTCTGCATTATTTTTCTCCAATTCTTCTGCTTTATTCAGCATCGGCTCTGCTTTATCCATCAAAGGGTCAATCTTATCCGGCTGTTGCATCAGGAAATATGTATTAGCCATATTAATATTACACAGTGCTGCATAATAGTAAGGGAGCCATTGTGTTTTTTCAGCATTGGCAATACGTTCAAATGAATTGGCCAGGTCAGTAAGACCTTCCATACTACGGGTAGTGTCAACGGCAGGCACCAGTGCTTCCATAGCTTTGGTATATTTTTCGCTTTGTGCAAATGTTACTGTCAGCATTAATGTTGCGACAAATAAAGAGAGGATCCTTTTCATTGTTATTGTTTTTGTAAGTGATAAATTTATTTATTTTGTTCTTTCTTTAATTTTTCATATTCCTTTTCAGTTGTATTTTCTTTTGGATATTTGTAGGCCTCAAAGTATTGGATAAGAATGGCTATTCCCCAACCCGCCGTGGGCCATACCGGCCAGGGCACACCACTGTAGTTATGATTTCTGCTTGACAACAACCAGATCAGCCATAAAAAGGCATTGATTACAATATACGTAACCAGGTCTCTTTTAAAGCCTGCCCTCTTTTTTGCAATAGCCCATAATTGGGGATCTTTTTGTTCGGGTGTTGGTGATTGCTGTTCCATATAAAATTTAATTAAACTGTTTATAATCCATTGTTAATTACCTCATCGCTTCTGTCAACACCAAAGCTGATGAATGCCCCTATAAATACAAACATTCTTGATGTTGGCACAATGGCCTCTTTGCGGGAGCCATTGTAGGAATAGTTATACCCATAAGTTTGTTTGATATTGAAAATATTACTTACCTGGAACACATATACGGCAAATGATTTCGCATCTTTTTTTCCAATAGATGGCAGGTAGTTCAATGAAAAACTTACGTTGTGATAATCAGGTATTGTTCCCCTGTCATTAAACTTATAATTATTGCCGTCTTTTTGAATATTATAATAAGGACGTCCGCTGGCATAATTGTAAGCAAAGTTTATATTGGTCTTTATTTTTTGAACAAATCTTTTCACCACTAATGAGCTGGTATGTTTTGCTGCAAAGTTTGGGGTGATAGCAAAAGGAAAATTTAAAAAATCTCTTTTAGTATCTAAGTAGGAATAAGAAATCCAGTAATCGAGATTTTTAATGGACTTTTTATCTCTCCAGAAAAACTCAATCCCTTTTGCATCGCCAAAGCCATTGTTGCTGACAGCCGATTCCCTGAAGTTGACGGTTCCTGTTTTTACCAGGTTGTCATACTTCTTATAAAAAACTTCTGCCCGGAATGATTGCTGGTTAGCCACTTTCTGATACTGGGCAATGTAATGAGTGGCTTTCATAAAGGTTAATGTATTGGGCGAAGGCAGGTATCTTCTCTCCGGATCCTGGTAAAAAATACCATACGCTAAAGAAGCCTGGCTACCTTTTCCTAATTTATACGCAATCGAAAACCGGGGAGCTATATTTGTCTTCTCTAACAGAGAAGAATATTCAAGCCGAAGCCCTCCTTTTAATGCAAGGGAATTAGTAGCATATACATCGGCTTCGCCAAATACAGCATTGATATGCCCTTTCAGTGTATCCGGATATTGCTGATTATCATAGGATGTATAAACTGATTTATCATTCGTACTGTTATATTCTGTTCCAAAACGAACAGCACTTAATCCTTTGAGTTTTTTCTCCAGCACTAATTTGGCATTGAAATAATTTCCCTTTGTATCAATATGAAATTTTTTAAACTCCAGGTTAGTCAATACTACATCCTGTTTATCCCGGTTCTGTATCCCCCCGCTGATGTCATCTTTATTATTGGAATACGAAACCCCTGCATTTATTTTCCATCCCTTTCCAAGATTCTCCTTCCAGGCCAGGTTATGATAGAAATTTTTATTACCAATAGCAAACTTATCTAAGTAGCCCAGCGAATCAATACTGTTGGTGGTGAATGCTAATTTATTACTGCTGAAATAACCATAATACTTCAGTATGCCAGTCTTCGATGTTTTAATACGGAAGTTAGCATCGAGGTTATGATAAGTGGGTACTTTTGAAAAGTCTTGTTTCTGTTTGATGATAGCAAATGCAAGACTAAGGTCAGTGTAACCATAACCAAATCCCCAGGATGATTTTTTATTTTTCGCCAGATGCTGAATACCGGCATTGGCACTCAGCACCGTTAGTCCAACATTAGCAGAAGACTGATCGGGCAAATCAATTGACTCCAATATCAATGCAGAAGAAAGTGCCTGGCCGTATAAAGCAGAATATCCACCGGTGCTGAAAACGGTTCCTTTAAAAATAAAAGGTGAGAAGCGGCCAAACTGTGCAATATTGGGAACGCTGCTGTAAAAGAAATTATTGACTAATGTGCCATCTATAAAAGTTTTTGTTTCAGCCGCAGTACCGCCACGAACATACAAACCTTCACTCTCCCCTACCTGCTGTGCACCGGGCAATGTTTTTAAAGCCCCGGTAATATCCCCATTGGCACTGGCGGTTGTTACAATATCAATCGGGTCTAAAACCGCCGCAGCCCTTTTTCTGTCGCTGGCTTCAAAAGTACCGGCAGAAAGAACTACTGCAGTCAGTTCACTGATTTCTTCTTTTAATGTTGCATCAATATTCAATGAAGTTCCCGCTAATTTTATTTTTTGTTCTACCGGTTTATAACCAATTGAACTTATTACAAGAATATGATCTCCCTTTTCAGTTGTTTTGAAGGAATATTTTCCTGTTGAATCAGAAGTGCCGCCATCGTAACTGTCTTTTATTGAAATACTGACTCCGGCAACCGGCCTTGACTTATTATCTTTTATCACTCCCTTGATGATTACCTGAGCTGATACCGTCTGAAACAAACCTGTAACCAGCAAAATCAACAATCCAATTTTCAAATGTTTCATAGCAAAATCATATTTGGACAGCAAACATAAAGTAGTTTATAGTATAAACCAAATTATTTTAAATAAAAAAACCGCCCCGCTCTTGCGGGACGGCCGGAACCCCTATATAAATATTTTAGTGCTTAACTATTTTCTGCTGAGCCATTTGTCCTTCACAAGTAACTTTTACTATGTAAAAACCCGGGGCCATGTTGCTTACATTAATAGTTTCAGTCTGGCTGCTGTTAGCTGTTTCAATTTTTTTCGACACCTGGCCGTTTACATTTATAAATTCGTAGGTTGGTTTTTTGCTCTGCCAAT
>JANPMI010000046.1:0-17018 GCA_031422725.1 Chitinophagaceae bacterium | reverse complement strand
CAGGTTTGGGTTGTAACATACTTCTTCATTTTTTTGCTGTTGTGCTTTTACTGAAAGAGCAGAAGCTGACAGTACAAGAGATAAAACGAAAAGTTGAAAGTAGATTTTCATGATTTATTTTTTATGTGATTATATTTTTTCAGCGCTGATTATCTGAACTTCGCCAAACATTGTTTTGAAGCGTTTTTTTATACCGGCATTTTCAAACCCGGCATCTGAAATTAATTTTGGCAGTAACCCCTTTGCATTTGCATCTGTTGATTTAAACCCATCCAACCCTCTTATCATATTGAAAACTGTTCTTTGAATCCATGATTTTGAACGGCCAAAATCAGCTATATATAATTGACCCCCTTCATTTAAAACTCTGTAGATTTCGGCTAATACCTTTTGTTTTGTATCAGTATCAAGGTGATGAAATACAAGGGAGGAAACAACCCTGTTAAAAGAGCTATCCTGAAATGGAAATTTTTCTCCATCATAATTTAGAAATAAAATATCCATCTTCTTTTCCCTGGCTTTATGAATTGCTTTATTCAATATCTGCACATCTATATCAATGCCTGTAACTTTTGCTCCGGGGCATGATTCTTTTACCAGGATTGTAAGTGTTCCGGTGCCACATCCAAAATCCAATACGGCTGAATCCTCATTAATGGAGGCTGTTTCAACCAAGTGGTGTTTAATCTTCATTTCGGGCATTGTTATACCAATCAGAAAATCGTATAGCGGAGTCAGCCATTTGAAACGGAGTGCCGGTATGTATTTATTTTTACTCAATTCAAAAAATTGTTTTTGAATTATCTTTTAAATTTATTTTTAGTACGTTTAAATATCCTGCTGTTGTGCCTGTACATACTTTTTGAGTGCTTTTTCACCAAACATTTTAAAAACTACCGGTGTAACAATCATGTCCAGAATTGTTGAGCTTATTAATCCGCCCAAAATAACAGTAGCAACCGGGTATAAAATTTCTTTGCCAGGTGCTGTGGGATTCATCGTTAATGGTATCAATGCAAATGCAGCTACCAATGCCGTCATTAATACCGGCACTAATCTCTCTAATGAGCCACGGATAATCATTTTATCACCAAACACTTCTCCTTCATGCTGTACCAGGTGTATATAATGGCTTATCATCATAATACCGTTTCTTGATGCAATACCTGTCAGGGTAATAAATCCTACCATCGTAGCTATAGAGAATACACCACCTGTAAGCATCACTGCAATTACGCTCCCGATTAATGCTAATGGAATGTTCAACATAATCTGTAAAGCAATCCTGCTGCTTTTGAAATGACTGTACAACACTAAGAAAATACCTGCAATAGAAAAGATGCTTAATATGGTTATTAATTTGGATGCAGATTGCTGGCTTTCGAATTGCCCGCCCCATTGGAGGTAATAACCTTCCTGCAACGGTAATTCTTTTTTTACAGCAGCTTGCATGTCTTTTACGGTACTGCCAAGGTCACGACCCTGCACATTGGCGGAAACTACAATGCGGCGTTGAGTGTTTTCATGATATACCGCATTAATACTGTTCTCCAATTCAATAGTAGCAATTTGGTTCAATGGAATTAATGAACCATCAGATGTGGCAATTTGTGTATTGCGGATGGCATCTATATTTTTTCTTGTACTGTCATCCGTTCTTAAAACAATATCAAAACTTTTTTGTCCATCCAACACCTGGCTCACCACTTTTCCATTATAAAAAACCTCCAGTTCATCAGCCACCTTGCCTACCTGTAGGCCATATCGCTGCACGGCCATACGGTCCAGCTTAATCATGAGCTGTGGTACCATTACCTGGTTTTCAACCTGTACATCTACCACACCCGGTACTGTTGATATTATAGCTTTGAGTTGCTCGGCATTTGATCTCATGGTTAATAAATCATTACCAAAAATTTTAACGGCTACCTGTGCCCTTACACCGGAAAGTAAATGGTCAAGCCGGTGAGAGATGGGTTGACCGATATTTATTGATACGCCTTTTACTACCGATAAATTATTACGGATATCTTCTAACACTTTTGCCCTGCTTCTTCCCCCGGGTTTTAAAGCGACTTCAATTTCCGATGAGCTGGGTGGTTCCGCATGTTCATCCAGTTCTGCCCTCCCGGTACGGCGGGCTGTTAGTGCCACCTCCGGCACTTTCAAAATTTGTTGCTCTACTATTGTGCCTAACTTATTACTTTCTTCCAGCGATGTACCTGCAGGGGCTATCATATTTACTGTAAAGCTTCCTTCATTAAACGGTGGCAAAAATTCGGTACCGAAAAATGGCACAATGCTTATTGCAGCAATAATCAAAGCGATGGCAACGCCTGTCACCAATTTAGTCCGCTTCAATCCCCATTGTAATAATTTAAGGTCTTTCTTTTTTAGCCAGCGTACAAGTCCGCTATCCGTTTCATGTGCTGCATCAACCACCTCAACCTCCGCCTTATCTGAAGGAGAGAGAACTTTTTTCTTTTTCCAGAATGCAAGGTTAACATGCTTTAAGTGGCTTTTCTTTCCTAACAAATAACTGCACAAAGCTGGTGTAACAGTCAACGATACTACCAACGAAGCAACAATGGAGGTGATATAAGCAATACCGAGGGGTGCAAATATTTTTCCTTCTATTCCCTGCAAATAAAATAGCGGTATAAAAACCAGCACCACGATGATCGTGGCATACACAATAGAATTTCTCACCTCACTGCTTGCCTCGTATATTACTTTCAGCAGTGGCCTGGGTTTATCGCTTGCCCAATTTTCTTTTAAACGGCGATAAACGTTTTCTACATCCACAATGGCGTCATCCACCAGTTCACCAATAGCAATAGCTAACCCCCCGAGAGTTAGCGTATTTATTGAAATATCGAAGAACTTAAAAACGATGGCAGTAATAATAAGTGAAAGGGGAATTGCTGTAAGTGTGATGATTGTGGTGCGGAAATTTAATAAGAATAAAAATAAAATAATGATGACCAGGATAAAACCATCCCTAAGTGCATGTTCTACATTGGTAATAGAGTTGACGATGAAACCTTTTTGCTGAAACACATCTGTATTAATATGAATATTGGGGGGAAGAGAGGATTTGATTTCTTCAATTGCCTTTAAAGCTTCATCTGTTACTGTGAGTGTACTTGAACCCGGTTGTTTTTCAATACTGAGAATAACAGCAGGCTTCCCGTTAAAAGAGCCATCACCCCTTTTGACAGGCCCGCCAAACTTTACCTCAGCTACTTGTTTCAGTAAAATGGGAGCAGCATTCCTGTTAGTAACAACTGTGTTTGATAAATCTTCCAATGTCCTTGCTCTTCCAATATTTCTTATCAACGTCTCTGAACCTTTGTTATCAACAAAACCTCCTGTGGTGTTTTGATTGGTTAACTGCAAAGCATTATCTATATCATCAATGGAAAGATTATACTGCCGGAGTTTTTCACTTGAAATCAAAACCTGGTACTGCATTCTTTCTCCACCAATCGGTATTACCTGGCTCACACCTTTTACACTCATTAATCTTCTGCGAATGGTAAAATCAGCAAGTGTTCGTAAATCAGCAGGTGATGAGGTGTCGCTGGTCACCGCCACCATCATAATCTGTCCCATAATGGAACTGATAGGTCCCATCACCGGCGTAATGCCTTTGGGCAATTGAATATTCTGCAGTTTCTCTGCTGTTAATTGCCTTGCCCTATAGACATCTGTTTTCCAGTCAAATTCTACAAATACCATCCCCAATCCCGGCGATGCAACAGAACGTACTACTTCTACACCCGGCGCACCATTCAGTTGTGTTTCTACTGGCAGGTTCACCTGGCTTTCCACTTCTTCAGGTGCCATACCATTGGCTTCTAAAAAAATAGTTACCCTTGGCCTGTTTAAATCTGGTAATACATCTACGGGAAGGCTTACCAATGTAAATACACCATATACCATTACCAGGGCAGCCATGGCTATTACCAGCAGCCGGTTCCTCAGGGAAAAGAGAATGAGTCGGTTCAGCATAAATAGTTTCTTTATATCCTCTCAACTATTGTATGATCAACTACAGTAATTGAATTAATCATGACAGGCTTTATACCTGTCATGATTTTAAGAATGAATTAATGTTGGTGACCACCTTCTTTACTGTCATGACCTTCACCAGCTTTTTTAATCTCATCAGCGGTTCCTTCTTTCACATTCATGGTGAAATCAACCGTATGCACCTTACCCCCACTCTGAAACTGAATCCAACCACGATAAATGCCGGGATTCTTAAAAGTGGTATGTAAATCAAACTTGCCACCCGTTACATCGGGGTGTACATGCAAATACTCTTTGTCAGTAAGACTGATAACTACCATGTGTGCTTTAGCGCCTAAATAATTTTCCAGTGTATTTACATCAATCTCTTTACCATCTTTCATTAGCATTCCTGTAATGTGCATTTGGGCACCTGTAATTAGCTTTTCGCCGGTAGCCAGGGTTACGGTAAAGTTGTCTGACTTACCACTCAGTTTATCCGTATTAAATGTAACAGCAGGTTTTGCCGCACCCTTTATGGTCACAGGCACTTTCTCTACCTGGTGGCTACCGCCGCTTGGCAGGTAATCAGCAAACAAATAATAATCTCCACCATTATCAAAACGGGTTTCATTCTTACCGGGCCCATTGGTGTATGATTTTCCTTTTTCCAATACAGCTATTCTGTAAGAACCATCAGCCTGGTAGTCGGGGTGAATATGTTCAAAATAACTCAGGTCATTGCTTACCACTATCAGGTGAATTTTCTTTTCATGCTGTACATCCAGGGCAACCGCTTCACTTTCTTTTCCAACTACAGTAGGTGTAAATGAAATCATACCGGCTTTACCAGTTTCCAATTGGGCAGGGTCAGATTTATACTGCATTTTATAAGTAAGGCCGTTATCAACTCCATCAAAATGTTCCAGCTTCATACCACAGACGGGGCAGTTTCCTTCTTTGTCATATACTTTTCCTTTTTCACAATTCATAGGACAACGAAAACTATGCTGGTGCGATGCAGTATCAGTTTCCGCAGAAGTGGTTTCTTTTTTTGAATCAGTTCCGCTATTGTTGCAAGCAACAAAAAATGTTACGGCGCTAAAGGTAACTACCGCCATTGAAATTTTTAATACCTGTTTCATTTAATTTGTATTTGTTAAGTGATAAAATTATTTATGGTTATGACCCTCATGGCCAGGTGTTTCCTTCTTTAATTTATGTTTGTCAAGTTTCATGTTACAAACAGGGCATTTGCCTTCTTTAGCATACGTTTTTTCTCCTTCACACTTCATGGGGCATTGATAAACCGTAGCTGGTGGGTTGGGAAGGGCTTTTAAATTCATATTACATTTTGGACATTTGCCTTCTTTAGCATAGGTTTTTTCTCCCTCACACTTCATGGGACATTGATAAACGACTGGAGTTGGCTTTGGCAGGGCTTTTAAATTCATATTACAGACAGGGCATTTGCCTTCCTTAGCATAGATTTTTTCTCCCTCACATTTCATGGGGCATTGATAAACAACTTTATCTGCTGTTACTTTATTTGTTTTTTCCGTTGTTACCTGGGCATTTACAGCAGTAAAACTGAGAACTGCCATTGCCATTAAAAAAATGATTTTGATTGGTTTCATTATTTTTTGATTTTATTGTTTAAAAAATTATTGGTTTAAATACATCGTTTTCATCTGGTACACATTGGCAGTAACTATTCTTTCTCCATCTTCAGTGCCTTTGCTGATTACGGTATGTTTATCATTACTTTGTCCTAGTGCAATAAAACTGATGCTGTATTGCTCGGCCTTGTCTTTTATAAATACAGCAGGTTTCCCGTTCACCTCTGTGATCGCTTCATTAGGAACCATCACCTGTCGTATCACATTATTTCCCGTCATCCGAACGTTTACATTTTCCCCTATTTTAAACTGTCCATTTGGATTCAAAATTTCAAACACTACTTTCTGAGACTGGTTACCCGCATTTACAGACTGTGCGGTGCTTTGCAGTTTAAGTTTATAGACAGAGGTATCGGTATTGGAAATGGTGGTAAAGGATATTGCCGATTTCATTTTCGTAACATCTGCTGTAAACACCTGTGCTTCTACAAAAACTTCGTCAAGATTGGTTACTTCAAACAATGTCTCACCACCACTTACCACAGCACCTATTGCATAATTAAAAGTGCCCACCACTCCGCTTACCGGCGAGGTGAGTGTCATTGCTTTTGTACTGCCGGTATTTCGTCCGGTGTTGGCATCAAAAAGTGCTTTATTCCTCCTTGCACTTTCATAACGGGCTTTTGCTTCGGTTACATCTTTTTTTGCAGCAATATCTTCAATGGCTTTTAATCTTTCATATTGTGCCTTGGCTGCTTCATACTCGGCATTTACCGTGTTGCTTTGCGAAAGAATGCTGATTTGTGTGCCTGCATCTACCTGTTGTTCTATTACTGCCACCACCTGGCCTCTGCTTACTCTCTGGCCCGGAGCGACACGAAGGGAAACAATCTTACCAGCCTGTGGTGATTGTATCACGGCTCTTCCCTGTGGTGCGGCTGTAACAGTTCCTAACAAAACAGATGTTTCATTAAAATCTCCGGTGCCAATTTTTTGGGTTTGAATATTGAAAAGAAACTGGGTTTCCTTTTCTACTATAAATACAGTTGACGAACCACCCGTTTTAGTTTCTCCTCCGTGGTTCTCCCCATCGTGTGCTGAAACAGAATTATAGGTGGTTGTTGGAAGCAAGCAAAGAAGAAGAATAGCAGTAGTTGTAATCTTCCTGCTGCGGGTTTTACGGATGAAGAACATAGCAATCAACCCAATCAACAAACCCATCTGTCCAAAAAACCAGTTACTGCTGTACCAGTGTGAGTGTGCCTGGTCTTCAGTTTCAGCTATAGTCAATTCTTTTCCTGCTTCTATATTATTCAACTGAATTAAATCGGCCCCCGCAGCGCTGTTAATATTTACAAAAAGACTGTATGCTTTCTTTTCCGGAAAATTTGTTGTCAGTTCATATATCCCCTTGTCTATCCTTCTAATCGTTACTTTGATACCCGGGTTCCCGGTTACTGTTACCTGCAAGGTTGTACTGTCCAATGGTTTGTTGGTATTATATTCACTGATGAATAATCTCAGTATTGCTTCTTTTCCCGGAATTATCGGGTTGTATTTCACCAGCAACTCATATTTGTCAGAAAATGCTTCTGAAGAAAAATAATTCAGGCTTCCCCCCGCTGTTGCTTTCTTTGCATCTGCATGGTCTTCGCCTCCGTGTGCAAATGCCACAAGAGGTAACCCTAATAAAAATTGAAAGATTATTTTTTTCATAACTGGCCCATTAAGTATTGATAATTGATGACACTGAGATTATAACTTCTTACTGCTTCGAGGTATTTCTGATAAATACTGTATGCATCATTGCTGTTTCGCATAAAACTGATATAGTCTATTTCGCCACTAACAAAAAATCGTTGCGAAGTGGTAATCACTTCCTGTGCTTTCCGCAAACCTGTTTGCTGATAATATTGCAGCGATTGCCAGTTGGTTTGCATTTCACTGTTTGCATTTATCACCTGCACCGATAATTCCTGCTGCAATCCTTCCTTTTTACTTTGCAACACCTGTTGTTCTGTTTTAGCTGCACTGATATTACCCTTGTATTGTCCAAGCCACAAAGGAATGGTGATGCCAAAACGAAAACGGTTAGCCCATTTAGTATCTCTTTCACCCTGGTTAAAATAACCAAAGGCTAAACCCGGCAATGCCTTACTTTTTTGCAATGTAATATTTTGCTTAGCTACTGCCTGCTGTTGTTGTAATAGCTGCATAGATGGATTGGACAATAAAGCAGTTGAATCAGGAATGAATGTGAAATCAGGTGGTGCCGCAGCAATCAGCAACGGTTCTACTGTAATAGCATCTTTGATACCCGTTATCCATTGCAGTTGCGTTTTTATACTTTTTGTTCTGATAACGGCCTGCTGGTACAAATTATGAGTTTCGCCGTACTGCGTTTCTGCAAAAATTTGCTGCAGGTAATCTATCTGCCCGGCATTAAACTGGCGGATGGCTGACAACTTTATTTTTTCATACATTGTATCCTGGATGTATAATTGTTTAACCAGCGAATCAGCAAACTGGGCTTCGAGATACAAAATTTTTACCTGGTATTTCAACTCCGCTTCTGTCAATTGTTTTTCTTTCTGTGCCACGCCAACCTGCTGTTTTTGCAAACGATGTTGATTAGTATAAACAGATGGAAATTCAAAAGATTGTGTAATGCTGCCAGTGTAAAAATTCCCGGTGGGGCTTTCCCAGAAAAACTCCGGGTTGGGTAAGTTAAAAGCAGACTTCAATAATTGCTGCTGCTGCTTTACCTGCAAAGAAGCTGCCTGGATATTTTTATTATTGGCCAATGCCTTGCTTACTGCTTCAGCTTCTGTAAGCACCTGCTGTGCTGCTGCGGGAAAAGCAACCAGCACTATAAGAACACCAACGATATTATTTCTGAACATAAATAAATGATTATTATAAAACAAATAACTTCAAATTGCAGGTAGCAAATGAGGATAAGCAAAGCAATTGTGCTTCGCTGGTTTTACAATAATCAAATCTGGAAACGCTGAATGGAAATAAGAATGTCTGGCGGGGGAGGAAATAAATACCTGGCAGTGTGCAATCGGGGTTCTGCTGATAACTTGAAAATATCTATGCCAAAAAAAGTAGTAAGGATAGCTACCAATACAGGGGGGGGAAGTGCTATCTTTACAGTTTGAGTCAGGTTTTTGTCTAAGTTTTGAAATTTCAGCACATCATCATTGCAACAACCATCTTTATCCTTCTTTGGAGTTTCTTTTTCCTCGTTATGTTTCGTTGCCGGCTGGTTATGATGATCATGTTTTTTGCCATCTGCATGCACATGAACTGTAGTTTTTGGAAGTTCCGGGGTATGGTTGTGCTTTTTACCATCTGCATGAATATGAATGGAAGGTTCAATAGGTGCATCTTTAGGGTGAGAGTTATTGAACCCCATATCCATCCCCGCTGCACATGCTAAACCAACAACAGTATTCAGGCTGAATACCGACAGCAGGAAAAATGCTTTAAACTGTATGTATGTGTTTCTCTTCATTAACTTATTGCAAAAGTAAAGCTATTATGGACAAAAAAACAACTACCTGCCCGGTAAAAGTATAGCTGCCCTGTTTTTAACGCCTATATAATTATGGGAAAAAGTTGCACAATTATGGGGCATTAACACCTCATTTGCAGCAATCTTTCTTCCTTACAAAAATGGCTTTAAATACCCCCCAGAAAAACTTTCCTATCGTCTGTACTACACTCATATTTCAGGCAGATAAATCGTTATTGGACCGTTTATCTGAATATCATCCAAATGCCCGACAGTGTTAGTCTTTTCTGCCAGCAGATGAATGTGCATATTGGTGGTATGATGGGTAAAAATGCCTTGATGGCGGATTGAGTAAAAGCCCAATAAAATGGATTTTGAATTTTCAAACTTACCCAAATAGGCAAACTCTTTATGATTATCCATCGTATGAATAGCTCCATCCTTCCAGTCAATTACATGATAGCTGGCTTCTTCCAATATCGCTTCTACCTTAAAAGCGAAAGGAATTTCTATATCATATCCATTTGCTTTAGCGGTTGTTTCAATCAGCTTTTCCAGTTCAGCGTAGCTGCTGATTTTTGTTTTACTACTAACCGCTTTCCATTTTTCTACATGACTATAAACCAGCATAGCAGCTTTTGAAACTTTATCCTGCTGATTGATCAACTGATTTCCATTCTTTGAGCTGGTATAAACTATTCCGTCCAATATCAATATTTCTCCTTTCAATCCTGGCACCGGCCCAAGACCGAACAAATGGCTTTTATCTAAAGTATCAAGGCTTACATGTGCCGACAAGTCACCTTTCATCATAATATTCTTCATGGCACCCGAAAATTTTACCTCTGGCACTTCAACTACAGAAACTGCACCCAATAATAAAACTCCAATAATTAGCTTTATCATATTACAACATGGTTAATAACATAATGGCACTCATGCCAATCATCAACGCATCCTCGATAATAGTGATGGTGCTCATCGGTAAATTAAATACTGCACCCAAACAGGCACATTTTATTTTACGCTTATTCATTACACTTTGCAGCACACCAATTATACTAACAGACATTACTACAAAGGTAATTGTGTTGGTGAGGAAGGGATAAAAGCCAGTTAGAAATGCTATACCTAAAGCCAGTTCTGTAAAAGCATAAACATAGCCCCAGCCATTCCATTTTTTCGCTACGATATCATACATGCTGTAGCTTTCTGCAAAGCCTTTCAGGTTGAGTAATTTGAAAAAAGAAAACACCAGGAAAAAGCCGGCCATAAAGTGATTCATCCACCGCATCCAGACAAATTCTCCGTGCATATACTCCACAAGCAGGGTAATAGTAATTATATATCCAAAGATTAGCAGGATAGGTTTATACGTTTCTATCCATGATTTAGTTTCTTCTTCGGCAAGAACAGGAACCGGGGTTTGAGGCTGGTGGTTTGATTCGGATAATTGATATTTTGGATACTCCTTCAACGCCGCTTTCAAATCATCTGTTGCAATATGTTTCTCCATATCAATCGTTGTTTCTCCTTTGGCTAAATCAATAACTACTTTTTTAACGCCTTCAACTTTGGATAACAGACCTTGTACTTTAGACTGGCAGCTGCCGCATGTCATACCGCTAATATTATATATATGTGTCATCATAAAAATTTATGACATAAAGTTCACCTCAAATTCTTCATGAACTATTACAGAATCAGGAGAAAATATTATATCATTTGCAGATCAGAGTTGATCCAGTGGTTTACGGTGATGGTCTTTCAGCTTTTTGAATTGAGAGGGAGTAAACCCGGTAACCTTTTTAAATTGTGCAGATAAATGCGCCGAACTGCTGTATCCTAATTTAAAAGCCATTTCATTCAGGTTAAACTCACCATAAACAAGCCACTCTTTTACTTTCTCGGTCTTTTGCAGAATAAAGTATTGTTCAATGGTAGTATTCTCAACTGACGAAAAAAGATTGCTGAGGTAATGATAATCTTTGTACAGCTTTGAAGAAAGGTAGCCGGAGAGGTTTTCTTTCATCTCATCCAGGTTACTATAATGAACCAGTTGAACAATTAACTGCTTTACTTGTTCAATCAGTTGCATCTTTTGATCATCCAGCCATTCAAAACCCTCCATCTCCAGGGCCTTTCTTATCAGCAGTTCCTGCTCCCCCGAAAAGTTCTTTTCAATTTCCACAGTACCAAGGCGAACGTTCCTTGGCAACACACCAGCATCATTAAAAATTCCGTTTACTGTTTTAATGCAGCGGGGACAGACCATATTCTTAATATGGATTTCTATCATCTCCTTTTTTTCTTAAGAGTATTTAAAAAAGTGTGCTCGTAACTTACATATAAGCTTTTATCCATCAACCGGTAAATATCACCTGCCACCTGGAAACGATAACCGATATTCAATTTACCATTACTGTTGAATATTAATTGAATAGCAGGAGCAAGATCAATATAATACTTATCACCTGGCCAATTAAGATTCCTGGAGCCCAGCATTTCAATATATAAGTTGAGATTAGTTTGCCTGTAACTGGTGTATTCTTTTGGCAAAACAAGGTAGCCTGCCGATAAAGAATAATTTACTGAACTGAAAGCATATTGTTCCGGCGATATTTTCCGTCTTCTTTCCTCATCCAATATCTCATTTATACTTACCGTGCCTGATATAGCAAGCTTATTCCATAATTGCGTTGCAATAAGTCCTCCCTGGATACCACCCTGGTCGCCGCCCATCAGGTTGATTTCATTATGATCAAGGTGGTTGCGGCTGTAGGTGGCTGCGCCAAAAGCGGCCAGGCGAAAATGCTTATGAATATCATCTACTGACAGCAACCTCCATTTGGTATAAACCCGGGCAGATTCAAAAATAAAGGCCGGTTGGTGCATATCGGAAAAAGTAAGAGTGGTATGCACCATCCAATTTTTATTCAGCCCGAACATCACCTCAGGCATATAGCGTTGCAGTATGCGTTTAGAGTGAACACCTTTTCCAAACATGGCTCCCATTTTCAGGCTCACTGATTTGGCCGGCATATTAGAAGCAGGTTCTGAAAACACATACAACTCCTGGCCATGTAATTTAACAGCGATAAAAATAAGTATAGAGAGAGCCACTTTTTTCATGTTATCAGCTATCATTTATCAATAAGCTCTTTTAATGCCTTCTCTAAATCTTTCCCTTCCAGATCCATCGCAAGCAACCTCCCTTCCCTGTCAATCAGGAAAGAGGTAGGCAATGCATCAATTCGCCAGTTAACCGCTGTTGGTGTTTCCCAACCACCCGGATCTATTACCTGGGACCAGGTGACTTTATCCTTTTTAATGGCTTTTATCCAGTCTTCTTTATCATTATCTAAGGAAACGCTGAAAATCTCAAAACCCTTGTCTTTGAATTTGGGATATAATTTAATGAGACCTTTATTAGCTGTGCGGCAGGGGCCGCACCAGGAAGCCCAGAAATCAAGTAATACCACCTTGCCTTTTAAGGAGGATAAACGGATGGTATCTCCGGATACCGACGGCAATGCGATGTCGGCAGCAAGTTGTCCCTGGCGGGGCTGCGCCTTTACAGCAGTAAGCAAAAGAAAAAAACAACAAAAAGTGCTCGATATTTTCATAGTACCCAATTTAAAAAAAATCTCTCCCGCCTGATTGGGGGAGAGAAGTAATGATCTTTATATAGTAACATGATAAACCCTTTCGCCTTCTGACAGGCCATCCTTTACACAGCAATCAGACGCTTTGCCCGTTTGCATACAACTCATCTTTGTTGCAGCGCTGAATTTTTTATATTCTTTGGCTGACACAAAATTCTTATCCACCACTGTTATGGTCTTTTCACCATCCGGTAAAGGGTCATTTACCTTCAGAAAATGAAAATTTTCATTGCCGATCTTTACATGCTTCCCTTCTTCAACTTTCAGACCGTTGAAACTGCCTGTAAGTTTCAGGCTGCCGACTGAAAAACCTGCATCTTCCACCGCATCTTTCAGCGCATCAATACTTACGGCGTCATTTGTCCTGAATACAATATTGAAAGCAGAGTTTTTTATGTCGGCCCGCACAGATTCCACAAATGAAACTTTCTGCAAGGCCTTATTAATCGCATTACTGCACATGGCACAAGTAAGACCTGTAGCCTGTAATGTCGCTTTTGTAAACTGGGCACCTGATGACAAAACCGAAAGGGCCATTACCAAAATCAATAACAGCTTTTTCATAGCACTGTGTTTAACTGTTATTACTCTGATTTTTTGCAGCAGTCTTTACCATCATGACCAGGCTTGGAGCATTTACCATCTTTGCAACAATCCATGGCCGCACAGCAATCTTTGCCGTCATGACCGGGCATAGAGCATTTACCATCCTTGCAACAATCAGCTTTTGCGGCATGATGATCTGCATCTGCATGACTGCAACTTGCTTCATCGCTGCAGCAGGATGCTTTCTTATCAGCAGCACTTCTTTCATACTTGCAGCATCCGTGCAATTTGTTGTAGGCTTCTGTAGTTGCTTTTGCCCCGGCATTGTCATACCCTACCGTAGCTATTTTATCCTGAATTTTAGCCGTATTGGTCGAACTGCTTTTGTACGTTACAGTAAGATCTTTAGTGTCTGCATCCCAACTGGCTGATTTAGCCCCTGCCTCTTTGGCTGCTTTCTCAATTTTTGATTTACACATGCCGCAATTACCGGATACTTTAAAAGTTTCGGTTTTTGCCTGGGCACTAGCTGTTGTAGCAAAGGCAAGCGATAAAGCAGCAAGGGAAAATATTTTTAATGTTTTCATTTTAATTTATTTAAGATTTAAGAAATCTGGTTACAAAATACAAATAATAAATGGTCATCTCTATAGCTATAAGAATTGACCTGATAAGCTGTTGAATCTCAAATTCTGAAAACGTTATTCTGAAGATAAATATCCTGTTCGGATAATAAAGGCGGGGAATGATTATGAAAATGATGATGTTCGTTAACATTATGAAAAGAAGCCACCATAAACCCTGAAGGGATGATAACTATTTTTTCAAGTGCCGGAATTTCGTAAGTAAGAACCGGAATTTTATTCTGATCCTGCTGCAGCTTAACAATTTTTACCTCATCTCTGCAGCAACCATTTGATTCATGTGTATCCATTCCGCAGATACCACATGTATCCACCGATGTTTCAAAGAGGTGCACAGAAGCCAGCCTGTTCATGCAATAATGTGAATTGATGATTACCCCGCAGCTAATTGCGAAATAACACACAAATGATATGGAAGCAATTATCTTTTTCATGAACCGGCTACAAAGGTAATAGCATTCCTCAATTTAAAGAACTGATTATGATTAATGGTAAACATTTGTCTGTCAATTAACAAACCCCCAATAGACACCCAGCCGGAACTGCAGACCCGGCATTGCATAGCCAGGTGCTACCAGGTTATTGTTGGTAAAACTAAAATTGCTGCCCAATTGGCGGATTGTATTCAGGTTTTCTACTCTGAAGAAAGCTTTGAAAGGACGTATCCGGAAATGTACATAACCGGCTATGTCAGGCATTGGATTGCTGATGGTAATGCTATCCTGCAGATAAAATTGCCCCAGTAGCGGAGAATACCCGTCGGCCTTATAAGAAGTGCGGTAGCGGACCTCAGCCCCGAGGGCAATATCCAGGTTTTTAAATCCGAAATTTCCCTCATAGGCAAACCGGTTGCGGGTATAAATAAACGGCACATGTACCGGAGCATCGCCGATGGCCTGCTGAAAATAAATCTCCGTATGCCAGTTCCATCGTTTACCCACCCTGATTGTTTTCTCCAGTGCTATCTGCAATACATTGAATAATGCAGCATTTTGCTTTAGCTGGTAATACTTGCTGATATAAGTGTAGTTAGTGGAAAGATAGTAATGCCCTGTTAGCCTGAATTTGAAAGAAGGCAAAAAATAAGAAGCAAAAAGATGGGTATTATTTTCTTTCTTGAAACTTTCTGCTGTTTTCAGTAAATAAAAGCTGCTCCGGTTGTCATATTTAAAAGAAGGTGTACGGCTTGTATTTTCGAATCCTACTTGCAGGTATCCTATTTTCTTTCCCAATAACCGTTGCAGGCTTATATGAGCCTGGTAATCTCCCGCATTGAAACCGGTGAAGAAAAATTTACCTTTGGCTTCAATATCCCATTGCAGGTTGCGGGTTTTATTACGGTATTCAGCATGGCCTGCTGTATTGAAAAAATTCTTTTTGCCGGTTGACAATTCGCCGCTGATGTTTTGCAGCATCAAACCCACTTTAATAAATTGCTGAAGATTCTTTGCATCCGGGAACTGGTAAATGGAAAAGTCGTTCGTAATAACCCTCCATATTTCCTGCAAAAGAAAGGTATCAACAGGACGCCGCAAAGTAGTATCATAATACCTTTGATAATACAAAGAATCAGCGGCATAATCCTGAAAAAAATACTTATTCTTATCTGTCTGCAACGTATGTTCAAACCGTAGCCGCGGATAAAAAAGGGGAACTACGGTGGAATCTGTTACAATAGAATCTTTTTTACCAAAATCATATTGCTGACGGAGTATCACTGTGAATTGACTGTATTTATTACCGGTATTAATTTTAGTACTGAAGAAATTGGATGAAAAGGGATCATCGCCACCTAACCGGGTGGGTATAATAAACCGGTCTTTGTAAACCCGGTCATTTAAAAAATCGGCCGTATCCTGTATGCCACCATTTTCGGACGACTGTATTTTATTGCCAAGCAACAGCAGGTAATTATTATACCGCTGGTTTTTGGATTGAAAGCGGGACGTCACCAGGTAGTTGTTATGATTTGTTTTTTGATTTTTAAAAAAACCAGGTGAGTTGATAAGACGGTACTGAAACGAAAAATTCCAATTGGGTTTGATGTTCTGCGTATGCATCAGTTCAATAATCTGCTCCACCCGGCTGCCCAGCATATAATTAATTTCTGAATAAGGTCTGGTAGTGTTAAAAAACCGTACCTGCTCCGGCTTCCATTTATAAATATCAAATACATGAAACCCGGGATCGAAAGCAGCTTCAAAATTCGGGGAGAAAAGCAGTGACCGGGATGCCGTACCTGTATTGCCCAGTGTAATATGCGTTGAAGGAACAGGAAAACGGCGGCTAAAATCGCCAATAGAAGAATCGAGTTTATAATTGCGGGTTGAATCAAGATACCGGAAACTGATGGTGATGGAGTCCTCCAGTTTATTCCGTTGCCGCAGGCTATCGCTGCCGCTTCCCGATCCACCTGTCCGGACACTCCCTCCTATTTGTTGCACTCTTTCTCCCACCCGACGGATACCGGGCTCCTGTGCAAATGAAATCACAGAAAAAACAAGGAAGAAAATAAATAGCAGGTATGTAAACTTATTGGCCAGTGTATGAACTTTAGAGAAATAAAAAACCTTTGCAAATTAGCGTAGCAAAGGTATAATACTGTAGCAAAATTGTTAATTAAA
Source organism: Chitinophagaceae bacterium (assembly GCA_031422725.1). Taxonomy (GTDB): domain Bacteria; phylum Bacteroidota; class Bacteroidia; order Chitinophagales; family Chitinophagaceae; genus JJ008. Next base: position 386 of record JANPMI010000046.1, on the reverse strand, counting down.
TAGCCGCCACCAGTTCTTTAAATATAGTAGCCAGTTTGGGTTCAGCCAGTTTAGCTGCTGCCAGCACTTCTTCATGAGTGATGATATTTTCCTCCTCCCGGATACCGACATCAGTTACCACACTCATAGCAAACACTTCCATTCCCGCATGATTGGCAACAATGCTTTCCTGCACCGTACTCATACCCACCACATCCGCACCAAGAACATGAATGAGTTTATACTCTGCTCTTGTTTCAAAAGTAGGACCCGTTACGGCGAGATAGACGCCTTCTTTTACATCAAAATTGTGTACAGTAGCAATAGCTTTCGCTTTTTCAATTAAGTGTTTTTTATAAGGCTCACTCATATCTTGAAAACGGGGGCCAAATTCAGCAATATTTTTT
>JANPMI010000045.1:0-42116 GCA_031422725.1 Chitinophagaceae bacterium | reverse complement strand
GTTAAGCTTTATGTTTCCTTTTGCCACCGGGGAAGAACTGGTAGAAAAAACCACCATGCGCCGCAGGGAGGAACTTATAGCCGGCAAAGATTTTTTTATTCTGCTGTTAACCATCGCCTCCGTGGGTATTTCCACGGTTACTATTTTTCTTTTCAAAGACCGCAAGCTGCAAATTAAATTATGCCTGCTGGGGTTACTGGTGTCCATTGGTATCCTGGTTCTTTATATTATCGGCATGCAAAAACTAATTGCAAGCACCCCGGCTTTGTGGGCGGTGCTGCCGGTGCTGAATATTATTGGTTTCTTTATGGCTTTCCGCAATATCAGGAAAGACGAGAGGCTGGTAAAATCATTGGATAAGCTCAGGTAATTTGAATTGCCGAAAAGGCTGTCTCAAAAGTCAATTTGGTTGTCATATTGAGCTTGTCGAAATATTGACAATCAAATTGATAGCCTTCGATAACCCTTCGATAAACTCAGGGTGACGACGGCTGAAAAACCTTTTGAGACAGCCTCGTATAATAAACAAAGCCCCTTCATTTGAAATGAAGGGGCTTTGTTTATTAAATCAATATGATTATTGTACTATAAAAGTTTTGGTCATCACTTTCACCGCATCATTATCAAGCTGGATACTGTACATGCCTGATTTTGTACCATTGGGTAATTGTATAGTTTGATTAATAGCTCCGCCACTATGTGCAAACCGCTGGCTATACACCTGCTGGCCAGTGGCCGTAAACAGTTTTACAGTGTAATTACCTTTTGCCAGATCGGCTGACTGGAAGGATACATAACCATTAGTAACCGGGTTAGGGTAAACAGTTATTCCCTTCACATTTTTATCAAGATTTACTCTTACAATGCTGCTGTAAGCAAACTTGCCATCTGCATCAATGCTCTTCAGGCGATAGAAATTGACACCTGCCATCGGGTTAGTATCAAAGAAACCATAGTTGGATACAGCAAGTGAGTTGTTGGCTGTTACATTTCCCAAAGCCGTAAATGTTACACCATCCGCTGAACGTTCTACCTGGTACTTGCTCAGGTTTTCTTCTGAATAAGCTGTCCAGTCTATTTGTACACCAGCTTGTTTTTCATAAGCTTTGATAGAACCAAGTTTAACTGGTAATGGTGCATTTGCATCAAAAGCTACACGAATCTGATCAAATTCGGCCCCGGCTCTTGGTTGTCCGGTAGTAGTATGAAGTGCAGCAACTGCCACATAGCCTCCTGTAAAATTTGATATAGTATTGTCTGTTGCCGATCCTTGGCTAACAGTTGTGTTTGTAATGTTTGGAAAATCGGTTGCAATAGCTCCCGTACCACTGGTTGTTGGTACTGTAGATGTAAACATACTCCAAACACCTATTGAACTTCTTGTAACTCTTACTAAAATTCCCCAATCTGTAATAGTTGTTGTAACAGGGACTAATCCAGTTATAACTGTATTTGCAACTGCTCCATCTAATATTCTTTCCAAACGAAATTCGTCGTTGCCGGCATCGTCTCCAAGGCTAATTCTGTACCCGTCAACTGTTAAAGAAGTTACATCAGCTTCATTTGCATATAGCCAGAAATAACTTCTGTTAAGATCCGTTACAGCCTGACCTCTTCTTCCCATCCAGAAACCCCATGTCTGGCCTAATGCCCATGAACCAGGTAATTGTGTACTTAAATATCTGGTACCCGCAGAATTTGGTCCTGCTAATCTCAAAGTATTTGAACCCGTAGCACCTGCAGCTACATCACTATCTGGAACTACAATCCAATCCAAAGTACTTCCTGTCCATACATGTGTACCTGCTGTAAAATTTCCATCAGCGAATGATTCGTTTAATTGTGCTTTTGAAACTAAGGTTCCAAAAGAAAATAAAGTCAGTAATAAGTAAATCTTTTTCATGCTCTCAAAGTTTTTAAAGTTTAAAAAGGTTCGAATTTAGTTTCAGTTAATCACAGTAATATGGATAGTAGTCTTTGAGAGGGATTGGAAAATGCCTTAACCTATTATAATAAAAGAAATGCCTGTTGAAATAAAACCGGTGATGCAGGGAAGTGGATTTACGTTGGTTTTCGGAGGATGTGGGAACGGATAAATACGGTCAGACGGTAAATGTAAACAGCTTTTCCTGTTTAAACAAGCATTGTTTAATGATATTGATCAGGAATATGATTATAGTAATTCTACGAATTTTTTCAATGTTCTGAATATCAGTTTATATTATATAAAATCGAAAAGTGAAATCTGGATAACTTACAGGTTTAGCCAGCGGCCGGTATAACTTTGTTTTACTTTTTTTATCCCCTCCGGTTTGCCGCTGTAGACTACATGACCGCCACCATCGCCTGCCTCAGGGCCAAGATCAATCACCCAATCGGCACTTTTAATCACCTCCATATTATGCTCAATTACCAGGATGGAATGTCCCTGTTCTATTAAGGCATTAAAAGAAACTAAGAGTTTTTTTATATCATTAAAATGAAGACCGGTGGTGGGTTCATCAAAAATGAACAGCACTTTATTACTGGATCTTCCCTTGCCAAGAAAGGAGGCAAGCTTTACCCGTTGTGCTTCACCGCCTGATAAGGTATCTGATGACTGACCGAGTTTTATATACCCCAACCCCACATCACTCAGCGGCTGGATAGCTTTTGATATGTTTTTTTCATCATAAAAGAAATCAATGGCTTCATCCACACTCATCTCCAGCAGATCGTAAATATTTTTATCCCTGTATTTTACTTCCAGCACTTCTTCTTTAAATCTTTTTCCGCCGCAGCTTTCGCAGGTCAGGTGCACATCTGCCAGGAACTGCATTTCCACCACCTGTTCGCCTTCGCCTTTACAAGTATCACACCTGCCACCATCTACGTTAAAAGAAAAATGTTTAGGCAAAAAGCCCCGCATCTTGCTCAATGGCTGCCCGGCATATAACTCTCTTATTTCATCATAAGCTTTAATATAAGTTACCGGGTTACTTCTGGATGATTTGCCAATCGGGTGCTGATCCACCATTTCTACCTGGGCAATGCCTTCAATATCACCGGTTATTTGTTTGTGAATACCAATCTTATCACCAAACCCGATAGCTATCGGGTCTCCCTTCAATTTCCGCAGGGCGGGATACAGGATTTGTTTTACTAATGTTGTTTTGCCACTGCCACTAACACCACTTACCACACACAAAACATTCAGTGGAAACTCCACCGTTATATTCTTTAAGTTATTTTGTCTTGCTCCTTCCACCGTAATGGAGCGGTTCCATTTGCGGATGGTTTTTGGTGGTTCAATTTTTAAATCTCCGTTCAGGTATTTTCCGGTCAGGCTCATCGGGTTGGAAATGATTTCGTCATAATCACCTTCCGCCACCACTTCTCCGCCAAGATGTGAGGCATACGGCCCCATATCAATAATATGGTCTGCTTCCCGCATCATCATTTCATCATGTTCTACTACTACTACAGTGTTTCCCAGGTCTCTCAATTCCTTTAGTACGTTGATCAGGTTGGCAGTGTCTCTTGAATGAAGACCAATGGATGGTTCATCAAGAATATAAAGCGAACTGGTAAGATTGCTCCCGAGGCTTCTTGTCAGTTGAATCCGCTGGCTTTCCCCACCGCTTAATGAATTGGCCAGGCGGATGAGTGTTAAATAACCCAACCCCACTTTAATCAATGTATCGAGCCTGTTATGCAATTCAATCAATATTCTTTTTGCCACTTCTTTATCATGGCTGCTGAGTTTGCTGCCGAGGGCCTCAAACCAAACCTTTAAATCTTTCACCGGCATGGTACCAAGCTCACCGATATTTTTCTCTTTCACCTTTACATACAATGCTTCTTTGCGCAACCGATAGCCGTTACAATCGGGGCATTCTGTTCTGCCACGATAGCGGCTTAATAAAACCCGGTACTGCACTTTATACAATTGTGATTCGACATCTTTAAAAAAGTCATTGATCCCCATCACCCCGTCGCTGCCCTCCCATAGTTGTTTGTATTGTTTGTCCGTCAGGTCTGCAATAGCTTTATGCACCGGGAAGTTGAATTTTTTTGCGCCTTTTAAAAAATTCTGTCGCCACCAGTCCATCTTCTCTCCTTTCCACGAAGCCACTGCCCCATCATACACACTTAATCTCCTGTCAGGAATTACCAGGTCAGCATCAATACCCAGCACCTGGCTAAATCCTTCACAGGTAGGGCAGGCACCAAAAGGATTGTTGAAAGAAAAAAGATTGGGCACCGGTTCTTCAAACTGCATTCCGTCCAGTTCGAAGCGGTTGTTGAAATGTAATAGTGAATGGTGAATAGTCAATGGTGAATGGGAAGGAGTCTTTGATTTTTTTTCTGCTGACTGCTGGCGGCTGACTGGCGGCTGTGAACTCTGCACTTCCAGATACACATCCCCTTCTCCTTCATAAAAAGCAGTACCTATGGAATCAGCAAGTCTATGCTTGTCATCATCATCAAAAGACTTAACAACAATTCTATCAACGAGTATGTGAGTGACTTTCTTAGATTTTAATTCTTTATCACTTAATTCCAGCAGTTCTTCTATTCTATAAGGTTCTCCCGGCTGTTGGCTGCTAACTGCCGGCTGCCGGCTGTAAACTCTGCTAAATCCTTTCTGCACTAAAATATTCAGCTCTTCTTTTATATCCCGGTTCTTGTGTTGTTTGAAAGTGGCGAGTATAAAAACCTTATCGCCTTCTTTTAATGCAGTGATAGCGGCAAGCACATCCGTCACATCATCTTTCTTTACCTCTTTTCCTGAAATGGGTGAAATGGTTTTACCAATCCGTGCAAACAGCAATCGCAGGTAATCATATATCTCTGTCATGCTGCCCACAGTACTGCGGGGAGTCTTTGTCGTCACTTTTTGTTCAATGGCAATAGCAGGGCACAGTCCTTTTATATAATCCACATCCGGTTTGTTCATCCTGTTCAGAAACTGTCGGGCATAGGCACTCAAGCTTTCTGCATAACGTCGCTGGCCTTCTGCATATAACGTATCAATAGTAAGTGATGATTTGCCAGAACCTGATACCCCGGTAACCACAATCAGCCTGTTTCGGGGAATTTCCACAGTAACATTTTTCAGGTTATGCACCCTGGCTCCTTTAATCAGGATGTTTTCTGCGGAAATTACGGTCTTCGGTTTGGCGGGGTTTTTCCCAATTATTGCTTTTTCCATTAATATGTTGGCAAAGGTAAAGCCTTATTGGGCTTAATTATCAGGCCTTATTCTTAACATTTCCTTAGCACCGATTACTACACTTTGTTTTTACAAATGTTTGCTAATTTCATGAAAAGACATATTTTTAGTTTCCAATAATCCAAAAAATGAAAAACTTAAAATTTAACCCGCCTATTGCCTAAACTTCTACGCTGTTTTTTAACCGACCATTTATTGCAACCAATATCTACTGAACCATTCCGAATGGCTGTATCCATCCGGAAGCAACTTAAACCTGTAGGAGTTATGAAAGCTTTACTAAAAAAAACCGATCATGAGTTGATCCGTCTGTTTACAGATGGCAATCTTTCCGCTTTGGAAGCCTTAGTGCTGCGGCATAAGGATAAACTTTATACGTCTATCCTGTTCCTGGTAAAAGATAAATACCTGGCCGAAGACATCTTCCAGGATGCTTTTATCCGCATCATTGATACCATGCGGGGCGGACGTTATACGGAAGAAGGGAAATTTCTTCCCTGGGCTATGCGGATTGCACATAATTTATGTGTAGATCATTTCCGCAAGGTAAAACGAACCCCGACCATCCGCAACAGCGAAGACAAAGACATTTTTGAAGTGCTGAATTTTTCCGAAGACAGCGCCGAAACTGTGATGATGAAAAGACAAAGTCATGAAAGAGTTCGTGACATGTTACAAAGCTTACCTGAAGACCAGCGGGAAGTTATTATATTACGTCATTATGCAGACATGAGTTTTAAGGAAATTGCAGCGGCCACTAATTGCAGTATTAACACAGCATTGGGCCGTATGCGTTACGGATTGATTAATTTGCGCAAGCTGATGACACAAAAACAAATTGCTCTATAAGCTCTTGTCATTCTGTATCTCCATCCGGAGTAAAACGGATTCTTTGAAAAAGATTTTTGTTTGCTTGCCATACCGGAAGGCTGGTACAGAATGACACCAAATTGAAAAAGCCCCGTCTCGTTTTGAACGAGACGGGGCTTTTTTATTATTGTCATCCTGAGCTTGCCGAAGGATGATTCAAAAAGGCTTCGATACCCTTCGATAAACTCAGGGTGACAAGCCTGACAATTTCCCTTAAACGTTCTTTTAAATTGTTTAGCAGGCATTATTTCTTTGTTTTCTGAAATGCATCAAGTCCACATTCCAGCCATTTGATAAACTCTCCGGCATTGGGGGTGTAGAATTTTGTTTTAGTCAATGCTACCTGGTCAGGACTGATAATTGCATATTGTGGCTGTGAAGTAGCTCCAAAATTTTCTATCTGAAAAGTGGACCACTTATCTCCTACCGTTACAATTGATTTATCCGTTCCGTTAGACAGTCTTTCAACAGTTTGTTCTGCCAATGGAAGATTCTTTCTTTCATCAACATATAATGAAACCACGATAAATTCATTCCGCAGCAGGCTATCTACAACAGCATCAGGCCACACTTTTTCTTCCATGCGGCGGCAGTTTACACAGGCCCATCCCGTAAAGTCAATTAGTACAGGTTTGTTTTGAGCTTTTGCCAGTTTCAATGCTCCCTCATAGTCATTATGCATAGGTTCAAAAATGCCTGACTTGCCTGTTTCTATTTTATAAATGCTGTATGTTCTTGGAGGCGGAAAACCACTTATTAATTTTAAATCAGCTCCTTTTGAATTAAAAAGACCGGGTATAAGATAAATGGTAATAGCAGAAAAAAGCAGGATGAATAAAATTCTTACAGCAGAAAATTTCTTCACCGGGTTGCTATGCCTGACTCTTAAAACTCCCAGCAGGTATAAAACAGTGAGCAGCCCGAATAAAATCCATAGCCCGATAAATATTTCTCTTTTTAAAAGCCCCCACTGCCTCACCAGGTCAGCATTGGAAAGAAACTTAACGGCTAATGCCAGTTCCAAAAAGCCTAATACAACTTTTACATCGGTCATCCACCCGCCTGATTTGGGTAACGATTGTAACCAATGCGGAAACATGGCAAACAAAGCAAATGGCAAACCGAGTGCAATACCAAAACCTGCTGCGCCGACTGTTAGCGGCCAGGCTCCCTGGTCAGCTACGCCTACAAGCAATGTACCCAAGATGGGCCCGGTACAGGAAAATGATACAATGGCTAAGGTAGCCGCCATAAAAAATATACCGCCTAAGTTTCCAAGCCCTGATTTTGAATCCATTTTATTGGCCAATCCTGCAGGCAGTCCAATTTCAAAAAGGCCAAAGAAAGACAGCGCAAAAAATACAAAGACTGCAAAAAAGACAAGGTTCAGCCAGACATTGGTAGATATATTATTAAATATCTCCGGGCTGATTGCTTTTCCTGCCACATGAAATGGCAGCGTAATAAGTATATAAATCAGGAAAATAAAAAGTCCGTATAAGACAGCGTTTGTAATTCCCTTCTTTCTGTCCGTAGATTTTTTAGTAAAGAAAGTAACTGTTACAGGAATCATCGGGAACACACAGGGAGTAAGCAAGGCAATCAATCCACCCAGCAGTCCTAAAAAGAAAATAGTTAATAAGCTTTTGTTCTTTGTACCATCATCACCGCAGGGGCTTTTTGGATTATTGATATCAATGGATGAAATTTTTATACTTGCAGCTTCTACACCGCCTTCCATAGCTGTAACAAAAGAATATTCAGTAGAGGGATAATACTCATCGTTCTTTCCATAGCTATAAAATAAAGTGCCCTGAAGTTTTGCGGGAACTGCTCCATTAATTTTAATTATTATTTTCCATTGTACAGAACTCTCATACACACTGATCTTCGTGTTTTCAAAAATAATACTGCTGATTTCTTTGGGGCTGCCTTCTATTATAAAATTTCCTTCGGGGGTTATACTTGCGTCAGCAAATTTTACTTCGGTGGTTTTTACATCCAGCAGGGTTTGATCGGGTGCATAAACCTGCCAGCTTCCTGTAATCAGGCCGCTAAAGGTCAGTTCGTATTTTCCTTCTTCTAATTTTTTACTGTCAACTTTCCAGGAAGGTACTGCCCCCAGGCTATCCTGCGCAAAGCCTGAAAGGGAAAAAAACTGCAGAAACAGGAGACAAGCGGTTAGTTTTTTCAATAGCAACATGTCAGGATTTGTAAAAAACTAAACGAGCCCTGTTGAAGAACCCGTTTTAGCCAGGAAATTATTCATGATTTATTTAATAGCAATACTATAAGTTACCTTCTTTGGTGGCAAACACTTCTTATCATCACAGGTCTGGTATTCCACATTACCGCTGAAGTTTGTTTTCACATTGGCCTTCAGCTTTATTTTCTGTACAAAGTCAACCGTTCGGGAATATTGATTGGCAGATACCCCCAATGTGGCATCTTTCATTACTTCTATTTTTCCCACTTCTTTTACTTTCCCGTCCAGTTTAAACAAAGGGTTAGGACTGATAGTAAATGTAGTCGGTATGGCAATCGCATCGGCAGGCTGCTTTTGAGAATACAGGTGCCAGTTATTCTGGATAGTGGCTTTCATGTGAATCTCATATGTCTTGTCGGCAATTTTTTTGGCGGAAAAAGACCAGGTTACAGGATTAAGCTGGGCTATACCATTCAAACCCGAAAAAACAATCATTCCCAGCATTATCAATTTCTTCATACATCAATCTTTTTATTCAGATACGCAAAAATCCTGCTTCTGTTTTGATTTAGCCTGTTAAAAATATATAAACCACAAATTTAGAGTCCGTTAAATGAAATTTCTGTAAGGTAAATGACGAATGACTGTTAATTATCAATGAGATGGCCGTTTCAGGAAACAAGTTGCTCTGCCATAAGCAGGGTTTTAATAATCTCCCTTCCATCTGTATTGCCCAAAACAGGTGAACAGGCTCTTTCGGGATGCGGCATCATGCCAAATACATTCCGGCTGGCATTACAAATACCTGCAATATTGCGAATGGCATTATTCGGATTAGCTTCTGCACTAAGCTTTCCCTTCTGATCACAATAATAAAAAATAACCTGCCCGTTAGCTTCCAGTTCATCCAGGGTTTTTTCGTCTGCATAATATCTTCCTTCGCCATGCGCCACCGGTATTTTATATATTTTTCCTGTTTCGTTGGTAATAAAAACGTTTTTACAAACAAACTGCTGATTACCGTTTCGCAGCAATGCGCCGGGAAGTAAATGCGACTCACATAAAATCTGGAAACCGTTGCAGACGCCAAACACTTTTCCGCCTGCATTGGCAAATTCAATTACACTCTGCATCATGGGGCTGAAACGGGCAATAGCTCCGCAACGCAAATAATCTCCATAAGAAAAACCGCCGGGAAGAATAATACAATCTTCAGTATTAAATTTTCCTAACTCCTTATCCTTGTGCCAAAGCATGGTTACTTCCTGCCCGAGGTCATAACTCAATGCATCATACATATCCCTGTCGCAATTAGAGCCGGGAAAAACTACTACTCCGAACTTCATATATTAATTTTCTGATGGAGAAAACACAAATATAAAACATAGACAGCAAGTGATTTTAACCTTTTACCAACCGGGGCCGTAATATTGATATCCCAGTATAAAAGCTACTGTAAACCAGAAAAGGAGTAACGGAAAAATCCTGAGGGTTGAATACAGGTAAGTGCAGGCATGAAAAGCAGCAAAGGGAATGGCGGCCATCACCCAGTTCTCAAAACTATTACTATTGTTTACAAAAGGTATAAAAATGGCACCTAATAAATATAGCAGCAGAAGGCTCCACCCCTTTCTCACCTGTATCAGAATTTTTCGAAGGCTTTCCTGCACATAATATCCGCCTGCTAAAAATGGAACTACGAGCAAAAAAGCACTTCCGGCGAGCCAGGCCGACTGTTTAACTGTTGGCAGGCTCACGGTAAAATGAGGCCAAAGATTTTGCCAGCTCCATTGATCATTTATAAAAAGATAAATAGCATAAAAATAAAAAGGTGTGGTAATGCCAATAATGCAAAGCACCCATTCATTCAACCTGAAAGGCCGCATCACCGCCAGGGCAAGCAGTATCCATATAATAAAAGTGAGAGAAGGGAAAAACAGGAAGGAGGCGATGCCCAGTGAAAAACCAATATTGAATATGGCGCCTTTTGCATTGGGCTGATTGTATATGTTGAATAAACCAGCAAGCACAAAGATTAATATTGTATTTACGATAAGGGGTGCTGAAAAATAGTTCCATTCCGGGAATAAAGAAGTAATAAGCAGGTAAGCCATTCCCGGAAAATAAGTGAGGTGGCTCATCATTCTTTGTTTATTGATAAACCCAGTCAATAATATTGCCTGCAGGAATAATAAACCAAAAGCCAGGACCGGATAAACTGATGGTGTGGCTTTGCCGGTTGGCTCCAGGAATTTCAGGATGGATTTAAAAAGAATACTATCCCCTGCTTTGCCTGCAACTGCATGAGGATGCAGAAACATCGGGAGTTTAATCAACACCCCGAAAACAAGCAGCAGGAGAATATTAGCCGGGCTTTTTTGTTTAAATATGCCTATCACGGATAGTGGACAATATTAATAATGCTAATTATAATCAACTTTTGCGAAACAAATATAGTTACGATAAGTACACGGTATAATCATTTGCCGTGCACTGACCTGTTTGCCATATTTGGGCATAAACTCATAGCCCTTGTCCAGATTTTTCAACGTAGGATTGCGGGTCATCTCACCTTCCGGTGAAATGCTGTAATCGTTTAAGAGATTATTTCTTCTTTCCTGCTGGTTAAAAAGAAAATGAACCTGGCCCCCGGTATTCATAAGCTGGTAAGAAAGTAAATCATCCGTCTCATCATCAAACTGGCTTTTTCCAAGAACATTATTCCATTCCTTTTGTCCACTGCTGTTAAAAGACAAAACAGCAATGTTATCAGCATGATACCGTACAGCCTGGTTATTATTCGACCGGTTTGTCCACCAGAAATTACTGTAATAAGGAGAGTAGTAATAACTGTTATTCATAGATGACATATAGGGAGACCCATAAAGATAATCCCACCGGTTCCAGCTGTTAAATCTTGAAGTAGTGTAATAGGATTCTGTGCCGATAATAAATCCTCCGTCTTTCCTGGTGATGACATTACGGATAAAATAATCATTAAACGCCATCTTTACAGAAGCATCACCCCTGGCCTCCCTGCGAATTTCGTCTGTAAAAACGCTGGTGGTTTCAAGAAAGGGAACGGCCTTTACTTTATCCCAGATATAGAAATAAAAGCCTTCAATATTACCCCTGCGTTCATTAAAGAAAAAGGAGGTAAGCAAATACCGTTTATTGAGATTATCCACTTTTATATGTATTTCATCCAGCCACGTCTTTTCAATACTCAGTTCTTTCATCATCAGTGTATCGGCCTGTGCATATTTTACAGATAGCAAGGCCCTGCTTATATTGTCATTATTATTCCGGAAAAACTTACAAAAAACCAGGTCCCCCTGGTTATCGAGGTGAAAGTCTCCCAAATAATCATTCCGTTCTTCCATCGGTATGCTCAGGCGGCTTTTCTTTTGCAATTCTAACTTATCATTCAGCAAAAAGGTGGTCATCAGGTAATTTTTTTTGTTTTTGCTGTTGATCTTAAACAAGCCGATCTTACTTTTATCCTCACTGGTAAGTGCCGTATAAATTTTATTGTTGGCTGAGAAGCCAATTTGTGTAGTATCTAATTCTATTACCTCTCCGATTTTTTTACCATTCCCGTCAATTTTAGAAGCCATACAATAAACTATGTTCTTCTTCTGGTATTGATATATCATATAACAAAAATCGCTGTAGGGGAAAAAATCAACATTGATCATCCGGTCGTTGTCAGGTACATAGTCCTGTTCCACTCTGGCAATTTGTTTCATTTCATTATCCAGCACGGCTATCCAGCTTTTGTTCCTGTTATTCTTGTAGATAAGAAAATTGCCCCCTACTTTTCCGGCTATTTCAAAAATAAGTTTACGGGTATCATCTTTTTCAGGCTCTGAATAAATGATTTTCTGTGCGGTAACGGAAAATGCAATGCAAGTTATCAATGCAGCTAAAATCCATCTTTTACCAACCATAATAAATCTGATTTTTTCCTTATTAAAGTTACAGGTTGCCAGCCAAAACCGGGCCTGCTTTTTTTGACTGATGCCGTCATTGTTTCAATTACATGAAAGACCTCAGAAAAACCCTTATCGTTGCTTATAAAAAAATTTATATTGGTCAGCAACAGGATGAACGGTAAATTTTTAAGTTTGTTCGTTCTAATTGAATTTTGCTTATACCTTTACAAGTAACCCCGGCAGAATAAAGAATCTGTACCGCCTCCGTATCGTTTAAAACGATACAACGGCGGGCCAGCCAGGACCCAAACAATAATTCACCAAAGTGAAAATACCGACTAATAGAGTCACCGGCGCAGGATTAATTATTGCCTTAGGAATTATTTACGGTGATATTGGTACATCACCGCTCTACGTTTTCAATGCAATTATTGGAGGAAGAACGATAAGTGAAGAACTGATCCTTGGAAGTCTGTCCTGTATTATCTGGACACTTACCTTACAAACCACTATAAAATATGTAATATTAGTTTTACGGGCCGATAACAAAGGTGAAGGAGGAACTTTTGCCCTTTTTGCTTTGGTAAGGCGACGAAGAAAATGGCTCGTCATTCCCGCCATGATTGGAGGTGCCTCCTTACTGGCCGACGGTATTATTACACCCCCCATTTCAATTACTTCTGCCGTCGAAGGTTTAAAAGAACTTCCGGCGTTGGGAATAGAAGATGGAAGCAATACCGTTGTCATTATTGTTTTAAGCATCCTGGCACTATTTTTCTTCACGCAGCAGTTTGGCACCGCTTCTATCGGCAAGCTGTTTGGACCGGTAATGTTTATCTGGTTTACTATGCTGCTTGTATTGGGTCTTGTACATGTTTTTGATGACCTGGCGATTTTCAAAGCGCTGAATCCTTATTATGCAATCAATTTTCTTAAAAATTATCCTGAGGGTTTTTGGCTATTGGGGGCCGTATTTCTTTGTACTACCGGTGCAGAAGCCTTGTATAGTGATTTAGGACATTGTGGCCGTAGTAATATCCGCACCTCCTGGGTTTATGTGAAAACATGTTTGTTGATACATTATTTCGGCCAGGGAGCTTACCTGCTTGCTCACAGAAATGGCCTTCAAATTACTGACGAGGTAAAAAAATCGCTTAGTATTAATGCCTTTTACGATCTGATGCCGCAATGGTTTATCATCCCTGGTGTTATTATTGCCACTGCTGCAGCTATTATTGCGAGCCAGGCCATGGTTTCAGGAGCATTCACATTAATCAGCGAGGCCATGCGGCTAAACCTATGGCCCAAAGTAAAAATCCGTTATCCTTCGGAAGCTAAGGGACAGTTATTTATTCCCGCTATCAATTTCCTTATGTTTTTAGGTTGTGTAGGGGTTGTTCTTTATTTCAGAAAGTCCTCAAACATGGAAGCGGCGTATGGCTTAGCAATTATCGTCACCATGCTGATGACCACCATACTTTTTTCCAATTACCTGGTTCTTAACCGGGTTAAACCGATATGGATTTATATTTTCCTTGGAGTCTACCTTATTGTAGAAACAGGGTTTCTCGTTGCGCTGATGGTTAAGTTTACACATGGCGGTTATATTACTTTACTGATAGGCATGCTGATGTTCCTCGTCATGTATATCTGGTACAGGGCAAGGAAAATTAAAAACAGGTACGTTGAATTTGTAAGAATGGAACACTACGTTCCTAAAATTCAGGAGCTGAGTAACGATAAATCTGTACCTAAATATGCTACTCACCTTGTATATATGACAAGTGCCAACAATCCTAAAGAAATAGAACACAAAATCATTTATTCCATACTGAATAAAAAACCCAAGAGGTCCGATATTTACTGGTTTGTACATATTGATACGGTAGATGATCCTTACACCTGCGAGTACAAAGTGGAGCATATCATTCCCAATGATATTATCAGGGTTGATTTCCGGTTAGGGTTCCGGATGGAGCCAAGAATCAACCTGATGTTCCGCAAAGTGGTGGAAGACCTTGTCGCCAATAAAGAAGTAAACATCATCAGTCGTTATGAAAGCCTTGCAAGCAGCAATACAGTGGGAGATTTCCAGTTTATGGTAATGGAAAAATACCTGAGCCAGGATAATGAGCTTCCTTTTATGGAAAGGGTGGTCATGAAATTCCATTTCTGGCTGAAAGAACACAGCCTTTCAGAAGAAAAAGGTTTTGGATTGGATGCAGCCAATGTTACGGTTGAAAAATTTCCGTTGATTGTGGCTCCGGTAACAAATCTGAAATTAAAAAGGATAATGGAAGAGTAATTATAGCTTGTAAAACAAATTTCCTTTTCCCATTTGCCAACTTTACATTTGTGTCCGTTTTGTAAAAGCCCGTCAATAGAAACCTGCTCCGGGCAGCATATATGTCTGTTAATACAAAAAAAGTTACTCCGTTAGGACTATTAATTGCACTCGGCATTATCTTCGGAGATATAGGAACTTCCCCCCTCTATGTATTTAATGCCATCATCGGAACAAAAGTTATAAGTGAACAATTGATTGTTGGCAGTCTTTCCTGCATTATCTGGACGCTTACTATCCAGACAACTATTAAGTATGTATTGCTGACGTTGAAGGCCGATAATAAAGGTGAAGGAGGTATTTTTTCCTTATTTGCCCTGGTAAGAAGGAGAAAAAAATGGCTGGTAGTTGCGGCCATGATTGGGGGTGCAGCGCTGATTGCCGATGGAATGATTACACCCCCGGTTACCATTACTTCTGCCATAGAGGGATTGAGACAAATCCCATCACTGAGTCATATCAGCACCTGGACAATTGTCTATATCGTTCTGGGTATTATCACCCTGCTATTCATGATGCAGCAATTCGGTACAGGTTCTCTTGGAAAATTTTTTGGGCCCGTCATGACCATTTGGTTTTTAATGCTGGCCGCCATGGGAATGCTGCATTTTTTTGATGATCTGAATATTTTTAAAGCACTTAATCCATATCATGCTATTGACCTGCTGAGGGATTATCCTGATGGTTTCTGGATTTTAGGTGCGGTATTTTTATGTACCACCGGGGCAGAAGCATTATACAGTGACCTTGGTCACTGTGGTAAAGGCAATATTCGTATATCCTGGATATTTGTAAAAACCTGTCTTGTTTTAAACTATGTTGGACAAGGAGCCTGGTTGCTCGCCAATTACAACGGACAATTGTTTGATACATCTGTAATGAATCCGTTTTACAGTATCATTCCTGACTGGTTCAGAATGGCTGGTATAATCATCGCTACAGCGGCGGCCATCATTGCGAGCCAGGCCCTGATATCCGGATCGTTTACATTAATCGGGGAAGCTATGCGGCTGAACCTCTGGCCAAAACTGAGGGTGAAATATCCTACAGAGGAAAGAGGTCAGCTATACATTCCCGGAGTCAATACGTTGTTATATATAGGTTGTGTGGGTATTGTACTTTACTTCCGGGAATCTAAACATATGGAAGCCGCTTATGGTCTGGCCATTACACTATGTATGATCGCCACTTCGATATTGTTTGCCAACTACCTGGTGTTAAGAAGGGTGAAATCAATTTATATCTATTTGTACCTGATTATCTATTTCTGTATTGAAGGAGCATTCCTGGTGGCCAACCTGAAAAAGTTTCCTCACGGAGGGTATGTTGCACTGATTGTTGGCGGTATTTTATTCCTGATTATGTATGCCTGGTTCAGGGCCCGGAAAATTAAAAATCGCTATGTGGAATTTGTAAGGCTCGATCATTATATCCCAAAAATACAAGAGCTGAGCAGTGATAAATCAGTACCTAAATATGCGACACACCTGGTTTATCTTACCAGTGCCGATAATCCAAAAGAGATAGAGCATAAGATAATTTATTCTATACTTAGTAAGAAACCCAAAAGAGCAGATATATACTGGCTGGTGCATGTTGACACACTTGATGATCCTTATACCTGTGACTACAGGGTTGAGCATATTATACCCAATGATATTATCCGGGTTGATTTTAAGCTGGGCTTTCGCAGGCAGCCCCGCATCAACCTTCTTTTTCAGCAGGTGGTGGAAGAACTGGCGGTTAAAAGAGAGATTAATATCTCCAGCAAGTATGAGACAATAGAAAGAAACAAGTCCACCGGCGATTTTCAATTTATCGTAATGGAAAAATACCTGAGCCAGGACAATGAACTCCCTTTCTTTGAAAGGATAATAATGAAATTTTACTTTTGGTTGAAAGATATCAGCCTTTCTGAAGAAAAAGGATTTAGTCTTGACCAAAGCAATGTTACTGTCGAAAAATTCCCTCTTGTTGTTGGTGAAGTAACCCGTCTGCCGCTGCGAAGGCTGGAAGAGTAGAGAAAGCTGATAGTTCATGGATGATAGCCTGTAATGAACTAATTTTCGGAGTGGCAAACCATGAACCATGCACCATGAACTAATAGCTATTTTACCTTCCTTCATCTGGTATATCATTATTGGTATTACCGTTCTTTCCATCCTTGCCTATTTCCTGCAGGAAAGATTTATTTTCAAACCAGAAAAATTAAAACAGGATTTTCAGTTTAAATATGATGTCCCATTCAGAGAATATTTTTTTGATATTGAACCCGGCGTCCGTATAAACGGTTTGCATTTCTTCCGGGAAAACCCAAAAGGTCTGATACTCTACTTTCATGGCAACACCAGAAGTATAAAGGGATGGGCCAGGTATGCCAAAGATTTTTACCGCTATGATTATGATGTGATATTGCTGGATTACCGTGGCTTTGGAAAAAGTACCGGCAAACGGGGTGAAAAGGAGATGCTGAATGATATGCAATTCATTTACGAAAAATTAAGAGAAAAATATGGTGAAGACCATCTCATCGTTTATGGCCGGAGTATGGGCAGTGGTTTTGCCACCAAGCTTGCTTGTGATAACAGCCCCCGCTATCTTATTTTGGATGCTCCTTATTTTAATTTCCTGCGGGTGATTGAACGGTTTCTTCCCATACTTCCTGTGAGGATTGTATTAAGGTTTCATTTACGGACTGACCGCTGGTTGCCCAACGTAAAATGCCACACCTATATCATCCATGGCACCAAAGACCGGCTCATACCCATCCGCCACAGCGAGGCTTTACAAAACATAAAGCCGGGGATGATAACTCTTATCCGCATCCATGGTGGTCGCCATAATAATCTTCCTTCTTTCGATGAGTATCACAATTTCGTCCGGGATATATTGAAATACTAAACCCCAAATCCGCCGCGGCGGAGAGTAGAGAAGTCGTTCCATTGTTAACATTTCTGTAATTCCGGATCTGCAATATCATGTGGACTATCATTTGAACGTCTGACAGGAAAAAGGAGGTGTTTATGAAATCAAAACTCTACATTTTGCTCTTTGCCGGAATCAGTATTTTTTCTTTATCCTGCAAAACGGCCGGCAAGCTGTATGAAAAAGGCAATTATGATGAAGCCGTAGAACGGGCAGCAAAAAAATTGCAGAAAGATCCAAATGATGCCAAACTACTTGATATCATCCAGCATTCATACCAGTACGCCGTGAATGATCATGAAAGCCGTATCCGCACCAATGCAGAAAGCAATAATGAATTGAAATGGGAATGGATGTATAATGAATATGCATCACTTCAAAAAATGTATGAGGCTATTTACAGAGTCCCTTCCGTATTTAATATTGTAAAGCCGCTTGATTATTCCTCCTACCTGGTTACCTACAGTGAAAAAGCAGGTGATATAAGGTATGACCGGGGCCTTACGTTCATGCAGCGATATGATAAAAAAAGCTACCAGAATGCTTATTGTGAATTTCAGGCTGCTCTGGGTTTTAAACCCGGGAACCGTGATGCCATACAGAAAATGAATGAGGCTTATGATTATGCAGTGACCAACGTAGTCATTCTGCCTATGCAGCAATACGGTGGATATGTTTACAGCTCATACACTGTCGGGGGCAATAATTTTGATGATCAGCTGATCCGCAGTTTACAATTTGGTTCGGGCAATGAATTTGTAAAATTCTATTCTGCCGGGATGCCAGAAGCCAGCAAATAAGAACTGACCAGGTAGTAGATATGCGTCTGGCTGCCATTAATATTGGCCGCTATCATGATTACCGTACTACCCGGAGGGTATCAAAAGAAATTGTAGTAAGAGAAATTGTTATCCGTCCCGATTCAATTGTAAAAGAATATGGCTGGGTGCATGCAGACATCAGCAGCACCAGGAGAACTATGAACTCAGATGCACTGTTACAGGTAAATGTGAGGGATAATGATGGCGGCTGGTTATGGAATGATAATTTCAATGGCAATCACAACTGGAGTACGGAGTTTGCCACTTATACAGGAGATGCAAGAGCCTTGAGTGCAGGTGATAAGCAATTGGTGGACCGCAGGGCGGAGTTTGCCCCTACAGAAAATGAAATAATGAAATGTATGCTGGAGCAAATAAACAATGATGCTTTGTACCGGATAAAAAATTACTTCAACCGGTTTTAATAAATAATTAATTCCCTATGCCAGAGGACATGATTTTCATGTCCTTTTTTTTAAACTCACCTCAACCCTCTTCATTGAAATGGAGAGGGAGCAGAACCCTATCTTTGCAAGGTTTTTATTATGAATAAAACAAAACTAAAGAAAAGCTGGAAGTGGTTTCAGATAATTGCCCTTGTCTATATTATGATTGGCGTTGCCTTATATTTTTTACAGGACACATTTATCTTTCACCCCCGGAAGCTACCCACTGATTATAAATACCAGTTTGACATTCCTTTCCGGGAGATTAACCTTCCTGTTAGCGCCAAAAAAAATCTTAGCATTGTTCAGTTTACTGTTCCCGATTCCATCCGCAAGGGCATCGTACTTTATTTTCATGGCAACCGAAAAAATATTAACCGCTATGCAAAATATGCCGGCAACTTTACCCGGAATAAGTATGAAGTATGGATGATGGATTACCCCGGCTATGGAAAATCAACCGGGAAAAGATCAGAACAGGTTTTATATGATGATGCCTTGCTGTTTTATAAAATGGCGATCAGCAAAGTATCTGCGGAACACATCATTATTTATGGTAAATCACTCGGTACCGGTATAGCTGCGCAACTGGCTTCGGTAAGAGACTGCAAAAAACTGATACTGGAGACTCCTTATTATAGCATGGATGCATTGGCGAAACATTACTTCTTTATTTACCCGGTGATGCCAATGACAAAATATACATTACCCACTTATCAGTATTTTGAATATATAAATGCCCCGGTAAGTATTTTTCACGGAACAAGAGATGAAGTAATACCTTTTAAACAAGCCAAATGGCTGGTGGCAAAAAAGCCCGGAACAGAATTAATTACTATTGAAAAGGGGAAACACAATAACCTTACTGATTTCTCTCTTTTTCATCAAAAGCTTGATTCGCTGTTAAAAGACTAATTATCCGGATAAGAATACCCCTTTCTCGGTATTGCTAATTCCTGTACACTGTTTTACCTTTAATCCATGAAAAAGCTGTTTTTTATTTGTTTTCTTTTCCCTTGCCTCAGCCCGGCGGCACAAAACCTTCAAACTTATACTGATCTGCTGAAATTTACAGACGAAGTTTATGTCTCCGATAGCTTACATATTAATGCCGCACCCCGGCAAAAAAATCTTTTAGACAGTCTGTCGGTAAAAAAATGGTTCTCCCCTGTTTTGGGTACCGCCAGGAATAACCGATTAAAAAACAGGAATTATTACATGGCCGGAAAAATTACAACCAATACTAATTTTGATTTACTGGTGCTGCTGGAAGAAAAGAAAAGGAGTGACAGCACCAGTATGCAGGTTGCTTATCTTATTACAACCAAAAAAGACGGAACCTACATTGCTTCCATTGAAGCGGCTGTGGCGGGTATAAGAAGAAAATCGAGTTACAATACTACTTCCTGGCTTTATAAAGATTATAAAATAACCCTTGATTCTAAAATTAAAGTAAACCAAACATCTTTCGATGACATGACCAGCTATAAAATCAATGGCAGCGGAAGGTTTATTCTATCTGCCAATTATGAGTAATCATTCTTCCAGTAAGACTTTTGATTTGCTCACTTTCAGCTTATACCCCACCCCCACTTTCAACGCATAATTTCTATCCGTGTGACTGACGGGAAAATCGTAACAAACGGGGTAGTCGTATTCTTTTATTATTTCCCGGATAATTTCATACACCGTTTTACCAAAAGGACGGTCAGTATCTTTCATATCCGTAAATCCGCCGACAACAAGCCCTGCAAGCCGGGATAATTTTCCGCTTCTTTTTAATTGGTACAGCATCCTGTCAATATTATAGCTGTATTCACCCACATCTTCGATAAACAAAATTCTGCCTCTTGTTTTTATATCTGAATCAGTTCCTGTTACATGAGCCAGTAAAGCAAGATTACCTCCAATCAGTTCACCAATAGCTTCTCCTTTCTTATTAAACTCATGAGAAGGACAGCTATATTTTATTTTTTTCCCTTCCAGCACATTCTTTATTGATAAAACATATTCATTCTTAAATCCCTCCTCATTAAAAGCACCTGCCATGGGGGCATGAAGAGAGGAGATATAATAATTGGAATAAAGGTGCGAATGAAGCACAGTAATATCGCTGTAGCCGATAATCCACTTGGGTTGCCTTTTGAATTTCTTAAAATCAATACTGTCAATAATGCGGCCCATACCATAGCCGCCTCTTCCGCAGAGCACTGCTTTCACTTCATCATCATCCAGCATTTGCTGAAAGTCAGCCAGTCGTTCTTCATCAGTTCCTGAAAAATATGTTTGTGAATCGCTGCCGACTGTTTGTCCAACTTTCACCTGGTAACCCCATTCCTGTAAAGTATTGATGCAGGTCTGCACTTTTTCAGCGGCCATACATCCTGCAGGGCAAACTATTCCGATGGTGTCGCCTTTTTGCAAGTAGGGTGGAATTTTAATCATATAGTATAATGTAAAGCATAAAGTTATCTGAATTATGCCATTTTGGGCAATGGAGGTATTCCGGTATTTTTGCAACGGTAACCGCAGAGACGCTAAGACGCAGAGAAAATGCAAAACTACCTCAGCGCCTCCCCGTCTCTGCGGTTAAATTTTTAATGATGATCAACCCCAAACGATATTTAGTTACAGCCGCATTACCTTACGCTAATGGCCCCGTTCATATCGGCCACCTGGCAGGTTGCTATATACCTGCTGATATTTATGTCCGTTACCTGCGGGCACAAAAGAAAGATGTAAAATTTGTTTGTGGCAGCGATGAACATGGAGTGCCTATCACTATCCGGGCTCTGAAGGAAGGAATTACCCCGCAACAAGTGGTGGATAAATACCATGCGATTATTAAAGACAGTTTTGCACAAATGGGTATCTCTTTTGATATTTATTCCCGTACCTCAAATAAAGTACACCATGAGACAGCATCAGCATTTTTTAAAAAAATGTATGATGATGGTCTATTTGAAGAAAAAGAAACCGAGCAGTATTATGATGAAAAAACAAAAACATTTTTAGCTGACCGGTATATAACCGGCACCTGCCCCGTTTGCGCCAATCCAAATGCCTATGGTGATCAATGTGAGAAATGCGGTTCTTCTTTAAGCCCTGAACAACTTATTAATCCAAAAAGTGTATTGAGTGATGCTGTGCCTTTAAAAAAGAAAACCCGGCATTGGTATTTTCCTTTGCAACACTATGAACCCTGGTTAAAGCAATGGGTGCTGGAAGAGCATAAAGAATGGAAGAACAATGTTTATGGCCAGTGCAAGGGCTGGTTAGATAAGGGTTTGCAGAGCCGTGCCATGACGAGAGACAGCAACTGGGGCGTAAAAGTTCCCATCGAAGATGCAGAAGGAAAAGTGTTATATGTGTGGTTTGATGCACCTATTGGTTATATTTCTGCTACTAAAGAATTAACTGAACAATGGGCAGACTACTGGTGCAAAGAAGATACAAAGCTGGTTCACTTTATTGGCAAAGACAATATCGTTTTTCATTGTATCATTTTTCCGGCCATGCTGAAAGCACATGGCAATTTTGTATTGCCTGACAATGTACCGGCTAACGAATTTTTAAACATTGAAGGAGAGAAAGTATCTACCAGCCGCAACTGGGCTGTGTGGGTGCATGAATATATAAAAGATTTTCCCGGATGCGAAGATGTGCTGCGTTATGTGTTATGTGCCAATGCCCCCGAAACAAAGGATAACGATTTTACCTGGAAAGATTTCCAGGACAGAAACAACAGCGAATTGGTTTCCATCTTCGGGAATTTTGTAAACAGAACATGGGTGCTGATGCATAAACTCTGTGGTGGGAAAGTTCCCAGGCTTCATGAAGATATTCTTGATGACAATGATAAAACGTTGATTGCAGATATTGAAAGCACCAAAGCAGATGTGCAATCTGCATTAGAAAATTATCGTTTCCGTGATGCCTTGTTCCAGGTGATAGACCTTTCCCGCAAAGGCAATCAGTATATGCAGAAAAAAGAACCGTGGATAGTAGCGAAGAACCTCACCCCTGCCCTCTCCATCCCGCCAATTGGCGGGAGAGAGGGAGTTGCGAATGCACAAAAAAGCATTGATAACTGCCTGCACATCTGCCTGCAGCTTTGTGCAAATCTTGCTGTACTTATCAATCCATTTTTACCAACCACTGCAAAGAAAATGCTGCAGATGATGAAAGTGGTGGACAAAATGCTGGATTGGGAAAATGCCGGTAGTATAAAATTGCTAAGCGTTGGCTATAGTTTGAGAGAGCCGCAACTATTGTTTAGAAAAATTGAGGATGAGGAGATAACAGAGCAGATTGAAAAATTAAAATCCGGATTAGTGAAGCAGCCGGCAGTTAGCAGTCAACAGTCAACAGCCGAACCCAAAAAATTAAATGAAATGAGCAAACCCGAAATAGTGTATGACGATTTTGCAAAGCTTGAATTAAAAACCGGTACAGTAACTGCCTGCGAAAAAGTAGCGAAAGCAGATAAATTGTTGAAATTGGAAGTTGATTTGGGAACGGAGAAACGAATTATTGTCTCCGGCATTGCGCTGCATTATTCTGCGGAAGAAATGATAGGCAAACAGGTTGTTGTTGTTACCAACCTGGCACCAAGAAAAATGAAAGGCATTGAAAGCCAGGGTATGATATTAACTGCTGAAGACAGTGATGGAAAATTACAATTGCTGAAACCTGAAAATCCTGTTTCCCCGGGCTCAAATGTCAGTTAACATTTATTTCTGGCATAATTATATTGTCCATATCCCGATACGGGGTTTTCTTTACCCGATAGTAATCAAAAAAAAATAGCCGGTTGAATTTTAGTAAATTTACTTTTAAATTCCTTCCGCACCTTGGCAGCAAAACGTTTTACAAAAAAACTTTTGAAGATTACCGGTATCTTTTTCAGCATACTTTTAGTATTGCTGACGGCTTTTCATTTTTGGTTCAAAGCACATGCAAAGGATTTGCTGGAAAATATGGTAGAGGCAAAATCCAATGGCAAACTGAAAATGAAAGTGGAAAAATTCCGTTTCAATTATTTCAGCAAAAAAATGGAACTGGAAAAAGCGGTGTTTTATAACACGGATACACTAACCGGAAACACCGCCTATCGTTTTAGTGTTGACAAAATAAAACTACAAGCCAGGGCTATTCTTCCAATAATTTTCAGTAAAGAGATATTAATTGATTCACTCACCCTGTTAAGTCCGCATGTACTGGTTACCCGTTTGCGGGCAACTGACAAACCCGGCAAAAAAGAAAAGAAAGATGTTTCTATTCCGGAAGAGCTGGGAAAAGTGTATTCTTCCATACAAGATGCCCTGCAGGTATTAAAAGTAAAACGTTTTCAGATTGATGACGGCACCTTCACCCTTATCAATAAAATTTCACCCGATCAGTTGCCGGTTACCATTACCAACCTCCATTTCCATATTGACAATCTGCAGGTGGACAGCAGCAAACAAAGAGTGAAAGAGAAAATATTATTCAGTGACAATATTGTACTCAGGAGTAATAACCAGGACATCCTTTTTCCGGATGGCAGGCACCGGTTGAGCTTCAGCAGGTTTCGGATCAACCTCGAAAGAAAATTAGTAGCCTTTGACAGTTGTACTATCTCGGCAACCAGGGGTGATAGTTCCAGTGCAACATTTGATGTGTTTTTTGACAGGTTAATGCTGACAAATATTGATTTTGATGCGCTGTATAAATCTGAAATAATCAAAGCTGATTCCGTGTATTGTGTTAATCCCAGGTTTAATCTTACGGTGCAACGGGATAAGAAAAAAGGCAGTAATAAACCGCCGCCAAAATTGGAGGATATCATTCAGCAACTGACCGGTGATCTTCAGCTGGATTTTGTTATAGTAAGTAATGCGGACTTCAATATTAAGACCATAAAGGATGGCCAGCCCACGTCTTTTACGTTCAGTAAAAACAGTTTTGAAATGCAGGGTCTTACTATTGACCAGGAAGCTGCAAAGCCATTGAAAATTAAAAGCTTTGCGATGGCTATCCGTAATTATGAAAATTTCATAAAGGACAGCAGCTACAGCATTCAATTTGACAGTGTATTGTTCAGGGATGACCGCATCACTCTCAGCAATTTTATTTTTCACAAATTAGACAATGGAAAAATCCTCAACACTTTCAGCATACCTCAATTTAACCTGATAGGTCTTTCCTGGGATGAACTTGTATTTGAACGAAGGTTAAAAGCAGAACAGGCTGTCATGTTCAGTCCTTATATCAGCTATACGGCTACACCCAATCAGCCTAAAAAATCAGGGAGACAAAATCTTTTTCAATCTCTCGGTGCCATTAATGATTATATGAATCTGCAAAACCTTATTGTAGTAAATGGTACCATTGATCTCAAACTGAAGAAAAATCTGCGGGTACAGCTGGAGGATGCCACTGTTTCAGTGCAAAGTAATTCATTGCTAACGTCCACAAAGCTATCGGGTATAAAAAACTCATTAAAAAACCTGGATTTTAAAAAAGGTATCATACAGGCAGGTGATATGACGATAGCGTTAAATGACATTCGCTATGCAGGCACAAACGGACAGTTTGGAGCAGGCAGTATAAATGTAAAAAGCAAAGAAAAAAATATTTTTCTTGATCTGCAGAAAGTAAGGGTTGAAAAAATGCTAGTGGATGAAATAACGGGTAATATTTATGCAGATGGAGTGAACTGGGAACAAGGAGATGTAACAATTAATTCTTTTCCGGGGAGCAAAAAAGGCGGTTCTGGTTCATCCATCATTGAAATCAATAATGTCCGTGGAGCAAATACATTGGTTACTGCAACCATTGCGGGAAAAAGAATCTCCACAAAACTCTCCACCATTTTTTTCAATGAATTAATTAAAAAACCGGGAAGTAAATTAATACTGGAAGGGCTCGAGATTAGCGGAAAGCAACTACAGGTAAAAGATAATAACCTTAAGCTTACGGTGGCTGAATATGATATTACAGACAACAGCAGTTCTTCATTCCGCCAAATAGTATATAAGAACAATAATGGTAAAATGGATGCCGCCATTTCCATTCCTTCGCTAACGGTTACACCTCATATACAGCCTTTAATCAATGGTGATATTGCACTGGATGCAATCAATGTGGTAAAACCAGTCATTACAATTCATCTTGCTTCAAATAATAGTACCGCCGGTGAAAAGAAAACCGGTCTGCCCAAAATAGATATCAATGAATTAAAAATAAGCCAGCCATCCATCAATTTTACACAGGCAAGTGACAGCGGCATTATTTCTCTGAGCTGGCAGGGTGAACGTAATACATCAAATTTTTTGCTGGCAAATGATTTGTATATAAATTCCGGCAACACGGTACTAAGCAATCTTCAATTTTATCTGAGCAATTTTATTTTTACCAATACCAAAGGAAAAACATTCAATACAGGGGAGGGCAAAGTTTCTGCACAGATAAAAGACATCAAATTTGAACAGGAAGAAAACCAACCCTTTGAATGGAAGGGAAGTGTTATAAATTTCGATGCCCGTGATTTTCACTTAGACAGCATTGGCAAATCAAAAGGAAGCCTGGTAATGAACAGCGCCACACTGAATAACCTGAACATCAGTTCTGCCACAATTACCAACCTGCAGGAACTGGCGGCAGCCAATGCTGCCTTCCAGATAAAAAAATTTACCGGCAGTTTTGCTGATTCCAATAGTACTATTAAATGGTATAATGCAGGTTTTAACCGCAGCAGCAATACATTTTCGCTGGATTCTTTTTCACATAATCCTGCCCTTAGTAAAGACTCGTTCCTTGCAAAAAAAATATACCAGGCTGATTATATAACTTTTAAAACCGGACTCATCCGGGTTGGCCCTGTTGATATTGACCGGTATATTAAGAATAACACATTAAATATTGGCACTGCTGTTATTGATAACTTTTCATTTACAGATTACAAGGATAAACAATTGCCTTTTAACCCCGGCATTATAAAACCCTTACCGGTTAATATGCTGAAAAAGATTCCGCAAAAATTATCAGTTAATACGTTGTTGCTGAATAATGCTAATGTGGAATATACCGAAGTAAATGAAAAAATAAAATTGCCGGCTACCATTCCTGTAACAAGGATGAACATGCGGATTGTAAATGCAAAGAATTATAATATTTCTCCCACCGACAGCTTAACCATCCAGGCCACAGGTTATGTAATGGATACCGCCTGGATGGATCTAAGAGTAAAGGAATCTTATACGGATTCTTTGGGTGGATTTTTAATGACTCTCCGGATGAAACCGGCTGACCTTACTATATTTAATACAGTTCTTCCTGCACTGGCCTCTGTAAAAATTGAATCAGGTTATTTAGATACTCTCAGTATGCGGGCCGTAGGCAGGGAATATTTATCCATGGGGGAAATGAAAATGTTTTACCATGACTTGAAAATTCGCTTGCTGAAAAATGGGGATACCGCCAGTAAAAATTTTCTTACGGGGCTTCTCAACTTAATCATAAAAAATAAAAATGATTCCCGGACCGGCAGGGTATTTTTTATTCGCCAACGGGACAAGTCCGCTATTAATTATTTGATTAAAATTGCCATGAGTGGCATGGCCAGCAGTGTTGGCATAAAGGGTAATAAAAAAATGATGCGGAAATACAGGAAGGAACTGGAGCAACGTAATTTGCCTCCTATTGATTTTGAATAGCCTCACAGTTGTATCATCACCTGCACAAAAAGCAGTACTTTTCTTAAAATTTTACTATCTTATCATGGCTATTAACTATCCATGATAATTATATTATTTCTCAAACGTCTATTCCCCGCATTTCTCCTGCTGGCTTTTACCGCCTTCAATGCTTTTGCACAAACACAGGATGATTTTAATAATAAACTCACAGATATTTATGTGAATGCTCCCGACAAGAAAAAAGTAATGGCCATTGCCAAAGAGATGTATAATATGCTGGAAAAGAAAAAAGACCTCCAGACTTATTCCAATTATTATTTACTAAAAACCATTTTCGAAAACCAGGCTCCGGATGCCACCCTTGCAAAAACCTGTGGTGACAAAGCGGATAAACTGATGAGGGAATTGGTAGGTAAAGATGTGCCGGTGCATGACTATGGCGTTGACTCCCTCAATCAATGGTTCAATGTAATTTTTCCGGGCTTGTTCGCCACTTCCGATCCGGATAATGCTGCAAAAGCCGTAGCCTTTATTAATAAATACCATTCTTACAAAACATTCAGCAATTATTCCTATATCGGTTATGCCTTTGAACGTAATGGAGATTTTCAAAAGGCAAAAGAGAATTATGAAATGGCTCTTTTGCTGAAAGGAAATGAAAAAACTGAGTATCATTCCTATTCTTATTATATCGGTTTCCTGGCCCGTTCCGGTGAATACCTGAAAGCAGAAGAGTATATCAGGAAGCTGGAACAATTATCAGAACAGGCAAATGAATATCTGAAACCGGGATATAAGTCAGAAGCCATGACCAGTAAATTGGTCTATTATATAGCTATCGGTGATTACCAGTCCTATGCCATGGCTGCTGATCAGCAATATGAATATTTTTCCAAAACACTGGGTTCCAAATTAGCCTGCGATCCCTATACCGGTACCCGCTACACCGTTACTGCTTATGCAAAAGAAATGCTGAAAGACTATGCTGCTGCCAACCGGCTTTGGAAAAGCAGTGATTCAGCGAATGCTGCATGGCGGGCCTGTATGAAAGAACAATATCCTAACCTGAAACAATATTCCTTTTCTTACTGGCCTGTTTTTCTTCTCAAGCGGGGAAAAAAATCGCAACTGCCACAGCCAATTTCGTATTACATTAAAGAAACAGAAACTTATTATAACAGTTTCAGCCAGTATGCAGACATCGGCATCAACTTTATGAAAGCGGTACACATGGCTTTTCTCAGCAATCCGCAATACCCGGTCATCTTCAAACCTATACTCGAGCAAATAAAAACCACCCGGAACTTCCGGGAGTCAACAGAACCTTTTGCACAGTACGCCTACTTCAGTATGCGGGACAGAAATGTGGATGAGTCGAAAGCTGCTTATACTGAACTGTTTACTCTCAATGCAGGCTGGATTAACGATATTATTTTTTCCTTTGGTGAAAAAGCATTTGTCACATATTATAATTCCCGCCTCAAAGCCGGTTATGAAAATTTTCACAGCTTTGTAAAAATTGCCGGGGAGAAACAACCTGCTCTTTTTCCGCATTTAGCTTCTCAGGCATACAGTAATGTGCTATTCACTAAATCAATTTCGCTGAAGGGAACACAAAAAAGGAAAGAAACTTTTTTAAAAACCAATGATGCCGGCATTACCAAACTCTATGAGCAGTGGATTGAAAAGAAACAGCAATTGATCCGGCAGTACTTTAAAACGGAAGACCCGTCAAGTATTGATACCGTAACTAAAATAAATCAGCAGCAACTGAGCAAACTGCAGGAGGAAGTTAACCAGCTGGAAAACGAATTAGTCACCAAAGCAAAAGATTTTAAAAAATATTTAAAGATCACTCCGCCCGACTGGAAAGAAGTAAGGGACAAGTTGCAGGAAGGAGAAGCCGCCATAGAAATGATCCGTTTCAACTGGAAAGACCAGGTCTATTATTCTGATACCGCCTATTATGCTGCTTATATTATTACCAAAAGCAGCGAATATCCCGAAGTGGTATATCTGCCGGACCTTGCTGCCGACCTTGACAACAGGTTCTACAAGTTGTACCGCAATAATATAAAGCTGAAAACCGATGATAAAGATTCTTACAATCATTTCTGGAAACCCATCCGGGAAAAATTAAAAGGGGTTAACAAAGTTTATTTTTCACCCGATGGCATTTATCATCTCATCAATATTGCGGCCTTAAAAAATCCGGAGAGTAAACAGTTCCTGCTGGATGAAATGGAAATACACTATACCACATCCGGTACCGATATCCGGCAAAGCACTACGGGTAATAATGATATACATACAGCTTCCCTTTTTGGCAGACCGGCTTACAAAACCGGTACACCTGGGAATACACCTGTTGCAGACAACAATACAAGATCATTTGTCCGCAATTTCAACAATAACAATATTCCGGACCTGACCGGAACAGAAGTGGAAGTGATGGCCATCAAAAAAGAAATGGAACTACAGAAGGTTGGCGTTAATTATTATTTGAAGGAACAGGCTTCAGAAGATAAGGTGTATCAACTGCATAGTCCGGGTGTATTGCATATCGCCACACATGGATACTGGTCGCCTGCGGGAGAAAATGCAACAGAAGGTTACCGGTTGTTTAATGCCATGGCCAATTCAGGATTGCTGTTGTCGGGAGTAGTGAACTATTATTCCGCCAAGGAATATGCAAACACTTATGACGGCATCCTGACGGCTTATGAAGCACAAAACCTTGACCTGGAAAATACTTCTCTCGTTATTTTATCAGCCTGCGAAACAAGCCTCGGTTATTTAGATGCCGGGGAAGGTGTTTATGGTTTGCAACGGGCCTTCCGGGCTGCCGGTGCCAGCAGCATCATTACCAGCCTTTGGAAAGTTGATGATAATGCCACCAAAGATTTTATGATTATTTTCTATCAACATTACTTAAAAACAAAAGACAAATCGGCGGCTTATATTATGGCGCAAAAAACCATTAAGGAAAAATATATTCATCCTTACTATTGGGGAGCATTTGTGATGGTGGGGGAATAAGGAATTAAAAATTATTAATGGACCCGGTTGTAATACTATTATCAACTTCTTAGGGAATATCAAACTTTTAACTTTATGGCAGTTCCACCTAAAATTAATATTGAAAAAAGCATTATAGCCAAAAAGCTTATATATAAAAGAGATTGGGCTGATATTATTAATGCAATCGGAGTCATTATCATACTTATTCCTTTGGCTATTCTTTCTGGAGTACTTTTCTGGCTGGATATGCAAGTAAGTAAAAAGCTTAGTGTCCTTGTATTCACATGTATTTTCATTTTTATACTTGCTGTGTATAGTATTTACAGAACTATAATGGGTTCTCATCTTAGCCATATTCATACTGGATTTCAAAAAAATAAAAATATGGATTTGGTATTAGCCTTTGTGAATAAAACAAACAACTCAATTTTACTCAAGAACAAAAACATAATTATTATAAACGAAGAAAATGAGCTTTCCTGGAATAATGTTTGGTCCAAAACAATCATTTTCATTCCTGATGATAATACTATTTATTTCAATATAAAAAAAGATTACCCAAAACTAAATCTTCCTGTTTTGTTTTCGCATCTGGCCTTAAAAAGTGAGTTGAAAAATTTTATCAAAAAAGAAAGCCTCTCATAAAAACCTCTTGTTATTTTAATGACTTAGAATGAACTAAATGAATTTCTCAGCACCTCTTTTTCGCTTTCTTTAAAACGTTTAGCTCTATAAACAAGTCAGGCGAAAAAGCAGTGCCTCGATGGTTGCCGCATAACACGCAGCGGAGTCTGGCACTACCACTACAATACCAATAAACACTATCCAGCCTTTCGGAGTCTCTGTGCGTTGGCCGGAAAAAAGGGGGAGCATTCTTTTTTCCTTGACTTTTTGTTTCTTTTTTGTCAAGAAAAAAGAAAAAGAATTAACTATTAGCTATGGTTCAGTCAAGGCAGGTGAACTTTCCCAAAAACTCTTATCTTCGATTTCTAATAGTTGCATAACTAACTAATTCTATTGTATGTCAAAAAGAGTCATTAAAAAGATAGCCGTTCTCGGCAGCGGCGTTATGGGTTCAAGAATTGCCTGTCACTTTGCAGGCATCGGTGTACAGGTTTTATTATTAGATATAGTCCCCAAAGATGTAGCGGCAGATGCCAAACCAGCCGAAAGAAATAAAATAGTGAATGATGCGCTGACAGCAGCGATAAAAAGCAACCCCTCCCCTGTTTACCATAAAGACGTTATCAAAAAAATAACCACCGGCAACTTTGATGACAACATGAAAGACATCGCCGCTTGCGACTGGATCATTGAAGTGGTAGTAGAACGCCTCGACATCAAACAAAAAGTGTTTGAACAGGTAGAAAAATACAGAAAGCCAGGAACACTGATTACTTCCAACACTTCGGGTATTCCTATTCACATGATGGCCGAAGGAAGAAGTGATGATTTTAAAAAACATTTTTGCGGCACTCACTTTTTTAACCCGCCACGGTATTTAAGGCTGCTGGAAATTATTCCCACACCTTACACCGATCCGGAGATTGTTGATTTCTTAATGAGCTATGGTGATTTGTATTTGGGTAAAACAACGGTGCTTTGTAAAGACACACCTGCCTTTATCGCCAACCGTGTTGGTGTTTTTGGCATGATGACCATTATGAATGTAAAAGAGAAGCTGCAACTCAGTATAGATGAAATAGATGCACTGACAGGCCCCATCATTGGCCGTCCTAAATCTGCTACGTTCAGAACCGGGGATGTAGTAGGACTTGACACCTTAGTGAAAGTGGCAAAAGGCGTTGCTGATAATTGCCCGGATGATGAAGCGATAGAAAATTTCAAAATTCCTGCCTGGTTGGATAAAATGATAGCCAATAACTGGCATGGCGATAAAACAGGACAAGGATTTTTTAAGAAAACAAAAGGTACTGCTGGTGAAAAAGAAATATTGACGCTTAACCTTGATACGATGGAGTACGGTGCAAGGGTAAAACCAAAATTTGCCACCCTCGAAGCAGCCAAACCTGTTGACGATTTATATACAAGATTAAAAATGCTGGTAGCCGGGCAAGATAAAGCCGGGGAATTTTATCGTCTCTTTCATTATGGTTTGTTCTCTTATATCTCTCACCGCATTCCGGAGATCAGTGATGAACTGTATCGTGTAGATGATGGTATGATGGCCGGTTTTGGCTGGGAGATCGGCGCTTTTGAAAGCTGGGATGTACTCGGCGTTGCCAAAACAACCGAAGCGATGAAAGCGGCTGGTTATAAAGTAGCTCCGTGGGTGGATGAAATGCTTGCAGCAGGCAATAAATCTTTCTATAAAGTAGAAGGTGGAAAAAAATATTGCTACGACCCGGCGAGTAAAACATATAAAGTTCTTCCCGGCGGCGAGGCCTTTATTGTAATGAGCAATTATACCGATAAACAGATCTGGAAGAATGGAAGTTGCCGCTTGTATGACTTAGGTGATGATGTACTCGGTCTGCAATGGTTCACCAAAATGGGAAGCATCGGTGGTGATGTGCTGGCAGGTATTCAGACAGCGATTGATAAAGCGGAAAAAAGTTATAAAGGATTGGTGATTGCCAATGAAGGAGCTAATTTTTCTGCCGGTGCGAATGTAGGAATGATATTTATGCTGGCGATTGACCAGGAATATGATGAATTGGATATGGCGATCAGGATGTTCCAGAACACCATGATGCGGGTAAGGTATTCTTCTATACCTGTTGTGACAGCACCTCATGGTTTGGCATTGGGTGGTGCCTGTGAATTGAGTTTGCATTCAGACAAATGTTGCCCTGCTGCTGAAACATATACTGGATTGGTGGAATTAGGTGTTGGTTTAATTCCCGGTGGCGGTGGCACCAAAGAATTTGTGTTAAGAGCTTCCGATGAAATGCATGAAGACGAACCGGAAACAATCACACTAAAAAATCGTTTTCTTTCAATCGCTACGGCCAAAGTTGCCACTTCAGCACAGGAAGGTTTTGGTATAGGTGTTTACAGAAAAGGTTTGGATGAAATAGTGATGAACCAGGGAAGAAGAATTGCCGAAGCCAAAAAATCGGTGATTGAAATATTTGATAGCGGTTACACCACTCCTGTGCAGCGAAAAGATATTAAAGTACTTGGTCAATCGGCACTCGGTGCTTTGTATTCCGGCATACATGGAATGAAGACAGCTAATTATGCTACCGAACATGATTCAGTTGTAGCAAAGAAACTTGCCTACGTTATGTGCGGTGGTGATTTAAGTGAACAAACTTTGGTTTCGGAACAATATTTACTGGACCTTGAAAGAGAAGCTTTCTTGTCGCTTTGTGGTGAAAAGAAAACCCTGGAGAGAATACAGAGTGTGTTGAAAAGTGGACGGCCGGTACGCAACTAGGGTCTGACGGTCTCCGTCTGACCCGCCATAAAAGAGATTTTATTGATTTCGTCCGGCTATTAAATTGAGTCAGACGGAGACCGTCAGACTCAATCAACAACATGCCTTTCTCCCCTAACAATATATACCACATCTACAACCAGGGAAATAACAGGCAGACTATTTTCTTTAACCGCAAGGATTATCTGATTTTTCTAAATCTTTACAAGAGATCATTTACAACGAACTGCTTTACAATAGCTTGGTGCCTGATGCCAAATCATTTTCATTTTATGATTTATACAGATGAAAGATGTGATACTAAGATAAAACAAGGCGGAATTTATCTTGATCCTATAACTAACTGTGTCCGGAAGCTACTTAGTGGCTATGCCAGAATTTTCAATAATCAATATAAACAAACAGGTTCTGTATTCAGACAGAAAACAAAATCGAAATGCCTTTCAGCAATAGAAATTAAACCTGATAGTAATTACCTGGTTCAGGATTATTATGTCAATTGCTTTCATTATATACGCCAAAACCCCTTTGTTGCAAAATTGACAGACAAACTTGAAAACTGGGAGTTTTCTTCTTTTAAAGATTATGCAGGGCTTCGTGCAGGCACACTTTGTCAAAAAGAACTTGCGACAATACACTGCAATTATAACCCTGCGAATTTTATCGAAAAGTCGTATCAATTGGCAGATGAAAAACTTATTAAACTTTTTACCTAAATTTAATGGTCAGACCGGAACGGTCAGACCAATTTAACCACTAAACTTAACCACCATGCAAACCACCCTCGTTGATTTTGGAAATGATTCAGTAGTGTATAATATTACCGGCACTACCCGGGAAGAACTGGAAAATAAACTGAACCTTTTTTTTGCATCTGAGAGCCTCCCCTTAAAATCTGATAAAGGCGATGAAAAAATATATCAGAAAGGAAATAAAACACTGCGGGTACTTTTAGGAGTTTTTGTAAAATATTTTAAATTGGCTGTATCTATTAAACAACAGGATGAGGTTTTTTCTGTAAGAATATTACGGGATATGAACCTTGTTCTGTCCGGCGGTCTTATCGGAATTAATAAATCCCGCAAAGAATTTGCCCGATTATCGGAGTCATTTAAGGCATACTTTTCGTAGCAATATTTCTAATTCAAAAGAAGTTTATGAAATATCTTATCCTTTACATTTTGACTGTAGGTTTTGCAATAACTGCGAACTCCCAAGATCATTCGGGGGCATACGGTTATACCCTGAAACTGGAAGGGCTCCAGCCACCCAAAGACAAAAGCGCCATTCCTGGTGGGCAATTAGTATTACAAAAAATGGAGGGCAATAAATATCGTTTTTGGCTGGATGTTTTGAATGGACCTCCGGGTTATAACCGGGGAGAGACAGATGGCACTATTCTTTTGGTAAATGATACCGCTTCTTTTGACAATACATTTGAAGGGGCCAGCGTTCCCTGTATTCTTAAATTCCAAAGAACAGGCAATTCAATTAACATATATGGGTTTTCCAGTTCTTACAATTGTGGTTTTGGCAATGGGGTAACAGCAGAAGCTGATTATGCCTGGTTAAAACCACAACCTGTATTGAATAATGAATGGTTGAGGAAAGAATATCCTGAATCATCTATGGCGGTTGCCAATAAGGATAAGGTGGAAGTATTTCAGGACGAGGGATGTATGGTTCCTTTTTCTCCAAAAATATATCTTACAAAAGAGGATACTTTCTTAAGCATTGTTGGTGCTGATAATTCCATTTACACTGAACATTATAGTTCTCCTGGAAAATTTATCTGGGGCTGGATAAGAAAGGCTGAAGTGAAGATATTATCTCAAAAGTAAAAAATGGGCAGTGCAGAAATAGAAAGTTTGCAGCTCACTGTTTATTCTCATCTCATTACTTATGGCAATGCTGCCACTCCTGAACTTACTGAAATGATGAGGGAGGAGATTGAAACGATGTGGAATGAGCCAGCCGCCAATTTGAAGTTTGATGATGTAAAGCTTAATGTTGTCTTCAAAATAACTTCTTCTTTTCAACCTGATATTATTGATATAGACATTTATCAAAACCTTGATCCCCGCAATAATTATTTCCGCATTGAAGAATTTGCCTCAGGCAATATTTCTTTTGTAGATGGACTGGGTTGCAACAGCGGTTATTTCAAATTAGAAAATTTATACAAAGGTTCTACTACTGCGGCACATGAGTATGGCCACACATTAGGACT
This sequence comes from Chitinophagaceae bacterium, assembly GCA_031422725.1. Classification (GTDB taxonomy): domain Bacteria; phylum Bacteroidota; class Bacteroidia; order Chitinophagales; family Chitinophagaceae; genus JJ008. The sequence continues at coordinate 6,019 of JANPMI010000045.1, read as the reverse complement.
TGAGCATCCCGGGGATATTGATTTCCGTGGTAAGGGAGTTCCGGGTATTATGTATCCTAGAGGCACATTGGTTGATCCGCTATATCAATATGAGCCGGATAAACAGGCGGGCACTAAAGGCGGCACCATGCATCCTATATACCGGAAAGTGCGGCAGGAAGATATTGACAACCTGCATCTTCACCGGTTGGATTTTGAAAATGGCAAAGCTGTTTTGGGAGAATTTTCGAATTGCTGGCATCCCAATCATGCAGAGGTGAACCCAAACGATTATCCGGCTTAACTATACAATTTTTTCCAGGGCTTCGTTTATAGTTGCATATTTAAAAAGGAAACCAGACTCCTGAATTTTGTTACTGCTAACCGTTGCACTCTTCAGTACTTCAATACTCATTTCTCCCAAAACCAGTTTCAGGATAAAGGAAGGAACATGAACAGGGATAAAAAAATTTTTTCTTTTTTTCGCTAATTGTAGTGTCAGCTCTTTATTTGAAACCGGGTTAGGTGCAACAGCATTATAAGCTCCACTCATCTTTTCATTTTCAATGGCGGTGATATACATGTTAACCAGGTCATCAATATGTATCCAGCTGATGATTTGTTTACCAGTTCCCAAAATAGCAGCAACACCAAATTTCATCGGCCTGATAAATTCTTTGATCGCTCCTCCTTCCTTACTCAATACAATTCCCGTCCGCAATTTCACTAATCGTATGCCCAATTGAGTGACCGGTTCTATACTTTCTTCCCATTGCTTACAGGTTTGCCCGAGAAAATCCCCCGCCGGCGGATCAGACTCTTCAAATTGGCGGGCATCGCCTCCTTCTCCATACCACCCAATAGCCGATGCACTTATCACCGCTTTTACTTTATCAGAAACTGTTTTCAAAGCATCCACTATCAGTTTGCTGCTGTTCACCCGGCTATCAACAATCTCCTTTTTTCTTTTTTCTGTCCATCGTTTATCTGCCACCCCTGCCCCGGCAAGGTGAATGATATAATCAGCCTCAGAAATAGCGTTATTATCTATCAGCTGTTTATCAGCATCCCACTGTACATACCGCAGTTTTATATCCGGGCTGTCCATTCTTTTTACATTTCTTGTAAGAATAATAACCTGGTAATTCCTTTCGAGCAGGGCTTTTGAAAGTGCCCTGCCGACAAGCCCCGTACCCCCGGTGATAAGAATAGTTGACATAAACCCTGGTGATTTGAAGTTAGCTTTTAAATAACACCCCAATAGTCATATTGTTTTACTGCCATAACGTATAAACTTTTACCTTCATCGCTTAATAAATGAATTTGTATGAGTGTTATTCTTTCTATCAAAAACCTGGCGAAGTCTTACGGTCCCGTCAGGGCATTGAACGGTGTGTCGTTTGATGTGCCGCAGGGAAGTGTGTTCGGCATACTCGGTCCCAACGGAAGCGGCAAAACTACTTTATTAGGAATTGTAATGGATGTGCTAAAAGCCAATAAAGGAGAATTCCTTTGGTTTGGTCAGCCGGGTGGTTCTCCGCAACAAAGAAAAAAGATCGGTTCCTTATTAGAAACACCTAACTTCTATAGTTACCTGTCAGGTACAGATAATTTAAAAATCACACAGGCCATCAGCGGCAGGGGAACAAAAAAAGATATTGATGAGGTATTAAAAAAAGTAAATCTTTATGACCGCCGCTGGAGTTCTTTTAAATCTTTTAGTCTTGGGATGAAGCAACGGTTAGCCATTGGAGCTGCCTTATTAGGCAATCCTAAAGTGCTGGTACTGGATGAACCCACCAACGGCCTTGACCCGGTTGGTATCTCCGATATAAGAAAACTGATTGTTGAATTAAAAGAGCAGGGACACACCATCATTATGGCCAGCCACCTGCTGGATGAAGTGGAAAAAGTATGCACCCATGCAGCCATCTTAAAAACCGGAAACCTCATCACTACCGGCGATGTAGCAGAAATAATGATGGATGAAGATATTGTGGAGCTGAGTGCTGCTGACATTCATGTTTTATCTGCTATTTTAAAGAACATGGGAAAAGAAGTGGTGGTTGATGAAAAAGCCAACACGGTGCAAATCATTTTCCCTAAAGGAATGGCAAAGATGGAAGAGATTAATCAGCATTGTTTTAATAATGGAGTAGTGCTTACACAATTAGTATTAAGAAAGAAACGGCTTGAAGCAAGGTTCTTCGAATTGACAAATAACTAACCCCTTCGACAAGCTCAGGGTGACAGACGTTTGTCATGCTGAGCTTGCCGAAGCATAACAAACGCATATGACTACGCTGATACGTACAGAATGGCTGAAGATGAAAAAGTATAATGCCTTTTGGTGGATCCTGGGCATTACGGCTCTCTCTTACCCGGGCATCAACTATATTTTTTACATGATTTACGATGAACTCGTTAATCAGCCTTCGCAGTCGGGCCAGCTGGCAAAAATGATGATTGGCAATCCTTTCACTTTCCCTGAAGTATGGCATACGGTAGCTTATGCTTCTTCCATTTTTATATTCATCCCGGCCGTGATTATCATTATGTTTATCAGCAATGAATATACTTTCAAAACGCACCGCCAAAACATTATTGACGGGTGGAGCCGCAGCCAGTTTGTTACCAGTAAGCTGGTAGATGTATTAATAATATCCCTGATTATTACTCTCCTGTTTTTCGCTGTAGCCCTGGTTACAGGTTTTGCCAACCAGGAAAGACTGATCCGGGATACCTGGGGTATGTCTTATTATATAGGTTTATTTGCCCTGCAAACTTTTGCTCAGCTGTCTATTGCTTTTTTAATTGGTTTTCTCGTACGCAAAGCCTTTATAGCTCTGGGTATTTTTTTATTCTACTTTATAATTCTGGAACCCATTCTTGTTGGCATATTAAAAAAATATGGAAATGACAATGGTCGTTTTTTACCCCTCGAAATTTCTGACCGGATAATACCTGTACCGGCATTTATTGGAAGAATTGATAAAGAAGCTTACGATAAATCTTTAACCATCGTTCAGCAGCATGTTATTTTTACTGTTATCCTTACGGCAGTCATTTGGGCCATCTGCTACCGGGTTAACAATAAAAGAGATTTAAAATAAGCTTTTTTCAATATTTTTTCATTCCTGCCCTGTTTAAAACGGGAATTTATTTGCCCGTTTGCCCTTTAAATATTTTATTTGACCCGGATTATGAAATTTGGTATCCTGTTTGTATTTGCTATGTATCCTGCCCTGGTAATAAATATTCCACTTTACTAAATTTTAAAACATCCACCATGACACCCCTCAAAGCACTGTTCACTCTTGCCATTATTTTTGTTAGCCTGTCAAAAAGTGAAGCACAGAATTGTACACTCTCCTGTCCGGAGAACATAGTAGTCAAAGCAGATAACGGGAAAGAAGGCGCCACCGTCAGTTTTCCAGCATTAACGCTGGCTGCTGAATGCGGTACCCCGACCTACACCCCGGCTTCGGGTTCATTTTTTCGCCTGGGTTCGCACAGCATTATTGTAACTACTTCCGCAGGGCAAAAATGTTCTTTTACCGTCACTGTTACAGATAATGAACCGCCTTCCTTATCTCTCATTACTCTTTCGAGAATGATGTTATGGCCTGCTTCCGGAAAAATGAAAAAAGTAGCTGTGAATTATACCATATCAGATAATGGGGAGAATGTAAAAACAGCCGTATCTGTTAGCAGTAATGCTACCGATGGTATTCAGGATTGGGAAATTGTTGATGATCATTTGCTCCGGTTGAAAGCAAGCCGCCTGCCCGATGGAACACCAAGGATTTATACGATTGCTGTCATTGCCACCGATGAAGCAGGGAATAAAACAACAAGGACAACGACCATTGCAGTTTCAAAAACAATGACGGCTGTTGCTGGTATGTAATTTTTTTGCTACAGACACAAATTTGAAGCAGGTTACTCCGGGGGCTTTTGAAGATTTTTTATTTCCTCCAACCGGGCAATGTCAAACATGTCTTTTTCCCGGTGTGTCCGGAGTTTCATGTCTTTAAGTACATCATAAGGAACTATGTTCAAAAAAATACCGGGCTGTATTTCATATTGAGTTCTTTGTTTTTCCGCTTCATCAAACGAAATAGATTGATGAACGAATGTCAAAACATCTATAACTGCATCACTAGAACCAATGGTGCCAACAAAAGGAATTGTAAAATCTTCTTTAAGCAAAGGAGTTACTTCGCTTTCTGAATATTTCATACATAACAAAGTATCTATAAAAGCCTGGCGGTTCTCAACAGTTGGTGCCAGCCATATATCCAGGTCTTCAGTATTCCGGTTATACCCATAATAATTCACCGCATAGCCGCCAATCAGTAAATAGCGGAGTTGGTGCTTTTGGGCACAGCTCAGAAATGAAAGGAACTCTGTATTCAGGATGTCCATTTACGAATCAGGATTTTTCGGGATTTATCAGTAACGGGATGAAGCAATTTCGTCATTTGCTGCATTTGATACAGTTTCCTGAACCGGTCTTCCACAGTGCTTTGAAGCATCAGATTTTTGTGAAACTGCTCCTGTTCATCCAATGACTTAAATATGTGAACTGACTTATTCATTCCCAAATTTAAAATTTTATCATGGGTTTCCCAACTCCTGAAGATTTCTCTTATCTGCTGCCGCTGCGTTGTGGCCCATATCCTCTTCTCACATTATTACCACTACCGGCACCCTGCGATTGAAAATTATTACGCCGTGGTTGAAAGGATGATTGCTGCCTATGTTGCCGTTGCGGAGGTTCCGGTGCAGACACATGTGCATTGCCTACAAAAGGATGCTCCTGTATAACAGGAATTGTTTTACCAATCAGTTTTTGAATATCTCTTAATTCTTCTCTTTCATCCACACTGCTGAAGGAAATAGCAATACCCGTATTACCTGCCCTGCCGGTACGACCAATACGGTGTACATAGGTTTCAGGAATATTCGGCATATCGAAATTGATAACATGGGTCAGTTCATCAATATCAATTCCTCTTGCTGCAATATCAGTAGCGACTAATACACGAAGAGTACCATTTTTAAAATCAGACAATGCACCTTGTCTTGCATTCTGCGATTTGTTGCCATGTATGGCAGCAGCTCTTATATTAAAGCGTTGCAGAATCTTCACTACTTTATCAGCACCATGTTTGGTACGGGTAAAGACCAATGCAGTAACAATCGCTTTGTCCTGCAATAAATGCAGCAGCAATTCCGGTTTTTCCATTTTACCAACATGATAAAGGCTCTGCACTATTTTATCTACCGTAGTAGCAGGCGGTGTCACCTCCACCTTCGCAGGATTGGTTAATAACACATTTGCCAGTTTTTGAATTTCGGGTGGCATAGTAGCCGAAAAGAAAAGAGTTTGTCTTTTTGGTGGCAGTTTGGCGATTATCTTTTTTACATCATGAATAAAGCCCATGTCGAGCATACGGTCTGCTTCATCCAGCACAAATATTTGCAGTTTGTCTAAGTGGATATAACCTTGCGTCATTAAATCTAATAAACGACCGGGTGTAGCCACTAATACATCAACACCTCTGCGCAGTGCATTTGTTTGCTGCAGTTGTGATACGCCGCCAAAAATAACGGTATGCCGGATGCCGGTAAATTTTCCGTAGGCAGCAAAGCTTTCATCAATTTGTATGGCCAACTCTCTTGTTGGCGTTAATATTAATACTTTGATGCCGGGTGCCATTGGTTTTTGTTCATGCAGAATCTGCAGAATAGGAATGGCGAAAGCGGCAGTTTTACCGGTGCCTGTTTGGGCACAGCCCAGCAGGTCTTTACGTTGCAGCACCAGTGGAATAGCCTGTTGCTGAATGGGTGTTGGAATAGTGTATCCTTCTTCGGCTACGGCCTTAAGGATAGGTTCAATAATGCTTAATTGTTTAAAAGCCATGATAGGTTTTTATAATTTAATTCGCAGTTTGTCTGCGGATGGAGCTGGCTAAGATGTTGTAGATTCTGAATCAGCGAAAGTTTGTCTAAGTACCACCGGCGTTACAACCTG
>JANPMI010000044.1:0-1696 GCA_031422725.1 Chitinophagaceae bacterium | reverse complement strand
AATAGGTTGTATAGAGGAAGTGGCATATAGAAATGGATTTATTAATAAAGAGCAGTTGCTGCAACTGGGCAATGAACTGGCTAAAAGCGGATATGGAGAGTACCTGAAAAAAATAGTGGAGCAATAAGATGAGTTTCTTTGCACATAGTACTGCTGTTATTGATGATGGATGTACAATAGGAGGAGGAACAAAAATCTGGCACTTCAGTCACCTCATGCCGGGATGCGAAATAGGTGACAATTGTACAATTGGCCAGAATGTATTTGTAGCAGCAAAAGTAAAGCTGGGTAACAATGTAAAAGTGCAGAACAATGTATCCATTTACGAAGGAGTGATTTGTGAAGACGATGTTTTCCTCGGGCCTTCCATGGTATTTACTAATGTCATTAATCCCCGCAGCACCGTGAGCCGGAAGAATGAATTTATATCAACACTTGTAAAGAAAGGGGCAAGCATTGGTGCCAATGCTACTGTTATATGCGGAAATGAAATTGGGGAATATGCATTTATCGGTGCAGGTGCTGTTGTAACGAAACCGGTGCCTGCTTATGCACTGGTGATGGGTAATCCGGCCAAACAAAACGGGTGGATGAGTGAATACGGTCATCAACTGAAGTTTGATCAGGGGAATAAAGCTGTTTGTTCCGAAAGCGGACAGGAATATTTATTGAGTGATAGTAAGGTTTCTAAAATCAAATAAAATTAACCACAGCGGTCACGGCGGGACACAGTGAAAAACACAGCAAAATAAGACCGTGTAACACGGTGTTCGCCGTAAGCAAACGATTTATCGAATGCATGAAAATGAAATAGGTACACTGATTCTTGATGCTGCATTCCAGGTTCATAAAGAATTGGGGCCGGGCTTACTGGAAAGTACTTATGAAGCATGTTTGAGTTATGAAGCGTTACAAAAGGGATTATTTATTGAGACGCAGTTGCCATTGCCGGTTGTTTATAAAGAGGTAAAACTGGATTGTGGTTACAGAATTGATCTGCGGGCAGAAAGAAAAGTGATTGTGGAGATAAAGGCTGTAGAAATACTGAATGATGTACATCTGGCACAAGTGCTGACATATATGAAATTGTCAGGATGTAAATTAGGATACCTTATCAATTTCAATGTAAAACAATTGAAGGATGGGATTAAGAGGGTGGTGCTGGGAAAGCTCTAAAAAGGATAAACCATAGCGATCACTCAAAAGCACAGCGAATTAACACGGTGATGCGCTGTGTTCGCCGTGGTTAAATAAAAATATTGAAAAACTTTGTACTGATAGGAGCGGCTGGCTATATTGCCCCCCGGCACATGAAAGCCATTAAAGAAACCGGGAACAACCTGCTGGCGGCATTGGATAAAAATGATTCTGTTGGTATTCTTGACAGTTATTTTCCGGATGCTGATTTTTTTACAGAATTTGAACGCTTTGACCGGCATATTGAAAAATTAAAAAGACAGGGGATAAAGATTGATTATGTAAGTGTCTGTTCTCCTAATTACCTGCATGATGCACATATCCGTTTTGGTCTTCGTACCGGTGCTGATGTGATATGTGAGAAACCGCTTACCTTAAATCCCTGGAATGCAAAGGCGCTGATGGATATGGAAAAAGAAACCGGGCGGCAGGTATATACTATATTCCAGTTGCGGTTGCAACCAGCCATCATCGCCTTACGGAAAAAAATAAAGAACGG
>JANPMI010000043.1:0-5618 GCA_031422725.1 Chitinophagaceae bacterium | reverse complement strand
ATTTTGCATGGCAGTAAAAGTTTGCTGATGCAAACGGAAGTTGGACAAGTAGTAGAGCCGCATAGTATTTCTGCCGGGTTGGATTATCCGGGTATTGGTCCGCTGCATGCACATTTATTTAAAAGTGGGAGGGCTACTTTTTTAAGTGCTACGGATGATGAGGCATTGGCGGCTTCTTTTGAACTGGCGAAACTGGAAGGTATTATTCCGGCATTGGAAACGGGACATGCTTTGGCGGCATTGAAACAAATGAGGTTTACCAAAGAAGATGTGGTGGTGATTTGTTTGAGTGGGAGAGGGGATAAAGATTTGGGGACGTACATGAATCAAATGAAATAATTTACCGCAGAGGCGCAGAGACGGGGAGAAATACAAAGCGATATTCTGCGTCTCCCCGTCTCTGCGGTTAAAAAATAAGATGAGTAGACTACAAGAATTATTCAGCAAGAACAAACGCAATGTGCTTAATGTGTATTGCACCGCCGGCTATCCGCAATTAAATTCAACATTGGGTATAATGAAAGCCCTGCAGCAAAACGGTGCAAACATCATCGAACTTGGTATGCCCTACAGCGATCCATTAGCCGATGGCCCGGTGATACAACAGAGCGGTAGTATTGCATTAGCAAACGGAATGACGATTGCCAAACTGTTTGAACAATTAAAAGATTTCAGGGAAGAAATTTCTATACCAGTTATTTTGATGGGCTACATGAATCCGGTTTTGCAGTACGGCTTTGAAAAATTTTGTGCCGATGCCGCTGCAATTGGTATTGATGGATTGATTTTACCTGATTTACCGGAATATGAATTTGAAACCGAATACGGTGCCATTATTAAAAAATACAGCCTCGATTTTATTTTCCTGGTCACCCCGGAAACATCGGAAGAAAGAATAAAAAAATTAGACAGTCTTAGCACCGGTTTTCTGTATGCGGTCTCCTCTTCTTCCACCACTGGTAGCGATAAAAAGGCCGCCAATACTGATGATTACTTGAAAAAACTCAGGGGCATGAAGCTGAAAAACCCTGTGTTAGTAGGCTTTGGAATCAGCAACAAACAGTCCTTTGATGCCGTTTGTCAGCTGGCTGACGGGGCCATTATCGGCAGTGCCTACATTAAAGCATTGGAAAACAGCACGGATGTTAATGCAGCCACAAAAACCTTCCTCTCGTCAATTTTGGGCTAACAAGTATTTTGTCATCCGGCAACATTGCATAAATTTGTATGCTGTTTGTTTTTCTCTGTATCATTAATGAAAAGTATTCTGTAATATGAAAAAAATATTGTTCCTGTTATTACTCTGCCCGTTTGTTGTTCTGGCACAAACCAAGCCCAAAGGATTTATTATTGATGGGAAAATGGACGGATATGCTGATGGCACTGAAATCCACCTGTATAAAAATGGCGACAATACAGAAATTGCCACAGCAAAACTGCTTAAGAGTAAATTTTTGCTGAAAGGCACTGTAAAAGAACCGGTTCTTTGTTTCCTCGTTATAGGAGAAAGGAAACCAGTTGAAATCTATGTAGAAAACTCCACCATTTCTTTTAAAGGGAAAAAAGCCGAACCATTAGTGTATGAAATTGAAGGATCTGCCTCTCATAAAGTTTTTGCAGGATTTATAAAAACATTTTTATCGCTGGCCCAGCAATTAAATACCCAGGCAAGCACAATTAATTATACTATGCCCGGCCCGGAACGGGACAGCCTGCTTGCAACTTATAATGCCACCCAGCAGAATATGCAGAAAACAATAGATAAATTAGTAACTGATAAACCCGCCTCTCCTGTTACTGTTTTTGTATTGAATGCCACTTACCAGTTTAATGAAGATGTAGTAATGCTGGAAAAAAGATTTAATCTTTTAGATGAGGGGGTAAGAAATACGGAGGGTGGAAAATTGCTGGAACAGTTTATTGCAGAGAAAAAAATTGGAGCTGTAGGTACGCAGTCATTGGATTTTACACAACCCGATACCAACGGAACGCCTGTTTCTCTTTCTTCTTTCCGTGGCAAATATGTCCTGGTTGATTTTTGGGCCAGTTGGTGCGGACCCTGTCGCACCGAAAACCCCAATGTGGTGGAGAATTTCAATAAGTTTAGTGCCAAGAATTTTACGGTACTCGGTGTTTCACTGGACAGGCCGGGACAGAAAGAAAAATGGATTGATGCCATCAAAGCAGACAGCCTTAACTGGACACATGTCAGCGATCTTCAATTCTGGAATAATGCGGCGGCACAGCTATATCATATACAAAGTATTCCGCAAAATATTTTAGTGGACCCGGAAGGAAAAATCATCGCTAAAAACCTGCGGGGGCCTGCTTTGCAGGAGAAGTTATGTGAACTGCTCGGTTGTAATTAATTTTCTTTATTCTTTTATTCCCATGAGTTTGCTGAGGGCTGACCAGTTTTTCTTCCGCTGGTCATCATAGTCTTCCTGTTTCTGTTGTTTTTTTGTTTGGGCATATTCCTGTAGAAAACCGGCCTGTTTTTTTAATCCTTCCAGGATACTGATAGCAGATACGGCATAATCCCTATCCATTTGTTTGTCAAGTATATTGTCTTTTACCAGGCCGTCTAATACTTTCACCAGGTTATCAGCCAGATTTTTTTGTGCATTCATCAACTGATCCACCATTTCTGCATTGTAGGCATTTTTTACATAGGCATCGGCAATACTGCCGATAACACCATAGGTATTATAGAACAGGGCAGATGAAAAACCAACCATTGCCTGCTGTAGTTTTACTTCTCTTTCTTCACAGGTTTGGGAAAAACTGTTTACAGAAGCCAGTAATAAAAATGAGAAAAAGATATTTTTCATGTAACCTGTTTTGCCTACAAATTACAGGGATTTTCCCAGTGCTTTCAAAATAAAAAGCCGTCCCAACAATACTGTGGGAACGGCTTCCATTTTAATTGGTAACAGGTATATTTTAGTTCACATCTTTTCCTTCCTTCAGTTTGTCAATCATTGTTTGTAAACCGGCTTTTTGCGGTGCCGGTGCCATTGGTAAAGCAAGATTGGCATACTTCAGTGCATTTTTATATTCACCAATAGCAGAGTATCCCCTCATCATTCCCATCAGCGTAGTAAACTGGTTGGGATATTTATCAAAGTTAGTTTTGAAAACATCAAAAGCCGTTTTGTTCAGTTTCATACCCAGCAGTTGCCTGGCATACTGATGCACATCATTCATGCTACCTAATGGTAATGCCTTTTGCATAACAGCAGCTGCTTCAGCACCTCTTCCTAATTTCTGCAGCACCTGTGCTTTTGTACTCCATGCCTGGAAACTTTTCTCTCCGCCAAAACCTCCATTGGTGGCCGAATCAGTCCATAACAATGCTTCTTCAAGGTTGGTATTTCGCTGAACAGACCATTGTGCTGCCTCGTCCCAGCTTTGCCAGATAAATCCCCTGTCTGTTCTCAGTTCACGGCGAAATGATTCAAGCTGGTCTTTTACATAATCAACTTCTATTTTAAAAGGTATAGAAAGTTTTTCCCATTGCAACGCAACGACGGCACTGTTTTCTGTTTCGTTCATAAATTCATATTTCAGCCATTCCACATTTTTATCCAATGCCTGCGGTTTTACTTTTACCCGCAATGCATCTTCTTTGTCATCATAATAATAACTGCCCCAGGAGGAATTGTTTTTAGAAAATATCAGGGTGCATTCATCAGCCCCATAGGCAATAAAAAATCCATATTTACCTGCGGGTAAAGACTGTCCTTCAATTTTTACATCTGTTGAAAACTTGAATGTGGTGTTTTCGTTAGCACCGGCCCTCCACGGTGCTGCTTTGGAAGAACCAAACTGTTGATCAATAAAACCAGCATGTACCAATTGCCCCCATATTTTCCCTTCACGGCCTTTTACACCGGGGCGATCGTAATTAATGGTTACATCGGTCAGTCCGATGCGTTCACTCACAGCAGCTTTTTTATTGCCGCCACTTGGCGAAACGGTCAGCGGTATTTGGGCAAATAATAAAGCAGTGGAAATAACTGCTATAAGAGAGAGAATGATTTTTTTCATACCTGGTAATTTTAGTGCTGCCAAGCTACCAAAAAATACAACCGGAAAATGGTATTGTTACCAATGATAAATGTGCGGGATGAAATGCCACAGGCAGGGATATAAGGCAGGAAGGTAGCCAGCCATCAGGCCGCTGGTAAAAATCTCAAATATATAGGGGCATCTCTAAAAACCCTGTCAGTCTGAGCTTGTCGAAGACTGAATGTTAATGAAACCGATGCCTGATAAGGCTTCGATAAACTCAGCCTGACAAACAGTTCGTTTATATAGCAGTTTTTAGAGATGCCCATAAGTATCGTTTAGCGGCCGGATGTGTTACAGATAATTATTGTAATTTAGAAGGACCATCAACCTTCTAATATTCGTGTATGAAAATTCTTATCCTTATTTTTTTATCCTTCCTGTTCCTGGATCCATCCGGGTTGTCTGCACAAATTCTGAAAAGAGTAAAAGATAAAGTTGTCAATAAAGGAAAAGGTGAAGTGAACGAAGCAAAGTATGATGCCAAAACGAAGGCCCGTACCGGTGTCCGTAATGAACTGGAAGGCATTAAGTCTGAGTTTGATTCTACCGATATAGATTATGCTATCCTGCTCAGCGATAATTCAGGTTTATTTGGGGGACAGGGGAAGGGAGAGTTTGGAGCCAAATTTCTAAAACTGGGCGGCATCGCCAGATCGTTATACAGGGATGTTGATATAGATGATGAAGAAACCGCTACCCTGAATTTGCAAATGGGTCAGTCCGCTTATGCTATGGGCCGTTACCTGTTTGCTGAGAAAAGATTAAAGGCAGCACAATTCTTTTTTGAAAAAGCTTATCGTACCAGTGAACTGGCCTATATGAAAACAATAGCCAGCCAGGGTTTACTTTTTACTACTACCGGTCGTTTTGCACTGGCTGAAAAATTTACTGCACAGGCATTAAAACTGCGGGAAGAAAAACTGGGAGAAACAAATATGGCGGTAGCAGCATCGCTTAATAATTATGCAGTCCTGCATTATAACCTCGGGCAATACAATGAATCAGAAAAAGAATTTACTGCTGCTATTTCGGTTATCCGGACGAACAAACAGCAGGAAGCTATGGCCTATGCTATTGTACTGAATAACCAGGCCATACTTTTTCAATCCATGGGCCGGTATGAAGCAGCCGTAAAATTGTTGCAGGAAGCTTTGCAACTGGCAGGTAAATTAGAAGTTAGTAAAGCAAGAAATCATTTGAAATTTTTTTCCAACCTGGCTTTGCTGTTTCAACAGATGGAAAAATATACTGAAGCGGAGAAAATTTACCAGGGGCTTGAAAAAAGATTAGAAAGAGGCAAGCCGGAATTTGCCAATATGCTGAATAATGTGGCTATCCTGGCGATGCTGATGAAAAGAGAGGACAGGGTAGAGGAGATGCTGAAAAAATCGGGAGATATTTATAAGACAACCCTGGGAGAGAACAGTCCCGCCTATGCAAAAGTTATCAGCGACCTCGGTAATTTTTATCGTTATAAAAACCGGTATGCAGAAGCTGAACCCATGCTGCAACAGGCTTTGCAGATAAGGGAACAGGCATTGGGT
>JANPMI010000042.1:0-21152 GCA_031422725.1 Chitinophagaceae bacterium | reverse complement strand
TCATGCTGAGCTTGTCGAAGCATGTCGAAGGGTGTTGGCCGGGCCATAGTGCTTCTATCATCATTTGTTAAGTCTCATTTTTTATCGCTTGGTAAGCCTGCTAAACATTACTTATTTTTAGTTAAACCTCTAGTATGCCATACTCAAAAGAAATGCTGATTGAAATATACAAATCTCAACAAGAAAGATTTCGAGATAGTAGAAGTCATCAATGGAAAATTAATATAACTTTTTGGACGTTACTCGTTCTTGCGATTAGTTACAAGCAATTTAATTTTGGAAATTTTTGGATGATAACTCTTTGCGCTGTTTTGCTATCACTTCATCTTGCATATATTGTAATAATCCAACGCAATCTTCAGACTGAAAAGAAAGTATGGTGTGATATAATAGATTTTTTAAACAATCCTGAAGTCAATATTGAGAAACCGATGATGCATAAAATAGACACCACAAGTGTAGAAACTTATAAAATTATACGTAGAGGATGGTTTTGGATTTTTTTTCAAATCATGATAACAATTATTTTAATTGGAATCTTCCTTGCAACTCATTGGAAATAATTTTCGCCTTTGCAGGTGTTTCAATAAAACAACACGCCGAGGTTGGTGTTTTCCTCCACCAACCTCATCAATAGAGGAGTTCCTACTAAATTCCTTTATAAATTTTCATTACAGGTCAGTTGCCGGTGGAAGAAAACCCCGGCAACGGCGTAAATAACTATCACAGGATATTCAACCCCTTCAGGGTTGGTTGTACTATCATTACTGCATAGCACATTTCCCTTACTACAGTTGTTCCACCGCATACCATACGGTGTTACTCACATTCGACCCCTTCGGGGTCTTGCTACGAAATCCGCCGCGGCGGATTAAATTTGAGTAACAATCGATCACAAACCCCGAAGGGGTTAAATTTGAATAACCATCGGTGCAACCGGTGGCAAGACACACAAAAACTAAAACATCATGAGTACCTACACTCAAATCCTCTACCAAATCGTCTTCAGCACCAAGCACCGGGAGAGAACGATGATAAAGAAAGAGAGACCTAAGCTCTTTCAGTATATCTCAGGAGTGCTAAAGAAAAAAGACTGTCATCTTTACCGTATCAACGGTGTGGAAGATCACCTGCACATCATCACCGACCTGCATCCGTCTGTTGCATTGGCAAACCTGGTGAAAGACATCAAGCTGTCTGCAACTACACTGATAAAAGAGAAAAATCTCTTTCCCAACTTCGGCGGCTGGCAGGATGGATATGGAGCTTTCACTTATCATATTGATGCCAAACATAACCTGATAGAATATGTGAAAAATCAGGAAGAACACCATCGCATCAAAACATATGAAGAAGAATACCGTGAATTATTAAAAGAACACAAGATTGAATTCGATGAGAAATATTTTTTGTGATTTTTTCACCACGGAAGGTGTTTCAATAAAAAAACACGATGAGGTTGGTGTTTTCTCCACCAACCTCATCAATGGAGGGGTTTCCTACCAAATTTCTTTATAGAATTTCACTACCGCTCAGTTGCCGGTGGAAGAAAACACCGGCAACGGCGTAAATTACCCCGTAGTATTTTTGTTATTATAGGCTTTATTATTCGGCCTGATTGGCCATTTTTTCTTTACTGAATAAACAGCAATAAAACTAGCTCCATAATACAAAATGAAGGAGGAATAAAAAACGAATAACAATACTAATACAAATGAACCCGCCGTTCCATACAAACTGCCGATATTACTATCAATAAGTAAAGCCCGCAATAAGAACTTTCCTGCAGTAAACAAAATACCCGTCAGTAATCCGCCAAGAAGAGATGCTTTCCATGAAGGCCTGCCATCTGCCAGGAAATGGAATAGCAGGCTGAACCAGGTTGCTACAATGATCACACTTCCTGTTTTACTCATGATGCCTTTGAAATATATACCACCCCCCTGAAAAATTGTATCAAGATAATTACCGGCCATTATTTCAATGCTTTCAAAAAAAAGGTCGGCAAAAAATAAAATACCAACCAACAGTATCACAGCAAAGGATCTAAAGCGGATGCTAACCATAAAAAGCAGACCCGGATGTTCCTTTACACTGATTTGCCAGATTTGATTAATGGAATCCTTAATAACGTTGAACAGGGTCGTTGCTACAAAAAAAAGAAAGAGAAATCCTAATACTATTACATACCAGCTGTCGCTGAATCCAAGAATACTTCTTATTACTTGTCTCACCTGCTCAGCCCCATCATTTCCAAGTGTATTGGAAATATTTGCAATCAATCCCTGGCCCATGTTACCTTGTCCTATAAATAAACCAAATAACTGAGCCAGGATAAAAACAATTGGTGGCAAAGCAAATGTGGTAAAAAAAGCTGTAGCCCCAGCCATGCGCAATGGATCGTTTTTACGAAACAATACCAGGGAAGACCGGAGACTGCTGATCAGGAGCAATAATTCATTTCGTTTTGATTTAATTCCCGGCATGATTCGGGTAAAGATAATATTTAAGTCATTCTACAGAGAACTCCTGCAAAACCAACAGCGGTGTAAGCCATAAGCTATCGCATGTAATAAAAAGATAATAAACGTTTTTTTGACTCACATAGGAGAAAGTAGTTACTTTAGTAGTTGTTTTATCAGCAACACATAAACTCACATCATGCATAGAATTATCATCCCCGTTGATTTTTCTGCAACTTCTTTAAATGCTGCAAGGTTTGCAGCTACCATGCTTTCAGGTCAGGCCGACACATTGATTATACTATACCATAATTATACCCACGACAGTGATTATAAAACCAGTAAAAGTCATTTAGAGTCCCTGCAACAGGAGTTGCTGGAGAAAGGCAGCCCTAAAGTGGAGCATGAATTGGAAAAAGGCGGCAACTTCATCGACAATCTTGATAAACTGGCACATACACGCCGGGCAACATTAATTGCCATGGGATTAACAGGCCGCTCAGAATTGCAACAAAAATTTATTGGCAGCAATACATTGAAAACAGTTGACCGCTCCCTTTACCCGGTCATGATCATTCCACCAGATGCCAATTTCACGAAAATTAAAAACGTGGCATTTGCATCTGATTTTACAGATGTAGAAAATTCCACCCCCGCGGTGCTTATCAATGCAGTCCTGGAATTATTCAATCCCAAATTGCATATAGTAAATGTAAACCCGGATCATTACATATCTGTAACTGATGAAGGCCGGCTGCAGCAGGAAAAACTGGCGGATATGTTTGCCAAATATGAAAAAGAATTTTATTTTCTTACAATGAATGATTTTCATGACGCCATCAACAGTTTTCTGAAAGATTATGAAATTGATATGCTGATAACCATACCCCGCCACCATAGTGGTCAGTTTAGCCTTTGGGAAACCTCAAATACCCGGAAGCTTGCTTATCATAGTCATATACCGATACTTACAGCGCATCAATAAACTTTTCTACACTGTGAAAGTGTGGTGCAGAGTCCTGCCAACAATGATAGAAAGGAATAAAGGAACCCTAAAATATGCCTGTTGGTGAAACCCTATAAAACCATAGCAAAACAGGAGTATTGGTATAAATCACTGCAGAGAATTAAAGCTATTCCTATGTATGTTTGCTTATATTTTATGAAGCAGATAAAAGTTTTATACCTATGAATGTGTTTGATGTAATAATTATCGGGGGTGGTCCGGCAGGGCTTACTGCCGCAGTAGTGTTAGGAAGATGCAGGCGAAAAGTTTTAGTGTTTGACCATCGCCGCCAACGTAACCGCCATTCTCATGGTATGCATAATTTTCTTACCCGTGATGACATCTCCCCTGCTGAATTTTTAAAAAAAAGTCATAGAGAGTTAAAAAAATATGGGGTAAAAATATTGCATGCTGAGGTGAAAGATGCTAAAAAGAATGTGGGTGATACTTTTATAATAAAAGATACCAAAGATAAAATCTATCATTCCAAAAAACTTGTCCTTGCCACTGGTTTAACAGACAGGCTGCCTGCTGTAAAGGGAACAACAAAGTTTTATGGCAAATCAATTTTTCATTGCCCCTACTGTGATGGATGGGAAGCCAGCAACAAAAAAATTGGCGTATATGCTAAAAGTAAAGGCGGAATTGATCTTGCATTAACACTGATATTATGGAGCAATCAGATTACTTTATATACGGATGGTGAAAAATATGTAAGAAAAAAAGACCGGGAATTCTTCGCCAAAAAGAAGATAGAAATAATTGATGATGCCATAAGTTCTTTCGAAGGCAGCCGCAGCCAGGTAAAACATATTGTTTTTGAGAATGGTAAAAAAGCAGATTGTGATGCAATCTTTTTCTCCAACGGGTATGACGTTCAATCTCATCTTGTTGAAAAACTTGGATGTACTACTGATAAAAACAAAATAGTAATAACAAACAAATCACAACAAACAAATATATCCGGCCTGTATGTGGCAGGCGATGCTTCAAAAGACATGCATTTTGTGGTGGTAGCTGCTGCTGAAGGTGCGAAGGCAGGAGTTTACATAAACAAAGAATTACTTACAGAAGAAAAATAAATTACATACGTTGACCGTAAATGGCTGATGTTGTTAAATCTTTTCCCGTTTCCATCGAAGGTGGCATAATTTTTATACTATTAGTAGTAAATCAACTTTATGACTTCTGTTTATTATTCCCATACTACAAAAAAGCTTGCCCTTAAGTTTATACTTGACAATATTGATTATCGCAAGAGATGTTTATACCTTCAGGATATTATTTCATTAGGTAAAGAAAACAAAGTGTGGCGACAGGCACTATTTGCTTTTTTTGATACTCCTTTTAATAAAGTATCTCTTAAAGCTTTCAGTAAAAATTAAACCTGATCTAATGATAAAAAAATATCAGCACTGTTGAGAGCTGATATTTCATGGAATAAATTTTGCTTTTACTTTGCTGCCAGCACATCTACTTTTTCAATCACCGGATTACCTGCAAGCAGGTCAGGTGCTTTTTCCATTAATGCTTTGGCAATAGCCCCGTTCAAATGTGCATCCCTTCCTGCATCAGCATCAAACGTATCAAAAATGCCAAAGGTGGAATTATTAATCCGGATGGCATACCAGTTTACGGTACCTGGCTCTGCCAGTGCCAGTGCCAGCCCACTGTTTAGAAAATCTTCCAGTTCTTTTTCTTTTCCTGGTTTTGCCTCCAGGCGTACCAATAATGCTTTTTTTACCATAAGAATGATTTTAGGTTTATTAAAACAATAAGATACGTCGTTAAAAGCATGCCGGATTTGCCGCCACATAAAGACGCTGCTCTTTCATATTTTTATAAAGGCATACTATTTGTAAAGCAATTATTACATTTTAAAGCAAACTTTCATGAACTGGATAGATATTTTTTTGATCGTGGTGCTTTTATTCGCCATAATTGCCGGATGGAACCGGGGGTTTATTCTGGGCACTCTTGTCCTTCTTACCTGGGCAGGCAGCCTTGTACTCGGATATTTATTTTACCCCTACACTGCAAAATGGCTTGATCAATTATTTAACCTCAGTACCTGGCTGTTACCGGTTGCTTTTCTCTTAACTACACTTATTGCAAGAATAGGGATCGGTTTTATTACCCGGTTAATTATCCGAACTATCCCTGAAGAAGCCAATCACAATGGTATCAATAAATTTTTAGGAATAATTCCCGGTGCTGTTACTGGCTGGTTGTATGCAGTTATCATTTCATCTTTATTATTGTCGCTTCCAATAAAAGATACGATAACCGAAGCTACCCGTAACAGCCGTTATGCAGGAACACTGGCCATGCAATCAGAATGGGCCAACCGGAAACTGGCTCCTGTTTTTGATGATGCTGTCAGGCAAACCATGAACAGTCTTATTGTTCACCCCGAATCTACTGACAATGTTACTCTTCCTTTCACCTACGATAAAGGAACAGCACAACCTCAATTAGAAACAGCAATGCTTGCTATGGTTAATAAAGAAAGAACAGCAAGAGGATTAAAAGCCCTGCAGGCCGATCCGGAAATGACCGCTGTGGCAAGGGCTCACTCTGCTGATATGTTTGCCCGGGGATATTTTGCCCATGCCAATCCTGATGGAAAAAACCCTTTTCACCGGATGAAAGAAGCAAATGTAATTTTCACAGCTGCCGGTGAAAATCTGGCTTTATCCCAAACAGTTAAAATGGCACATACCAACCTGATGAATTCTCCGGGTCATAAAGCCAATATTCTTAATCCTGCATTTGGCCGTCTCGGTATCGGAATTCTCGATGGCGGGTATCATGGATTAATGATCAGCCAGGAATTCAGGAATTGATGTACTCAAGTAAGATATTTACCGGCTGACTATTTCATTTTTTAATGCGAAACCTGTTATTTGGCAAGTATAATAAACTCACTCCCCGGTTCATCATCACCAAAGCTTCCCAACAATGGCCCGGAAGGAAGTTTTTTTACAAACTCAAAAAAATTAGTCGAGGTTAATATCTTATCCGCCGCTCCCCTGGTTTGAAGACATTGAATCAACAACACACAATTAAAAGAATTTATACCTAATAAAAGAGTTTATATTTAACGAGACTAACCGGCACAACATGTTAATCCCAAAAAATATTTGGCTGCTTTTCATTTGTAGCAGCTTTTTAGTACACTCTACCAATGCACAACCAAGCAAAACCAGCCCCCCTGATCTGGATGTTTTAAAAATTTACGAAGCGCAACTAAAAGAAGGATATGCCGTCAGGAGCATGTCAGATCCTGAAATTGCCAAATACATGGCAAAAGGGAAAGACGGAATCTCTTCACTAGACGATTTTGCAAAAGAGCTGAGATATTTATTTCCTCTTTCAACATCTTCAAAAATAGCTGTGTTATTTTTTGTCTTTAACAAGGATACTTTATTTCGCTTCTTTATTGTGCCTGGTGAAATAAAAGAACGAAAAGCAATCCCCATCAAAAAAAATGAATTAGAACAATTGAATACTGATGTTTTCAATTCATTAAACATTTACAACCTCGCAAAAAGCAGGTCTCCCCAGCAAAGAGGCCTGAAACCGGTACAGAAAAAATCATCCCCAAAAATCATTTTTGAAAAAGCTATAAAAAATGCCACAAACATATTGCTGCCTGATACTTTTGATGGAAGATATGAACACTTGATCGTCATCCCATCTTTTACAATTGGTGCATTCCCTTTCCAGTTATTACAGCCATATAAGGATAGTTGTTATTTGATAGATAAATGCAGTTTTAGTATTGCCCCCAGTTTGCTGGACTTGATTGCTATTCGCAAAAGAATGCTAAAAAAAGGACTGGCTGAGGAAGGCAATCCAAGCAATATAATTGATAGTATCTCTTTTACATTAGACAATCCCCTGTTTATTTGTAACCCATCCTATCCTACCAACAGCAATTATGATTTTCCTGATCTGCCCGGAGCCAAAAAAGAAATTGCCGGTAGTATTCCATTTGCCAAAAGACATACATTGCTGGAAGGAGCTAATGCAACCAAGGTGAATGTGCTTAAGAATATCAGGAACTGCGATGTAGCCTATTTTGCCACTCATGGTATTGCAAGTGAAGAAAATCCAAAAGATAATAATTTCCTTGTATTAGCAGGTAATAACGATCCTTTTTTAACTACCAGGAATATCATGGCTTTGAGAGACAGCACTTTTTCAGGAGAATATAATTTTCCCCAACTCGTAATCCTTTCAGCCTGCCAGACGGGGTTAGGAAAATCAATGGAGGCCGGTATTACTGCCGGATTGGCAAGATCATTCCTAATTTCGGGAGCCAGCCAGGTCATAATGAGCTTATGGAATGTTGATGATGACGCAACCGCTTATTTAATGAACCGTTTTGTTTATCATCTGCAAAATAAAAACCTGTTTTCCCCTTCTGAACCATTACGACTGGCTGAATTAGATACAAGGGATAAATTTAAGAACCCCGCTCATTGGGCAAGTTTTTCTGTCTTTGGCGTCAACTATTAATTTTTATTATGTGCCTCTATTCAAAAAAATGAAACTCCTTCCGATCAAAATAATTTGATGCGGTTAAGAGAGCATATTGCTATGGCCGGCAGAAATAGAGATGAGGAGAAAAAGAAACCCCCTGGTTAAGATTTTAAATGCTAAAAAAATATTTTTACATTACTCCTTTAAAGAGGTCTGGATTAGGGTGCATTTCAAATTGTCGCTGTATTTTTTCACCGCAGAGAACAGGAGATCGCTGAGTTTACGCTGAGAACCTCTGCGATAGCCCCATATCTCTTGTTCTCTCTGCGGTCAATTTTATACAGGGGAGGAATTCAGCTAGCGACAATTTGAAATGCACCCCTGGATTAAGATTTATGCTCCCTTACCAATTAAAAGCCTATCTTCACACAGTGAACAAAAGTTCTTCCAACATTCAGTCCGGATCAGTGTCAATTCTTACTCTTCGATTCAGTAAAAGTTAATCTCCTCTTTACTCCTTGCTTGCAGACCTTTATCACAGGTATTTTATTTTGTTTTATTTAAATTATTGTTTTATGAACATGTACGTTTCGAATTTAAGTTTTCACACAACTGATGATGACTTAAGAAAATTATTTGAGCAATCCGGTGCTGTTTCTTCTGCAAAAGTTATTACTGACAGGGAAACCGGCCGCAGCCGTGGTTTTGGTTTTGTTGAAATGGGAACTGATGAAGAAGCCAATGCTGCTATAAAAGCGCTGAATAATAAAGATATTGATGGCAGGGCACTTTCCGTTACTGTTGCAAGGGAGAAAGCTCCACGGGCAGATAACAAAAGATGGTAAGTTGAGATTAAATAGCTTGTACTAAAAAGAGCTTATATAAGCTCTTTTTTATTTTTCCTCCTCCACCACTGTTTGTTCGGGAGGTGTAATGTTTTTGATACTTAGTAAAAAGTCTGAATTGAGGCTGATGGAATATTGATGCTGGCGCATTAATATCCTCGCTGCTTCATCCTCCTGTAAAATGCCAACCAGGTCTTTGGCAGGAACAGAAAGGTTACCAGCACTTAAACGGCCCTTTACTATTTCTACAGAAAATGAACAGGCTGGTTTTCTCAGTTTAGTAGTCTTTTCAAAATCTGTCCGGTTCAGCGATACTGTTTGCTCCGTATCAGCCGACCGTTTTAGCAGCAACCTGATGACAGGAAGATATTTTTTCCAGGTATATGTGTACATAAAATTTTATTTAAACCCAACCAAAACAAAGGGAAACAAGGGAAACGAAGGTCAGCTTTTATTTTTATAACATCTGAATTAATTTTACAATAATACCAGTCAGCAGCATGGTCAGACATTATAAATGCCTGTGCCACTAAGAAGGATTACATTACAGATATTCAGGATTACACATTGGATTTCGGGTAAAAAACTCAAACAAACCACCCTAAGAACGAGGATTACTTGATTTTTGACTGCCCTGATCATAAAAAACCAGATATGAAAAAAGACAGTATTATACATTTTGTCGGCTTTACCACAGATATTGGCTTCGATGAGTTTATAGTGAAGTGGGATTATTATGCCAGGCAGGTGAGCACAGGTAATAGTGCTGTTGTACTACAGCAGGATACGGATACAAAATCCCGGTTTAAATATGTATCGCAGCATAAACTAAAAAATGATGACATCATGTTTACGTTTATGAAAGGAAGAAACTCGGAACATTTTGCCGACCAAAAAGTACGGGTAGTGAATATAGGCGGCTATACAGCACTGCATCCGGGATGTAAACATCCTGAAGAAAATACTGATACCCGGTTGATAGTTTTTATCAGTCATAACGAAACGGATATTGATTTCTATCGCCGGCTATTGCCTTCTGACTCCATTAACCTTTACCAGGCATATTATGAAAGTTGTGCGTATGGATACATAGCAGAATTTTTTTTACCCGAAGCCGGTGTGGCTGATCTAGCAGAGCAGCTAAAAATAAGAACGGGCTGCGAAGTATCTCAATACAAAGAATGCATGGTTCCTTTTGGATAACCTGTTTCTCTTCCTGCCAAAACATTGTTTCCAGGAGCTGGTGACTACTAAAACCCTTACGGGAAATAGGGCTGAGTAATGTAACCTGTATGTTACTATGAAGCAAAAGACCCTGCAAAAGGAAACTAAGACACTACCGCAAATCAGGTTTTTCGCCTTCTCTCCGGGTAAAACCCTATCTTTATAAAAGTACGGGTTGAATTTTCTGAGTTAGTAATGTCTCTTCGCTTCTTTTACTTCCTTTTTTCAACTCTCCTGTTCAATTTTAAATTTCTTGTATGCCTTTTCTAAAAGAAGATCTTCTCAACCATGAATATCATTGGGATATACTGAATCAATCTCTTTTTTCAGGTACGCCGAGCCGCCGGCCCTTCAACAGGTTTAACGGCAACCAGGTCTTGTTCCTGATTAATTTCTATGGTTCCCAGGCAGAAAAATTTTCTGTTGGCGAAGGCCGCAAAATGGAAGAACTGATTAATAACCGGATACCCGCAGAGGCCAGGAGTGAAATATCTGTTTTTAACTGGCTCAGGGGCGCCCTGTAAAAATCGTAGTGAAAATAAATCGTTTTTGAAATCCAATTATCATGACTGACGTATAAAAAATATTTATGACAAACGAACAAATCGAAAAATTTGTGCTGATAAAGCACTTAGACAAATCCGCTGTACAAATCAATTTTAAAGCCCGGCAGTCTATCACTGGTCTTTTTATAAAGACAGCAGACTATGCTGAATTAAAATCAAAAAACCTGTGGCGGATTGTTAACGGCGCCAGTATTGATGAATATAATAAATCAAAAGATGTTAATCTGGCCAGAATTTTCAATGGCGTAGAAATAACAAAGCTTGGGGTAATATAATTTTTCCTTAACCGCAAGCGGTGTCACAGCAAGCTGATCTGCAGTTTTTCAGCGTCAGTTGAGTTATCTTCTGTCCCATTTGACCAGTCTGTACTGGTAATCATACATTTTAATCCGGTAATGTGTAATTAAATCTCCTGCTTACATAGTTGGTCAGATGTTTGTATTATTCCTAATCATCGCAATTTGTATTTTTGTGCTCCTGAAAACCCCTAATCTTATAAATATGAAATTGAAAATCTTTTACATTTCGGCCTTTGTTATTTTACTGGTGAGCTGTAATAGTGACGTAAAAAAGGAGGAAGGACAAAAGGGTAACCCTGAAATGGAAGATGTTGATGCTCCCGTTCAGGATACTGAAGAGGCAAAGAAAGTAACCGATAGAAATTACAGTGTTACAAAAGATAATGCGTACAATGACATGTTTCTTGACAGCCTTGCTATGGAAAGGTATATCAGCAAGAGGCAGTTGGCCGATAAAAAAATTGCCCGTCGTATCCGCAGTTTTTACAACGCAAGAAACTACCAATATGCCTGGTTTTCTACAAACGGGTTAACGGAGCAATCCCGTTTCTTCTGGAATCAATATGAATATGCCGTCAACCACCTTAAAGATACAACCCTGGTAAATTCGATTTTTTATAAACAGGCGGAAAAATACCTGAACCAGGAAAAAATGACCGCCAATACCAGCGACAGCCTCATTTTAAATACTGAGTTTGGTTTTACAGAACATTTTATCCGCTACATTAACAGCACTTATGAAAAGGGATATGTAAAAAGAAAAGAACAGGAAAAATTTATTCCGATAAAAAAGGAGGACCCGGTTGCCATGGCCGATTCACTGCTAAATAAAAAACACAGTGATGAGAAATATTATGAACAGGTTAATGATATGTATGGCAACCTTAAAAAAAATCTACAACTCTATCTTGGTATAGCCAAAGCCGGGGGCTGGTCAACCATACCTTCAGCCAAAACAATTAAAAAAGGAACAACCAATCCTTCCATCCCGGCAATTAAGAAAAGACTGCAGCTTACGCTGGATATGCCAGGTACTGACAGCAGCAGTGTTTTTACCGACACCTTAGAATTAGCTGTGAAAAAATTCCAAAAAAGACATGGTTACAAACAGGATGGGGTGATAAGTGCGGCAGTAATTAAAGATATGAATGTACCCGCAAGAGAACGATTAATGCAGGTACTCATAAATATGGACAGGATGCGTTGGATGCCACAACAACCGGTAGGCAATCTCATCATTGTAAACCTCCCGGAGTTTATGCTGCATGTGTATGAGGGTAAGAAACTGTTATTTGACATGGTAGTAGTGGTAGGAAAAGTTGGTAACAATACCATGATGTTTAATGGTGATCTGAACCAGATATATTTCAGTCCTTATTGGAATATACCGCAAAGCATTATCAAGAATGAAATAATGCCTGCCATAGCCAGAAACCCTAATTATCTCGCCAATAAAAATATGGAACAGATAGGGGGAAACATCCGTCAAAAACCCGGGCCGGGTAATGCGCTGGGCAAAGTGAAATTCATTTTTCCTAATAGCTTCAATATGTATTTTCATGATACCCCTTCCAAAAGTTTATTCGGACAGGATAAAAGAGCCTTTAGCCATGGATGCATCCGGCTGCAGGAACCGCAAAAAATGGCAGAGTGGTTGTTGAGAAATGATGCAAGCTGGAACACTGAAAAAATTGTTACCGCCATGAATCAAACAACGGAGAAACTGGTAAAAATAAAAGATCCTGTGCCGGTTTTCATTATTTATTACACGGCGTGGGTGGGTGATGATGGTGAAGTAAACTTCAGGGAGGATGTGTATAATCATGATGGTGAATTAATGAAGAAAATGTTTCTCGGTCAGATACCTTCAAGAGTCGTACAAACTGATACCACGAAAGCAAAGGGAGAGAATTAAAAAATATACCGCTCATCAATAAAAAAAGCTACAGCTGAAAACAGATGCAGCTTTTTTATAAAAATATCTGCCATACGATTACCGGCTGTGCTAAACCAAAAATTGTATGCTTTATGGTAAGGTATTTTATGTCATTCTCTGTGCCGCAGGACCGGCAACAATCTGCACAAAAAGTAATTGATCATTATTTTGATGCGTTGTACAAGCATGGCCCGGGTGGTATGCGCAGTCAATGCTATGCTGATTATAATAATGAGTGTAGCTTTGTGCATATCAAAAGTTTTAAAAGAGAATCGGTAGCTAATCAGCATTTCAAATCGGGAACCTTCAGGGAGTATCTACAACAGCTTGCATCGCTATCCGGAAGCACTCCATGCTTCTCAAGATTGCAGCAGCAGCAAACCTTTGAATCTATCTATTAGTTCTACTAAATATCCTGGTGACAACCCGCAAGTTTATCACAGCATAATTTTCTTATCCTACGATCCAAAATTTATCCGGGACGGTGCGGATTATCAAGCTTTTTTTCGCTAACATCATTTTTTCTCTCATTATAAAAATGCTAACTTGTAAGCAAAACCAGCCGGTATGAAAAAAATTGTATCCTGCTACTTTTTCCTTTTTTTTATTTCAATAGCCGTTTCAGGACAAAGCCTTTCAGCAGTTGATAGCATCAAGTACAGTATCCATCTTCCTGATTACTGGAAACCCGGAAACAAAATCTGGCGAATATTAAATGATAAACTACCGCAGGTCTGCGAAGAACTGAAGGGAAAAGAACTCTGTGGCGACAATTGCAATCCTGTATATAGGATTGAGTTTGAAATGTCTGAACCCATTATCAACGACTATTACTCTAATCCTATTTCTTTGGGTACAATTTCACAAACCTGGGAGTTTGTTACTATGTATCGCTTTAGTTCGTCATTTCTTTTAGTGAATGAAAAAAATGAATTGCTCACAAGATTTATTCTGGTTGATACCAACGAAGTGTGGAGGGTGACGCACAAGGCAGTGTTGGCCTCCTCTATCCCAACGCCTCCACAGAAAATATATATGCTGAATAATCCGGGTCTCACACCCGCCGATGCCCAACTTCAGCATAGGACTGGAACGGCAGGTCAAAGCCCCTATGACTATATCAATAAAAATAAAGATAAACTATCCCCAACGCAAAGGGATATGTTGGGAATTATTGATGAGAAGGTCAGATCCTGGTAATAATTGATCCCAAATTCTTTAAATTTACCCCTGCTAAATAACCTATCTTTCGACATCCCGCACTGGCGGGAAAATTGAAACAAACCAACAATCCATGCACAGAGTTATTATTCCCGTTGACTTTTCAGAAACTTCATTGAATGCAGCCCGGTTTGCGGCACAAATGCTGGCAGGCAGGGAAGACACCGTTGCTGTGATTTATAATAATTACGAAAGTGCTGATGATTATGATATCTGTCTTAACTACCAGGAAAGCCTGAAAAAAGAATTTTTTAAGGCCGGAGTAAAGTCCGTTGAATGTGAGAATGAAATGGGAGGTGATCTTATTGAAAATATTTCCCGCCTGGCACATACTACCCGTGCCACCCTGATTGTTATGGGCATTACTGGAAAATCGGCGATCCGCCAGGTAATGTTTGGCAGCAACACTTTAAAATTGATTGACAGAAACCTGTATCCTGTGATGATAATACCACCGGATGCAGTTTATAAGGGCATCAACAATGTAGCATTTGCTTCCGATCTGAAAAATGTAGAAGCCAGCACTCCATCTGCACTTATAAATTCTGTCCTGGAAATGTTCAATCCTAAATTACATATTGTAAATGTGGACAAAGAAATTTATGTTTCTATACCCCAGGAAATGGAAGATGAAAAAGCTAAGTTGAAAGAAATGTTCAGTGGTTTCAAAACGGAATTTTACTTTATCACTATGAATGATTTTTTCCAGGCTGTTGACAACTTTGTTAAAGATTATTCAATTGATATTCTCATAACTGTCCCCAAACACCAAAGCAACTCAACTTCTCTTTTTAAAACTACCCATACCAAGCGGCTCGCCTACCACAGCCATATACCTATACTGGCGGCGCATGAGTAATGCCTGTGTTCACAATAATCTTTCGCCGGAGCATTCATTCTTAGTACATTTGTAAACTTAATTAAAGAAACAAAAACTACTTTTATGCAAACCGTTATTGTTCCGGTTGATTTTTCTGAAACCTCTCTGAATGCTGCCCGCTATGCAGTACAATTATTAACCGGCCACTATGGTGTCAACATGATCCTCCACCATGTATATGACAAAGCCATTGAGGCTGACGGTGCCAGTGAAAAACTGGAGCAACTGAAAACAGAGCTGAGAGAAAAAGGTATCGTAAAAATTGAAATTTTCTCAGAAGAAGGCGCAGACTTTATTATTGAACTGGAAAAGCTGGCCCGTCACCGGCAGGCAGACCTGATCATAATGGGCATTACCGGCAGATCGGCTATCGGGCAAACTTTTATTGGCAGCAACACTCTTAAAATGGTGGAGAAAAAAGTGTGCCCTGTCCTTATCATTCCTCCCGATACTACTTACCAGGATATAAAGAATGTTTTATTGACCTCCGATTTTAAAAATGTTTCTTCTGCCACCCCTTCTGTGCCTATTAAAAAAGTTCTCAAAACGTTTCATCCCAATCTGCATATTATCAATGTTGACAGTGAACACTATGTAGCACTTACTGAGGAATACCAGGCTGAAAGAGAAAAACTAAAACAAATGTTCAGCGATTTTAATCCTGAGTTTTATTTCCTTGGTTTATATGATGTGGACGAAGCTATTAACCGGTTTGCGGAGGACAAAAATGTTGATTTTATTGTTGTCATCCATAAAGAGCATACCATTTTGTCAAAACTCTTTGTAAAAAGTCATACTAAGAAATTAGCTTACCACAGTTCTGTTCCTGTTCTGGCCGTGCATGAATAAGGAAACGTTGTTTTACTGATAACTTGACAGCACCGAAACAAATAACTACCTTTGTTTTCGTTTCGTTTATGCGTTATCAGTCAAAAAAAAGAGCAGGTATCTATTCATTTGCTGAGCAATCATTGCCGGCAAATTTTTATATCCCTGATTAATCACCTGCCACCTCCACCTACTTAGCTGCCCATTTGATTTACAGAACTGTTCAGCAGATTGTTTTATTTAACGATGTATGTATGAAAAATATTAAACTGATAGAAATACCATCCGAAATAGGTGCAGGCACCCGTGGTGCCAGCCTTGGTATTGAAGCCATTAAAATTGCTGCCCTTGACTTTATGAGTAATTTTTTTATTCATTTCCCTTCTGAAAAAGTGGCAACAGAAAATAAATTGTTGTATGAACCTATTGAATCGCCGTATGCCAAACGCATAAAAGGTATTACTTCCATTTATGACAGGGTTAGTAAGGCGGTAAGTGATTCCATGAAAAATAATTTTTTTCCTGTGATACTAAGTGGTGATCACAGCAGTGCCGGAGCCACTATTGCCGGTATCAAAATGGCCAGGCCTAAAAGTAAACTGGGAGTGATATGGATTGATGCACATGCTGATCTGCATACACCTTACACCACACCGTCAGGAAATCTGCACGGTATGCCAATGGCGATTTCCATCAATAAGGATAACGAAGACTGCGCCGTGCATGACGTGGATGACGAAACGGTTAAACAATGGAACTATCTTAAAAACATTGGTAAAATTGTCCCTAAAGTATTACCCGAAGATGTAGTTTTTATTTCTCTCAGAGATTATGAAAAAGAGGAAAGATACCTGATTGAAAAATATGAGATGAAAGTGATAACGACTAAAGAAGTAAGAAATAAAGGGGCCGAAAATGTAGTAAGAGCTGTACTCCGCTACCTGGCAGATTGCAGCGATATTTATATCTCCTTTGATGTAGACAGCCTTGATTCGTCTATTTCAAAAGGAACAGGTACACCGGTCGGTAATGGACTTAAAGAAAGAGAAGCGGAAGATCTTATCAGCAAATTTATGCAAAACCGTAAAGTCTGCTGCTTTGAAATAACCGAAGTAAACCCTACCCTCGATAAAGAAAACCTGATGGCAGAAATCGCTTTTAATATTATGCAAAGAAGTGTAAATGTGCTGATGATGAATTAAAGCGACTGGAGTTTTTCTTTAACCAACCTGGTTGCCACCGGACCCAGTTCAAATGAACTTTCGAGACATTCCTCCAGCATTCTTTTGGCTTCTTCTTTTTTACCGTTGGCTGCATAAATAAAAGCCGTATGCATAGTTGCATCCGGTTCAAACGTCATTTTATGCACATAGCTCTTCGAATACTCCAGTGCTTTTACCATCTCCCCTTTATTATAATATGTCCAGGCCATCCAGTCGCAGGTTTCGGGAGTAAACCGGTTTTTCAATTCTTTTTGGGCCAGCGAAAATGCCTTGTCATGATCGTTAAATTTTTCTGCATAAATTTCTATCAGGTATTTATTATACATATTCCCGTAACCGGGTTTTATTACTGTTGACACAAATTCATTTAATAATTTTTTCTTTCCTGATTCATTACCTTCTGTTTCAGCAATCTGCGCCAGTACAAGCTTCAGATCGGGCATTTCTGTTTGTGTCAATATATATTGAAGGATGTGTTTAGCTTCGGCAGTATTATTATCATGTGCATAAGCAATCCATGCAATGCCTTTCAGGCAGTATAAATTAGCAGGGTCTTTCTCTAAAACGTTTAAATAGGCTTTGTAAGATTCTTCTATCCTTCCGGCATGTCCGTACATGTCAGCGAGGTTGGAAAGTGTCCAGCAATAAAGACTTTTCATCCTGAGCATGCCGAAGGATCTTTTTACTTTTTCAAAAGCCTGTTCCATTAATATAATCGCCCCGTCAAGGTTGCCCCTGTGATCTTCACATTTGGCCTTCCGGATAAGGTAATCAAATGCCGATTTATCTTTCAGGCTTTCCAAACTTTTGTATGCTTCTTTATACTTACCCAATTCCATGCAGGCATCAAACTGCAATAAGCGAATGGTATACATATCTCCTTTTTCTTTTTCTGCAGCTTCAGTATATGACGCAGCCGCAAGAAACTGGTGTTGAGCAATGGAATTTTGGGAAAGAGAATAGAGTATTTCAGGATCTGTGTTATTCAATTTGGCTGAACTTCTTTTCAGCAACGAATCGCCATAAATCAGGGCATCTATATTCCCTGTCAGCCTGAAAAGCCGGAGATAGTTACTGGCAAGTTCCAGCATATTTATATAACTGCCCGTGTCTTTTTGTAACCGCTGCTGCCAGAAATTGATTTCGGTATTGACTTTTTCAGCCTCTTTGGCAATCACACCATCTACCAGATAAGGATTATAGTCCTGCTTGCGGGTAATGGCTTTCTTATTACTGCATGAAGCGAATACTAAAAGCGCAGCACTAAATAAAAACAGGTTCCTGAACATAGCGGTTATCATTAATTTCAAAAAAACAGAGCCGGATAGTTTACACTACCCGGCTGCAATAATTAATTATTTAAAACGGAGCAGCCAGGAAAGGAAATGCCGGGAGAAATGCTTTATCATTTGCATTTACATTGTCATCTCTCAAACCAGGGTTAGAAGCACCAGTTGCACCCCCAAAAATCAGTATCAACTCAACGGTTATTACATCATCAGCCAGAGCTCTTCCTGATAAAGTATTGGCAGGAACACCATCGTAAAATGTAGTCGGCCCATTCATTTTTACATTCAGCACATCAGTTACCAGCACACCGGCGAAAGTTGGTTTATCCAGGCCAAGTATATTAGTGTTGTAACCAAAAGTGGTCAGCACACTCTGGAACTGCGCATTAAACGCTGCGTTCATTGCTGAAGGAACCGTAGTGTTGAACTCGTTTTTACGGGCTGCATTCACAAATACGGTGTTTATTGCCGGCCGGGCCATCTGGTCGTTTTGTGTAAAAGTACCGGATGTATCAAAAGTGTCAACCGGGTTATCGTTCTTGTCGCAGCTGACTATCCCGATTGCAAGAGTAAGAATCAGACCCGCTGAAAGTTTATTAATTCGTATCATGATAAATTATTTTAAGTGTTATAAATATTTATTTGGATTTTGTTTCGGCCCATACATTAATGCTAGCAGCGGTGCCCAGCAATGATTTAGGAACTTCCACCACAATAGACATTACATTGGTACCGGCAAATGAATCCACTCCTACTGTACGGAAACTTGTCTGGGTACCTGCAATGATCTCTTTAAATCGGGCAAGGTCAAAGAAGAACGGATCATCACGGGGGCCGGCAAATATCCGGGTGCCATTAGCATTGATGGCTGTCGTAATTGAAGCGGCGCCATAAGCTGTAACGGCCACTTCAGTAGTAGTGGCGCTTGTTTTCACTGTACTGGTAGTACCTGGTGTGCCGACGGCTACAGGCCCATATACCCTCATTTTACCACCCTGCACTAAGCATTGAATCACCAGGTCTTCTACGTTATCGCCGGTGTTGTCAATGTTCAGTTCATACATCACATTGGAAGGAAACGAAGCAGCGGCAGAAGCTGCCGGGGATAATAATCCCTGTGTGTTAATTACAAACACCATTTTACTGTTGTCAGCAGGACTTTGAAAAGCATAGACATCGGTAATATCATTACCAGGGCTGGTGCTTCCGGGGCCAGTTACAGCCGGTGCATCAATGTGGTCAGCTGCGTAAATGATACCGCCAACTACTGCAATACCCAGCAAACCGCCAAGCAGAATTTTCTTTTTCATGATAGAAATAATTTGATTAAAAAATTGATTAATTAAGATACCCGTAAACTGATTGAATGATAGTTCATCAATTTGGGGAATTCATGTACAGGTACGGCAGCAAGATTATTTTGGATTGATCGGGGCATTTTACAGTCCCCTTTCATCAAAAATTAAATCAGAATACAAAAACTTCTTTTTTATTTGTGTCGTAAATAGAGCCGTTTAAACAACTATTTATGGGATTAAAAAGAAGTTTATCCTGTTTTATCCTACTTTCTGTATCAATAGCAGGTTTTGCGCAAAAAGGAAAAATTGAGGGATATATAAATGATGCGGAGTCGAAATCACCATTGAATGGCGCCAGTATTAATATTACCGGTAATAAAGGAGATAACTCCGATATGTTTGGCCGGTTCAGCATACCAGCAGTAAATCCCGGTCAATATGAAATGATAGTTTCGCATATCGGGTACAAAACTGAAATCATTCCTGTTGAAGTAAAACCAAGTTTGCTCTCCTCCGTTACAGTCAATCTCAAAAAAGCGGACCTTAATCTGTCGGAAGTCAGCATAAACAGTAAGAAAAGTGCAGCACTGAACACTATCAGTGCAATAGATATTAAGCTGAGGCCTGTGAATACCTCACAGGATGTGTTGCGGATAGTTCCGGGACTATTCATTGCCCAGCATGCCGGCGGGGGTAAAGCGGAACAAATATTTTTAAGGGGTTATGATATTGATCATGGCACAGATATAAATATCACGGTTGACGGTATGCCGGTAAATATGGTAAGTCATGCACATGGACAGGGTTACGCTGATCTGCATTTTTTGATTCCTGAAACGGTGGAAAAAGTAGGTTTTGATAAGGGGCCTTATGCTGCCGGCAAAGGCAATATGGCAACGGCTGCTTATGTTGAATTTAATACAAAAGAATTTCTTGATAAGAACAGTATCAAACTGGAAGCAGGCCGGTTTAATACCCAACGGGCAGTTGGCCTGTTTAAATTTTTTAATAAACAAACAGAAAAAAGCAGGCAGCAATTTTACCTTGCTTCAGAATATTCTTATACAGACGGATATTTTGAAAGTCCACAAAAGTTTCACCGCTTCAATATCATGGGTAAATATAATGCCTGGATAGGCAATCAGTCACAGCTAACTATCATCGCATCCGTTTTAGACAGTAAATGGGATGCCTCCGGACAAGTACCCGACAGGGCTGTCCGGAGTGGAATGATCTCCCGTTTCGGAGCCATTGATAACACCGAAGGTGGAAATACCAGCCGTACCAATGTTACCATAAAATACAATCACCAGCGAAAAAACAACTGGAAGTCAACCGACCAGGTTTATTTCAGCCGGTATAAGTTTAGTCTTTATTCCAATTTCACTTTCTTTTTGGAAGATGCTGTGAATGGCGACATGATTAATCAACGGGAATCCAGGAACATCTTTGGTTTTACCACCACAGAATCGAAATCTTATTTACTCGGAAACAAAAGAGCTGTTACGGAGTTTGGTGCAGGTTTCCGGTTTGATGATGTGAATGATATTGAATTATCAAAAGCACCCAACCGGACTTTTCTTGAAT
>JANPMI010000041.1:0-1555 GCA_031422725.1 Chitinophagaceae bacterium | reverse complement strand
CTGTTTTAAAAGGAGAGGTAAAAGCTTTTGTAACAGAGCCCATATTTTTTATCCAGGAAAATCAACTGGACCCGGGGCATCTTTCGATTATTAAAAAATAACGGAGAAAAAATGACCAATTTCATTCCCATATTTCCGCTGAATATTGTAGTATATCCGGGTGAAAGCCTGAACCTGCATATTTTTGAACCACGGTATAAGCAACTGATCACAGAATGTCATGCTTCCAAAAAGCCATTTGGAATACCTGCTGTAATTGAAAACAAAATGCAGGAGTATGGTTCATTGGCAGAAATAACCGAATTGTCGAAACTGCATGATAACGGCGAAATGGATATTAAAACAAAGGGAATAAAAGTTTTCCGGATATTAGAAGTGATTAAGGAAGTTCCGGATAAACTATACAGCGGAGCCATTGTTAACTACCCCGCTGTCCATGAAAAAGGAAATCCGGAAGCCATGCAAAAACTGATGAACAGTATCCGGGACCTGCACCAGTTGCTGAAAGTGAAGAAGGAGTTTAAAAACGACGATGAAAAAATCAGATGCTATGATGTGGCGCATCATATCGGACTGTCGCTGCAGGAAGAATATGAATTGCTTTGCCTGCCGGATGAGCGGCAACGGCAGGAGTATTTAAAAAGACATCTCGCCAAAGTGATACCCATGCTGGCGGAAATGGAAGAGTTAAAAGAAAAAATAAAACTAAACGGGCATTTTAAAAATTTAAGTGGGTTGGATTTAGGAAAATAAACGAATTTGCAAAAACTCATGTCAACAACACTCTGTTTCGATTTTGGTAACACCCGAAAAAAAGTAGCCATTTTTCAGGAAGCTGAAATAAAAGAAGTTATTACTCTTGCAGATGATTCCGTTGAAACCATTCAATCACTTATCAACCGGTTTCAACCTCAAAAATCTATTCTTTCTTCTGTCATTGATCACAACACAGCCAATGAAGAAGTGCTGGCATCAGCCACCAAATTTCATAAACTTAGCCATCTTACCAAAGTTGCTTTCACCACACCGGTTGGCAAACCGGAAACTATTGGTGCAGACCGCCTCGCATTATCCGCCGCTGCTGTTCATTATTATCCGGATAAAAATAACCTGGTGATCGGACTCGGCACCTGCGTTACTTATAATTTCATCAATAAGTACCATGAGTTTGTTGGCGGTGCTATTTCTCCCGGACTGGAAATGCGGCTGAAAGCATTGAACTATTACACCGCAAAACTTCCATTAGTAAAAGCAGACAGTAACCTGCCGCTGATTGGTTATGATACTATCACCAATATTCTTACAGGTGTAGTGCTTGGAATGGCAAAAGAGATTGATGGTTTTATAGATGCTTACAGGGAGCGGTTCAGGAACTTTAACGTCCTGTTAACCGGGGGTGATATAGTGTATTTGGCTTCGCACCTTAAAAACAAGATATTTGCAGACCCTGATTTAATATTTAAAGGTCTCTATGCAATTAGTGAAGTTAATAACCCCTAACATAATCAAGACGTTACGCTGCTTTTCTTTTACGATCCTGGTTCTATTTTTTACT
>JANPMI010000040.1:0-2805 GCA_031422725.1 Chitinophagaceae bacterium | reverse complement strand
GATTGTTTTACCCACCGGCGAAATAATCTGGACAGGTGCCAATGTACTGAAGAATGCAACCGGCTACAATCTCACACAATTAATAGTGGGCAGCGAAGGCACCCTGGGAATTGTAACTAAAATTGTGTTACGGTTAATTCCATTGCCGCAACATGATTTACTGATGCTGGTTCCTTTCAATGCGGCAGAAAATGCCTGTGCAGCAGTAAGTGCTATTTTCCGTGCCGGCTATACTCCCAGTGCCATGGAATTTATGGAAAGAGATGCGTTGGATTGGGTAAGTAAATTTTTAGCCAGCAGTTCCGTACAGATCGGGGATGATGTACAGGCACATCTGCTGATAGAAGTTGACGGTAATAACCTGGATGTACTGATGCAGGACATGGAAGGTATATCCGCCATTGTTCAGGAGTTTGACTGTGGCGAAATATTATTTGCCGATGATGTGCAACAAAAAGCAGAACTATGGAAGATGAGGCGACGGGTGGGAGAAGCAGTGAAATCACATTCCATTTATAAAGAAGAGGACACGGTAGTACCAAGAGCAGAACTGCCGGTATTACTGAAAGGAGTAAAGGACATTGGCAAAAAGTACAGCTTTCAATCTGTTTGTTACGGCCATGCCGGTGATGGCAACCTGCATGTAAATATTATTAAGGGTGATTTAACAGATGAGGAATGGAACGGTTCGTTAAAAGACGGGATAAAAGAGATATTTGTATTGGTAAAAAAACTGGGTGGCACATTGAGCGGAGAGCATGGTATTGGCCTGGTGCAGAAGGAATATATGGATATCGTATTTGATGCTACTCAACTGCGGCTGATGAAAGAGATAAAGAAAATATTTGACCCTAATAATATTTTAAATGCAGGAAAAATATTCCCTGACAGACTGTAGTAAAAAAAATTTATTTAGCGACCGGTAATTAAATAATTATAAATACCCCATGATGATGAAGAAACTTATTTTATCAGTATTGCTATTTGTTACTGTCACAACATTCCTGCATGCACAGGACGAGCCCATTCGGCAAGCTCAGGATCAGGAGAGATCGTTTAAAGAAAATCTCTTTACCGGAGGCAGTGTTTCGCTGGCCTTTTATAACAATACCTTTTTAATTGGTGCCAGCCCCGTGTTTGGATACAGTCTTACCAACTGGGCTGATGCAGGCGTAGTGGTTAATTATAATTATACCTCCTACCGGGATTATAATGGTGGTTTTAATGACAAGCTGCGGCAGAAAGTGTATGGTGGTGGTGCCTTTGTTAAGTTGTACCCCGTGAGATTTTTATTTGCACAGGCACAGGTAGAGCATAATTTCATCCGGCAAAAATTTATTCCCGATGTTGGTGCAACGCAGACTTATAAAACGGATGCGAGCAGCTTCCTGGTGGGAGGTGGCTATACTACGGGCCGGCAGGGTCGGGGCGGATCACCTTATTATTATCTCGCAGTCCTTTTTGATGTATCGGGCAATGCCAATTCTCCCTATACAGATGGTTATGGAAGAACAATTCCTATTATCCGTGGTGGGATACAGGTTCCTTTGTTTCAAGGAAAGGGCGGGAGAGAATAAAGTTATTTAACTGAAATATTCAAGCAACTCAGCAGGATCATTTACAACAGTGATCCTTTTTTCTGCTTCCTCATACAGGAATTTTTCATCTTTCATAAGCTGAATATGCTGAAGAAGAAAATTATAGAAACCATCCGTATTCAATATAAATATATCCTTGTCATGAATAGTAAGCTGGTTCCATGTCACAATTTCAAACAACTCATCGAGGGTGCCAAAGCCACCCGGGAGAATAAGGGCTGCATCACAAAGGCTGTAAATAGTTTTTTTACGGACATGCATATCATCGCAAATTATTAATTCAGTGATGCCACGGTGCTGCACTTCCCATTCTAATAATAATTTCGGGATGATACCCGTTACCTGCCCGCCATGTTTCATTACACTGTCTGCAATAGTGCCCATAATACCGGCACTGCCGCCACCATAAATCACCCGGATATTATTTTCAGCCAGCAATTTGCCCAATTGTTCAGCATGAAGGGTAAATAAAGGGTTATTACCGTTTTTGGAACCACAAAAGACTGCCAGGGATTGTATAGCCATAGATCCTGTTAAATTGCGGCAAAGGGAAAGTAAATTTCTTTATCTTCAAAATTCCTTATTGTTATTTTTCCCACTAAGGCACAAAGAACACTAAAATTATCCTTTTGTGTATCACTTCTTTTCGATAAGCAGCAGGATAATTTTTTATAACCTCTTTTGTGTGCTTTGTGTCTTAGCGGAAAATTTTTATTAACAGAAACCCGTTTATATGTCGCCGCAAATTCTTTTCATTTTCGTTATAGGATATTTTGCTTTGCTTCTTGGTGTGGCCTGGTACACTTCCCGCAATTCCAATAACGATTCATTTTTTATCGGCAACCGCAACAGCAACTGGATGCTGGTGGCATTTGGCATGATTGGTACATCTCTCTCAGGAGTTACGTTTGTGAGTGTACCCGGTGGAGTAGGTGGCGGTAATTTTTATTACTTCCAGATAGTAATTGGTTATTTATTCGGATATATGGTGATTGCCTTTGTGCTGCTGCCTTTGTATTACAAAATGAACCTGACCAGCATCTACACTTATCTTGAAAAACGATTTGGCATCAATGCCCATAAAGCAGGTGCATTTTTCTTCATACTTTCCCGTACAGTATGTTCCACAGCAAGACTGTACCTTGTAATCAGCATACTCCAGCTTTTTATTTTTAATAAATTGGGAATACGGTTTGAAGTAACTGCA
>JANPMI010000039.1:0-9026 GCA_031422725.1 Chitinophagaceae bacterium | reverse complement strand
CTGAACAAAAACCATAAAGCTACTCCCTGTAGTACCAGGAAAGTGAAAAAGGTAAAGTACCTGCGGATGAAGAGAAAAACGTAACTCAAAAATTAAGGCACAAAATACAAGGAGCAAGGTACAAGGCGTTCTGAAACTTGCATTCTTGTGCCTTGAACCTTGTGCCTTTCAATTTATCTCATCACAAATGGAAACCTGCTATAATTCTTTAAAGCAATGCCTGTTCCTCTCACCACACTCTTCAGCGGATCATCGGCCACATGCACGGGAAGTTTTATTTTGTTGCTTAGCCTCTTATCAAGACCTCGCAGCAATGCGCCACCCCCGGTAATATAAAGACCCCGGCGGTAAATATCACCAGCCAGTTCGGGCGGTGTTTGTTCCAGAGCTTTCAGGATGGCTTCTTCAATTTTAAAAATGCTTTTATCCAGCGCCTCAGCAATTTCCTGGTAGCTTACCATTATTTGTTTGGGGATACCGGTTACAAGGTCACGGCCATTTACAGGAAAATCATCCGGCGGATTATCAATTTCCTTCATAGCAGCACCCACCTGTATTTTTATTTGCTCAGCTGTACGTTCCCCAATCAGCAAACTATGGTAACGGCGAAGTGCTTCCATAATATCAGCAGTAAATTCATCACCGGCAATACGGATAGACTGATCGCAAACAATACCTGCCAGTGCAATAACGGTGATACCGGTGGTACCTCCCCCAATATCAATAATCATATTGCCCACCGGCTCTTCCACATCAATACCAATACCCAGCGCAGCTGCCATTGGTTCATGAATAAGATATACTTCTTTGGCACCCGCCTGTTCAGCACTGTCACGAACAGCCCTCTTCTCCACTTCCGTGATAGAAGAAGGAATACAGATCATCATCCTCCAGCTTGGCGGAAACAAACGTTTTTTTGGATATACCAGCTTGATCAGTTCCCGGATCATCAGCTCGGCAGCGTTGAAATCGGCTATCACACCATCTTTTAGCGGACGTACCGTGCGGATGCTTTCGTGGGTTTTTTCATGCATCATCAACGCCTTTTTTCCTACAGCCAGCACTTCCTTTGGATTATTGCGGTTCAGGGCTACAATGCTCGGTTCATTCACCACTACTTCATCGTTATGTATAATAAGGGTGTTTGCCGTACCCAGGTCAATGGCTATTTCTTGTGTAAACCAGTTAAAAAGTCCCATTAATTTATATCGGATTTACCTGCCTACCGACAGGCAGGTTATGAACAAAGGTGGAGGAAATAATTCGAATTAGCAAAGCAAAAACCTTACCATTAAGGTTATTTTTAAAAAAACTATTTTAACAAATCAAGTAAAATAATTTTGATAGCCGTAATGTACTAGAACTTCAGGTAAAATCTGCAACAGGTTTTTTCCTATATCTTCATTGCATGAGAATCATTACACGAACAGTTTTGATTTTATCCATTGTCAGTTTGCTTGCTGATATTGCCAGCGAAATGCTATACCCGGTTATTCCGGTTTATTTAAAAGAAATTGGTTTTACTGTTTTCTGGATTGGCGTACTGGAAGGTGTAGTGAATTTTACAGCCGGCATCAGCAAAGGTTATTTTGGAAAACTAAGTGATGAAAAAGGTCTTCGCTTACCGTTTGTGAAATTAGGTTACCTGCTCAGTGCCATTTCAAAGCCATTAATGGCAACATTTACCTATCCCCTGTGGATTTTTTTTGTAAGAACCATTGACCGGCTGGGTAAAGGGGTTCGTACTGCAGCCCGGGATGCATTGCTTTCGCAGCAAGCTACCAGGGAAACAAAGGCAAGAGTGTTTGGCTTTCACCGCAGCATGGATACCGTGGGTGCTGCTGTTGGTCCTGTTTTAGCATTATTATTTTTATTTTTCTACCCGGGTGATTATAAAACCCTTTTTTATCTCGCCATCATTCCCGGTCTGCTTTCCATCCTGTTTATTTTTTTATTGAGAGAAAAGAAGCAGCCAGTTTCTACCTTAGGAAAAGGCAATTTTTTTTCTTTTTTCAATTATTGGAAAATAGCTGCCCCGGAATACAAAAAAGTTGTTGCCGGATTGCTGCTCTTTGCCCTGTTCAACAGTTCTGATATTTTTTTATTGTTGATTACCAAAGAAACCATCGGAGAAAATACCCTCAGCTTATGGGGAAATACATTTACTGCGGATACCCTTACTATTGGAGCTTACATATTTTATAACCTGGTCTATGCTGCTGCCTCCTACCCCATGGGAATTTTAGCCGACCGGCTGGGTTATAAAAAAATCATTTTGCTGGGTTTTGCATTATTTACCTGTGTATATGGTGGTTTTGCATTGAACCCATCCATTGCTGTAATATTTCTTCTTTTTTCTGTCTATGGTATTTACGCTGCAGCTACCGAAGGAGTCATCAAAGCATGGATAACAAACCTGGCGCATAAAGAAAATACAGCAACTGCCATTGGTTTTTATACAAGTTGCGAAAGTATTTGCGCCCTGCTTGCCAGCATAGTAGCGGGAACTTTATGGGTAAGTTTTGGAAGCCAATCCACATTTATTTCAACAGCTGCGGTTTCGGCACTTGTTTTCATCTATTTTTTATTGAAAATCAGGGTGAAATAATTATTTATTGCCCTTTTTTTCCTGCCTCAATCTTTTGGCACAGTAATGGAGAATTCTATTATTACAATTGCTATTCACTTAAAAATCATAGTATGAGAAAAATTTTGGTCGCTTCAATTTCATTATTAGTTGTTGTAGTTTCCCAGGGTCAAAGTAAAAGCATCAACAGTTCCTCGTATAAAACCGCCCTGGGTGTAAAAGTGTGGGATGGCGGCGGAATTTCCTTCAAACATTTTTTAAATGATAATAATGCGTTGGAATTAATTGGTTACTTCTGGAACCGGGGAACAAGAATAACCGGTCTTTATGAAATACACGGACCAATAAAAGGTGCCACTGGATTGAAATGGTATATAGGCCCGGGAGCTCATGTGGGTTTTTATAATACCAAATATGGCGATGGCTCTTTTATAGGTATAGATGGGGTGCTGGGGTTGGACTATAAATTTAAAGGTGCCCCTATTAATATGTCATTGGATTGGCAACCTTCATTTGAATTTGGTGATAACCGTGGTTTTGTTAGTAGCTGGGGTGGGCTTGGCATCCGTTATACTTTCTAAATATATATCATCTCTATTTATCTGGGAAAACGGGATTGGGAATCTTCCATCCCGTTGTTTTTTTTAACTTTAAGAAGAACCAAATCCTAATTGTTTTTCTATTTCGGCAGGCAGTGCAGGTAATTTTCTTCTTTCAATAAGAAAACTGTTGAGTTGGGCAATCTCTTTGAAGATATAATGCTTATCGGCTGCTGCTTTCAGATAGTCTTTTCCGGTGCTGCCGCCTGTGCCGATTCTTGTTCCAATCATCCGGTGCACCATATTCATGTGCCGGTAACGCCAGCTGCTGAGTTGTTCATCTATTTCTAATAATGCATTCAATAACTGAAATGGTAATTGCAACAAGGGATAGCCCCGGTATAACAATATAAACAATGCTGCCCTGCAGGCCGCAGGTGATAAAGTATGGGTGTCGGGGTTTGAAATCATATTGCCCGTACCAAAAATTTCTTCAAAGCCAGAAAGATTATTTTTCTCTGCCTCGGCCAGGCTACCCTGGTAAGTTTTTTTATAATTATCCCAGAATAATTCATCAGCCCCTTCTTTTAAAAAAGGCATTCTTTCTAACCAGCTGTTTAATAACTGCAGTAATGATTGGCTGCTTTCTGCTTTTTTAATTATGTCAACCTGCTCTGGCCTTAATTGTGCCGTGTAATATTCTTTTCCGTGACGGTGTTCAAATTTCAACCCGAGTTTTGCTTCCAGTTCTTTGAACTGCCAGCTTTGAAAACCGGATGCGGGACGGAGCATATCCCTGAAATCAAGAAAATCCATCGGTGTCATGGTTTCCATAATATCAATCTGGTGAACCAGCACTCTTAATATAGTAACACATCTGCTTAACCGGTGAACCACCGTTTGCAATTCAGGTGAATTATCATTCAGAGCCGGCTGGCTCATAATACCAACAACAGAATTTACTTCATGGTGAAGCTGCTTGAACCAAAGTTCATACGCCTGGTGAATGACGATAAACAGCATTTCGTCATGCGCCGGAAGATTATGCTTATCACTTTCGGGAGATTGTGCATTCAGAATTTTGTCTAACTGTAAATAGTCGTGGTAATGTACTTCCATAGCTTAGGTTAGCTGATAAAAAAGAATGGATGCAAATTAGCAATTATTAATTTTATTCAAACTCGTATCCAATATCACTCCTGTATTCCATACCGGTGAAGAAAACTTTCTGTATTTCCTCTTTTGATATTTCCACTGCATCAAAAACAGACTGGCCATAAGAAGTTACACAAAAAACCCTTCCGCCGTTTGTAACCACTTTTTCATTCTCTGTTGCAGTACCCATGTGAAATAAAATGCTGTCGGCGGGATTAATATCATTCAATCCTTTTATCTCATATCCCTTTGTATAATCACCCGGATAGCCGCCACTTACTGCTACTACCGTGCAAACAGTTCTTGGATCGGTTTCAATCTTTACATTATCCAATTGCTGGTTAGATGCAGCTGTCAATAATTCCACCAGGTCGTTTTTTAATCTTGGCATCACTACTTCTGTTTCCGGATCACCCATGCGGCAGTTATACTCAATCATGTAAGGTTCGTCATTAACTATCATCAAACCAAAGAAAATAAAACCACGGTACTCCAATCCCTCTTTTATCAAACCACTTACTGTTGGTTTAATCACTTTATCTTCTATTTTTTTCATCAACGCCTTGTTAGCAAATGGAAC
The DNA here is from genome assembly GCA_031422725.1 of Chitinophagaceae bacterium. GTDB lineage: Bacteria > Bacteroidota > Bacteroidia > Chitinophagales > Chitinophagaceae > JJ008. The sequence continues at coordinate 4,165 of JANPMI010000039.1, read as the reverse complement.
GGGGCTTATAGCACCCATACCGCCTGTGTTGGGGCCGGTATCCTTCTCTCCTATTCTTTTATAATCTTTTGCTTCGGGGAGAATTACATAATTTTTTCCATCCATCAACACAAAAACAGAAATTTCTATCCCTTTCAAAAACTCTTCCACCACAACTTTTTTACTCGCTTCGCCAAACTTTGCCCGTTGTATCATCAAATCAAATTCAGCAATGGCTTCCAAATGATTTTCACAAATAACAACACCCTTTCCAGCAGCCAGGCCATCTGCTTTCATCACAATTGGTAATTCGTGTTGCTGCAGGTATGCAACTCCGTCCTGGTAATTTTCGAGGGTAAACTCTTTGTAAGCAGCCGTAGGAATATTATGCCGCACCATAAATGCTTTGGCAAAGGCTTTACTTCCTTCCAGTTGGGCACCATTTTTTCCCGGCCCTATTACATCAATATTCTTTAAAGCCGGGCTGCTGATGAGAAAATCAGTAATTCCCATTACCAAAGGCTCTTCAGGCCCAACAATAACAAGTCCAATCTGGTTATCCAAACAGGTCTTTTTGATAGATTCGAAATCAGTGACTGCTACATTCAAATTAGTGCCGCATTGAGCAGTGCCGGCATTACCCGGAGCAATAAATAGACTTTCACAAAACGGACTTTGAGATAGTTTATAAGCCAGGGCATGTTCCCTGCCGCCGGAGCCTAATAAAAGAATTCGCATGATTATTTCTATAGTTGACAGTTAACGACTTGCAATATCGGGTGTATCCGGTAAAGAAAATTGAAAAAATTTCCAGATGCCCAAATTTCTGTATTTTGTTGCTCTAACGAAGAGACTCTGATTTATCATTTAAAAAAATCTGTATGAACCAAGTTGCAAAAACCGGCAAGCACCCTAAGGGACTGATGGTATTGTTCTTTACTGAAATGTGGGAACGGTTTGGGTACTATTTAATGGTGGGCATTTTATTTCTGTATTTAACCGACACCACGACAGGAGGAAAAGAATTTTCCAGAGGTATGGGTGCAGATGTAGTAGGTACTTTTATTGCATTGGTATATTTAACACCATTTATTGGTGGGCTTCTTGCTGACAGGTATTTGGGTTATATCAATTCTATTTTTATTGGTGGGTCATTAATGGCGGCAGGTTATCTCGGATTAGCAATCCCGGGAGATATGGCCATGTATGTTTCGTTAGGTCTTATTATAGTCGGTAACGGTTTTTTCAAACCTAACATTTCTACGCTGCTGGGTAATATGTATAATAAGGAAGAATTAAAACCATTGAAAGATAACGCCTACAACATTTTCTACATGGGTATCAATATAGGTGCCCTTGTCTGTAATTTCGTTGCCGCCTATCTCCGTAATAATTATGGATGGGGATATGCTTTTGCCGCAGCAGGTGTTGGTCTCATCATTGGATTAATATGGCTTGCTGTGCAAGTTAAACATGTAAAAGAAGCAGATGTAAAAAGACCAATGCAGGCAGGAGATATGCCCATTTCAAAAATATTCGGTTCTGTATTTCTCCCCATGATTGTCTTCGGAATCGTTGGATGGATAATTCCTGGAAATATTATGAATTCGGATTCAAACGATGCATTCATTTTTGCCTGTATCCCGGTAATATTTTTTTACGTCAACCTGTGGCGGAAAGGCAATGCTGAAGATAAAAAAGGAATCGGTGCCCTGTTATTCATCTTCACTGTTTCAATAATCTTCTGGACTATTTACAATCAGAATTCTACCGGTCTTACTATCTGGGCCGAAACACATACTGACCGTCAAATATCCTCTGTTCTTGAAGGCCCTGCCAGCAGTGTTGATATGGTGCAAAGAATAACTTCTGAACCGAGAGAAACAGGACAGGTGGATGAATACCTGAGAGCCGTGAACGACTCTGCTGGTAATCCCGTAAAAGTTATGGGCCCTGACCCATACCTGAATAACCAGCCAAAAGAAAAATGGCCTGCATCCGGACAGGAACTCAAGCTGATGAATGCTGAACTTTATCAGTCTATCAATCCCTTCTTTATTGTTTTGCTTACCCCGATACTCATCGGACTGTTTGCATATATGCGAATAAGAAACAGGGAGCCATCAACGATGAGCAAGTTTGGATATGCATTAATTATTTCCGGATTGAGTGCAGCGGTTATGATATTTGCCGTAATGTCTGTGCCAAGCATATACCTGCATAAAACAGGTGGTATCTGGTTAGTGCTTACTTATTTTATTTTTACTATCAGTGAAATTTGTTTAAGCCCGATAGGTTTGTCATTAGTTTCAAAACTATCTCCGCCCCGTTTAACAGCGTTGATGATGGGCGGATGGTTTCTCTCCACATCTTTAGGTGGTAAGGTAGCCGGTGTGATGGCCAGCTTCTGGGATAAAATTCCTGATAAAAAAATCTTCTTTGGTATCATCACTGTTGCTGCCATCCTTGGGGGATTATTAATATTCAGCCGTATTAAATCACTGAACAAAGTGGTAAAGGATAAGACTGGTTCAGTATAAAATATTATAATTGTTTTTGCAAAGGTGGCTCTTACAAGCCACCTTTTTTATTTCTCTAACTCCATTTTTCCTATCTTAACTGCTTAAACGATTCAGCTATGTGGAAGAAACATCCAAAAGCATTGCCCTTTTTGTTTTTTTCTGAAATGTGGGAGAGGTTTGGCTATTATCTTATGATTGGTATCTTCACCCTGTACCTGAAAGATTCGGTAGATGGATTTAACATGGATGAAAAAGATTCAGCCAGTCTGTATGGTACATTCATTGCGTTGGTTTTCTTCACTCCTTTTCTTGGTGGCTTAATTGCTGACAGATACTTAGGTTACCGCCGTTCCATTATCCTTGGCGGCTTATTAATGGGTGTTGGATACTGTACGATGGGCATCCATAATGAAACGATGCTATATGTCTCTATGGCATTTGTAATAGTGGGAAATGGTTTTTTTAAACCGAATATTTCTACCCTGCTGGGAAATGTTTACTCTACTCCGCAGCACATGCACCAGAAAGATGAGGGCTATAATATTTTTTATATGGGCATTAATATAGGCGCCTTCATTTGTAATTTTTTTGGTGCCGCATTATATACGACTATCGGCTGGGGTGCTGCTTTTGCAGCTGCCGGTGTAGGAATGTTTATCGGAGTCATCACTTTTATCACCGGCACCAAACATTATGCGGCATACGATGTAAGAAAACCATTGAAGCCGGGAGATATGCCTTTATGGAAAATACTGGCAATGGTAATATTTCCTTCCATAATTTTTGGAGTAATCGGATGGTTTATAAAAGGAACTGAAGGATACGTTTTTGATTCTAACTCTACCGATGCTTTCATATTTGCCTGTATTCCTGTATTGGTTTTTTATACCATGCTGTTACTACGAAGCAGCAAAGATGAACGTCCGGCTATTGGTGCCATGCTATCCATTTTTGCCGTGGTGATTTTATTCTGGGCCATCTTCAAACAAAACGGATCTGCACTAAACACCTGGGCCAGCCGTTACACAGACAGATCCGTTACCGGCACAATGGGTAGTTTTTTATCCACCTTTAAACAAACTGATAAGCCAGCAAACACCACTTATAAATTAGACAGCGTTGTAAAATTGGATAATCAATTCCGCAAAATAAAAGTGGATGGCAAAGAAGTAAAGGAACCCGGCTACCCTTCCTATTTTAAAAATGTACCTACAGAAAAATTGCCGAAGGAAGGAGAAGTGGTGAAAGCATGGCTGCCAAGTCTTAGTCAATCTATCAATCCATTTTGGGTGATTGTGTTAACCCCATTAGTTGTTGCTTTCTTTACCTGGCTGCGCCGAAAAGGAAAAGAACCCAGTACTCCAACTAAAATTGCATTTGGTTTATTAATATCTGCCTTATCTGTTTTAATAATGATTGCAGCTGTGAAGGTGGGAAATAACGGAGCAGAAAAAGTAAGTGTGTGGTGGCTGATTGGTAGCTATGGTATGGTTACCATTTGTGAATTATTTTTAAGCCCCATGGGATTGTCGTTAGTTTCAAAACTCAGTCCTGTTCGTATTACTTCATTAATGATGGGAGGATGGTTTTTGTCTACCTCTATCGGTAATAAACTAAGCGGCATCCTTGCCAGCAAGTGGGATGAATATGATAACAAGGCGAGT
>JANPMI010000038.1:0-3931 GCA_031422725.1 Chitinophagaceae bacterium | reverse complement strand
GAAAGCCCCCGCCAGCTGGCGGGGGTTTGGGGGTATTGAAGAAGCTATAATACTGGCGGGAGGCTTGGGTACAAGGCTCAAAGAAGCTGTTCCGGATGTGCCGAAATGTATGGCCCCGGTTGCCGGAAGACCTTTTCTCTTTTATGTCATTAATTATTTACGAAGCCAGGGAATTGAAAAATTTATCTTTTCACTTGGTTATAAGCATGAAATAATTGAGGAGTATCTGAATGACCAATTCTCTACACTCAATTTTCAATGTTCAAATGAAGAAGAAACATTATATACCGGCTGGGCCATACAACTTGCCTGCGCCAAAGCCACCGAAAAAATTATTGCCGTAGCAAATGGTGATACGCTGTTTAAAGTCAACCTTCAGGAAGTAGCTTTATTTCACAATAAAAAGAACGCAGAATGCACCCTGCTTCTGAAACCAATGCAAAATTTTGACAGGTATGGTGTGGTTGAAATAGCAGCAGATCAATTGGTAAAAAGCTTTAGAGAAAAACAGTTTTACCGGCAGGGTAATATCAATGGTGGATTATACCTGCTTAATCCCAGTAAATTTCTTGAGGGAAAGTTTCCGTCAAAATTTTCCTTTGAAAAAGATTATCTCGAGCAAGCCCTGAGCCAATCGAAGGGTAAGGATCGCCGCATCTATGGCCTGGTACAGGATGAATACTTTATTGATATTGGTATTCCTGAAGATTACAACCGGGCCGAAACAGAATTAGCTAAACCCAGTCTTGACCTGAAAGCAATTGATAAGAGCTGGACACTTTTTTTAGACCGTGATGGTGTGATCAATGAAGATAAAGTAGGCAGCTATATCTTCAATGCAGATGAATTTGTATTTATGAAAGGAGCCCCGGAACTTTTTAAAAAATTAACTGAAAAATTCAGCCGCATCATTGTTGTTACCAATCAACGGGGTGTTGGCCGGAAACTGATGTCAGAGGGTGATTTAACAGCCATTCATCAAAAAATGACGGCCGGAATTAATGCAATTGGCGGCAAAGTTGATGGCATTTATTTTGCCACCGCCATTAATAATGACGACCCGATGAGAAAACCAAATCCCGGCATGGCGTTCCGGGCCAAAACTGATTTTCCCTCTATTGACCTTTCCCGGTCCATCATGGTTGGTAATAAACCCAGCGATATGCTTTTTGGAAAAAATGCCGGGATGTACACGGTATTTATAGCAACTACTAACCCGGAAGTCCTTTTTCTGCACCCTGATATTGATCTTCGGTATGAGTCTTTACCTGATTTTGTCAAAGTTTTATAACCCTGCACAAAATTTTACAACCCTTTAGGCGTTCTCTCCATCTGTATTAAGCTGTAACTTTACCTGATAAATTCAAAAACAATCCTGGTGAAACAAATCAAGGTTAGCTTCTTTTTTCTCTTTATTCTGCTTGCTTTTTCGCAAATAACATTTGCACAAAAAATAACGTCTGCTGATCTAAAAAAACTAAGAGCCAAACAAGATACTTTGAGTGAATACTCCCTGTATCTTAATACAGATAGCCTGCCCGAAGACAGGATGATTGCGGACAGTGCTTTCACCAAGACACTTGTCAGGGCCCTGCAGATTAAAAATTCTTTTTATTTCCCCTTCGATTCTGTCCTGGGTGTTTCAAAACTATATGCACCTGACACAAGCTTTCGGATTATTACCTGGAACATTTCATTTGATGATTATTATGCAAGACAGAAAGGCGCCATACAATTCCGCACCACGGACGGCTCTTTAAAATTGCTGCCGCTAAGAGATGTTTCCGAATTTACCGGCAACCCACAAGATTCTGTACGAAACCGGAGTAACTGGATTGGCGCCATTTATTATAATATGGTGAAAACGCAGTACAAAGGCAAAAACTATTACACTCTCTTTGGCTTTGATAACAACAATGCTATGAGCAGTATGAAATGGATAGAAGTGCTGACATTTAATGAAAACAATGAACCTGTTTTTGGAGGCCCATTTTTCAGTTATGCAAAGGACAGCATTCCCCAACCTGCCAAATACCGTTTTAATATTGAATTTAAAAAAGGTGCCCGGGTGCTGGTCAATTATATTGATGATTTGCAAATGATCCTCGTTGATCATTTAGTTTCAGATAATAATAATGCCAACCCGGATCTTCCGTGGACTTTTATACCTGATGGCGACCAGGAAGGTTTTAAATGGGAGAATGGCAAATGGGTGCACATAGATAAAGTCTTCACTTTTAAATTGCAGGATGGGCAGGCACCCGTAGGCGATCCATTACTTGACCCTAAAGGAAACAGGGACGAAAAGAAACTACAGGAAAAAACGGACAAGAATAAATCAAAAGAAGGGAATAAAGTTCCTGTCAACTACGATAATTAATCTATCCTTCCCAGGCTTTCAGTTTCAACCTCCAATAGGTATCTTTACAACCAATGGAGAAACTCATTACGAACATAAAACCTCCTTCCGGTATATCACTTGGCTTGAGGGAATTATGGCAATACCGGGAACTGTTTTATTTTTTTACCTGGAGGGATATAAAGGTCAGGTATAAACAAACATACCTCGGTATCTTATGGGCATTGCTTCAGCCTGTTGGCATGATGCTGATCTTTACTTTCCTTTTTTCCAAAACCTGGAAAATTGATACCGGTCCTGTTACCTACCCAATTTTTGTTTTGTCCGGCTTAATTTGCTGGAACCTTTTCTATAGTTCTGTTTCCCATGCCGGGGAAAGCATGATTCAAAATGCCCATATCATTAAGAAAATATATTTCCCGAGGCTTATCATTCCCTGCTCGGCTATGCTGGTAGCTTTATTTGATTTTTTGATAGCCTTCATTCTTTTTATTGCCCTTTGTCTATTTTTTAAACAACCACTTCAGTGGATAGCCATCATTTATTTTCCTGCCGGGATGCTGCTCAGTTTGCTTGCCGCTGCCGGACTTGGATTTTTCCTGGCTGCCCTGAATGTAAAGTTCCGTGACTTCAGGTATGCTTTACCCTTTTTGCTACAGGTTCTGTTCTTTGCATCGCAAATCATCTATCCGCTGCAATCTGTTCAGCAATCTTTATTCAAATACCTCCTTGCAATAAATCCTATGAATGCAGCCATTGAACTGTTCAGAACACCCTTAAGTAATATCCCGCCTGATTTAACAATAATTGCAATCGGAACTTCCAGTGCCTTGCTGTTATTGATTATTGGTTTATTTTATTTTCGTAAAACAGAAGCTTACTTTGCTGATCTTGCCTGATGAAACCTGCTATTGAAATACGAAACCTGGGCAAACAATACAAGCTGACCACTGCACAGCCTTATATTGCCTTGCGGGATGTGATAAGTGAATCTGTAAAAAATATTTTTTCCCGAAAAAAGAAACAGGACAATAATTTTTGGGCTTTGCAAGACATTAATCTTGATATTGAGCCGGGTGAAAGAGTAGGCATCATCGGCAGAAATGGTGCAGGAAAAAGTACATTATTAAAGATTATCAGCCGCATTACCCCTCCAACAACAGGAAATGCAGTTATCCGTGGCCGGGTAGGCAGCCTGCTGGAAGTTGGCACCGGCTTTCATCCTGAATTGACAGGCCGGGAAAATATTTATCTCAACGGCTCTATCCTTGGATTAAAACGAACGGAGATCGCCAAACAATTGGATGCCATCATTGATTTCAGCGGTGTCGAAAAATTTATTGACAGCCCTCTCAAACATTACAGCAGCGGGATGCAACTGCGACTTGCCTTTTCTGTAGCGGCCCACCTGGAACCGGAAATATTATTGATTGATGAAGTGCTGGCAGTGGGCGATATGGAGTTTCAGAAAAAATGTATGTCGAAAATGGAGGAAGTCAGCAGGCAACATGGACGTACCATCCTTTTTGTTAGTCATAACCTGAAAGCCATTAATGATATTTGTGAGAAGGC
>JANPMI010000037.1:0-4049 GCA_031422725.1 Chitinophagaceae bacterium | reverse complement strand
ACCAAAGGTTGCATTTTTTACAGCGGGTACATTATTTATTTCGAATCCTTTTCTTGTAACAAGGCCAAGCCCGGCTTCCGCAAACAGGGAAATTTTTTTATGAATAGGTAACTGGGAAGCCAGTGTAAGCCCACCCACATTCATCCAAACGGTATGCGTTGTTTTATCGCCATTGATATTATTATAGGCGACCCAGTTAACCGGCCGCATATAACTTATCTGCGCTGCTAAATATTTATTGAACTGGTATCCATATAATATGATACGGGGTGCAAGATGAGGAACAGTGATTGACTCCACCGTAAACCCCGGCTCTAACTGTGCAGTAGAAAAAGGATAATTGATATAACCCATGCTGAGGCCGAAGTATGAATTTTTTAAACCCCAGGGATATTGAATCCTTTTTTCTCCAGGTTGGGCAGCAACAAAAAAACCTGTCAAAAAAATAATAAGTGTCACCAATGCTTTATCCAACATTTTCACCTGCATTATTATCATTTGTTATTAAAGCAATCGTTTACCTTCAGTTTATAATTAATTACTGTTCCCGTTTTCATTTTCCGCCCCCGTCACCTGTGGTACATTAATATTCCCTCCATAAAAAATGGCATTCAGAAAAAGTTTATTCGTTCCATACCAGGTACCACGGAAATTAGGATTGTCGCTGAATAAAATGACTCTTCCGCTTCCTTCTGCTCCAACTAAAATAGAAGCGGAGTTTTTAATTTTTTTCAATGTTGTAGGATGAACATAACCACCTATCAAAGGATCAGCCGTGTATTGGGTTACGGTGCTGTATGAATTAGTGCTGGGTTGTAAAAAAGTCAACCCATTTCTGTACACAGAAACTTTCCGGTTAGTAAATCCAAACCCTACAGGATGTGTAGTGTCGAGATCTACCCGGAAGATAGAACCTCCCATAGTTTTGGCCCCTTCTATATGCACCGCCATATCAAAATCCTGTCTTGCCGGAATACCTTTGGCACTATCAACCGGCAAAAGTTTCTCTTTGGTAAAGCCATTTTTAATGGCCCACTCTGTTCCTGTTTTAATAGTAATAAGGGTATTGCCATTTTGCACCCATGCTTTTATTTTATCTGTTGCCACTTTATCAATCAACAAATAATTTCCTGAAACTATAATCATCGTGTTATACCGGCTTAAATTAGCCCGGCCAAGATTGAGTACATCTAATTTAGTAATGGGCATTTGCAACCGCTGATCAAGCAAATGCCATATTTCTCCTGCTTCGGGAGCAGCCACACCTGTGCCGGTTATCAGTACCACTTCAGGTTTTTTAAGTGTCCGTGTATAACCACTGCCAAGATCAATACCTGCTGCACTATATCCGGTATTAAAACTATATACAGTTATACTTGCCTGTTTACCTGCTGCACTTACAGCCCTGTATAAAGAATCAGGACTAATGAGTTGTTGCTGCACAGATATTATAATACTCCCGTAACCAAAGTTTTTATTTTTTCCATTTACCAACGCCATAAAAGGACGAAATGCAGATTGTACAATAACGCCGGCATTCTGCAAGTGATAAATTGCCTGGTGAATATTGTAATCGGTATTGTTCATTATATAAGCATAGTTGCTTTTCTCCACCATATTTATTTGCTGAGCAGGTAATGCAGTAATGCGTTTACCGGAAGTATAGGCAGCTTTTATTTCAGTGTAAGGTAAATTGTAGGCATGTATCAGGCTCCAGGCAGATGCATCATAAAAAGAACTATCAACATAAGTAATCTGTTTTTCAAAAACAGAACGTACCATGATGTAGTTATCCTGATCGGTAGGAACATAATATCTTTTACCATCCGTTGAATTGTTCCCCGCTTCATACACTTCAATTTCATGCAGCAGTAACATCTCAATAAATACCCTTGTCCTGGTTTCATCATTTGTATCCCCCCATAAATATCCTTTGATGGATGATTTTGCCTGTTGCTCTTTTGCCACCCGGTAAAATTCTTTTCGCATTTTTAGTAAAGAAGTTTTTTCAGCCAGTGATGCTCTTACTGTAGTTAATGCTGCGGTGAACTGGTTGCGGATGGTAAAAGCAAAAGTTAAAGGGATAGTATTTGTTTCCTGTACATGGCCACGGCTGCTTGCCTGTTCAAATAAAAATCCTGCCCCTCCATAAAAATTTACATAGCTGCTGCCATAGCCGGGATAGAGTTTATCATAAGCTTCCTTGGTAAAATACATGGAGCCAAGCTTATCTGCTGCTTTCGAAAAATATTCTGCATACTTCGGGTATATTGTTTTGTACAGATAGTCGGGTACAACGGGATTGTTACTGGCATCTTCTCCGGGATCAAAATAAAAGGTAGCGTTGCTTCCCATTTCATGATGGTCGGTTTGCACATAGGGCCGCCAGTGATGAAAGAATTTAATCCTGTTTCTTGTTTCGGGAAATGTTCCTAAGAACCAGTCACGGTTGAGATCAAACCAGTAATGATTGAAACGGCCACCCGGCCATACTTCTGTATGTTCCCTGTCTAAGGGGTCTGCCACTACCGGGGAAGCTTTGTGCATATTAGCCCAATGAGTATGGCGGTCCCTTCCATCAGGATTAATAACAGGATCCATCAGTATTACCATGTCATTCATCCACTTTATTGTTTCATCAGTTTCTGAAGCCGTAAGATAGTAGGCTGTCAGCATGGCTGCTTCGCTGCTGGATGGTTCATTACCATGTACATTATAGCCCATGTGAATAACAAGAGGAGTATTTGTTGTATTCCCGGTAAGTTGTCCGCCAAGATGTGCTTTTCTTATTTCTTCCAGCCGCTGATGATTGGAGGAAGATGTAAATACGACGGTGATCTGCTGACGATGTTCATAGGTTTCACCGATTGCCTGCACAGTTACCCGGTCAGAGAGCCTGTCTAATTCTTTAAAATATTCTACCAGCTTATCATGCCGGGTATGATGTGTGCCAATGGCATAACCCAGGAATTTTTCCGGCGTGGGAATGGCAGAATTCATCGTGCCGGCATTGGGATAAAAATATCCGGCCTGCGAAAATGCTGATACAACTACCGTAAAAACAAAAACGAGGGAAAGAATAAATTGGCGAATCATGTTCCGGGTTTTTGGTGAGTGTCTAAAGCTAAAGAAATACCTCCGAAGCATACGGAATTTTCATAGTTAATGTAGAACTGAAACTACTTCCAGGTTTTTATTCAACACAACCATCTGCGACTGATAACCTTCTGCAATTCTTCCCAGCTCATTTTCCAGCTTCATTACTTGTGCCGGGTAGAGACTGCACATCCGTAAAGCTTCACCCAATTCAATGCCGGCGAAATCAACAAGATTTTTTACTGCTTTATTCATAGTTAATGCAGAACCGCTTAATATGCCGGCGGCTTCATATTTGTCGTCATTCAGTTGGTGCTGGTAATATCCTTCTGTTGTATGGGTCACTGCATCAGTAATGACAAATAACCTTTGCTTCATCGCCAGTTTTGCAATGCGTATGGCTGCATAATCAACATGATGACCATCAGGAATGATGCTGGCCATTACTACAGCATCATCCATTGCTGCGCCAACCAATCCCGGCTGCCGGTGCTGCAACGGACTCATAGCATTATATAAATGAGTAACGGTGGCAATGCCATTGGCAAAACCTGTTTTGGCTTCATCATACGTGGCATTACTATGTCCGGCTGAAGTAACAATGTTGTGAGTCAGCATTAAATCAATTAGTTCCTTACTGCAAACTTCAGGAGCCAGGGTTATCATTCGGATAACTCCTTTTCCATAATTTAATAACTCTTCTGCCTCTTTTATTGTTGGTGGATGAATTAATGATTCTATATGTGCTCCCCGCTTTACCGGGTTTATCCAGGGGCCTTCAAGATGTAAGCCTAAAACACTTTCACCTCCTATGCTCCAGTAATCTTTCACTGCATCTATACATTTATAAAAAACTTCCGTGGTATTAGTGGCAACAGTTGGAAGGCAAAATGCAGCTCCCCCTTTTTCGCAATACTCTTTTAGTTTGTGTAATGAACCTGCTTCCGGGAAAA
>JANPMI010000036.1:0-3609 GCA_031422725.1 Chitinophagaceae bacterium | reverse complement strand
TGCTATTGGTACAGCTATAATCGGTGTTGTTTTATGGGGAACCATCATGGGCTCCATGCTTCCTTTGTTATTAAAAAAATGGGGAGCTGACCCGGCAACTTCTTCCACACCTTTTATTGCTACATTAGTGGATGTAACAGGTCTGCTGATTTATTTTGGCACTGCTTTTTTATTATTAAAGGGAGTCTTGCTTTAAACTTTAGTAGCCGTTCCGTCAATTTTGGGCCTGCTTTTTGTTTTTCAGGCTCTGCAATTTGTAACTCCTCAAAGGTTTGTATGATTTTGAAATCAATACCTTTGCCCCACTTTGTCATCTAATGATAAAGGCTCAATTAAAATGTAATAAATATGTGTGGAATTGTTGGATATACCGGGTCAAGAGAAGCATATCCTGTAATAATAAAAGGATTAAAAAGGCTTGAATACCGGGGTTATGACAGTACCGGTGTTGCCCTGCAAAATGGCAGCGGTCTTAAAGTGTATAAGAAAAAAGGAAAGGTGGCCGAACTGGAAGATAGTATTGTTGGCAAAGACCTTCATGCCAATGCAGGCATCGGCCATACCCGCTGGGCCACTCATGGTGAACCCAGTGACCGCAATGCACATCCCCATCAATCATCGGGTGGCAAACTGGCGATGATTCATAACGGCATCATTGAAAATTATTCGCAGTTAAAAAAAGAGCTTACCAGCAAAGGCTACATTTTCACCAGCGATACAGATACGGAAGTGCTGCTGAACTTTATTGAAGAAATTAAAAAAAATAACCAGTGTGACCTGGAAGAAGCAGTACGCATTGCCTTAAAAAGAGTAACGGGTGCCTATGTTATTCTGTTGCTGGATGAAGACCAGCCCGATACCATCATTGCCGCAAGAAAAGGAAGCCCGTTAGTGATTGGCATTGGCAAAGGCGAACATTTTCTCGGCTCCGATGCATCGCCGATGCTTGAGTACACCAAAGAAGTTGTGTATGTGAACGATTATGAACTGGCCATTGTAAAACCCGATGAACTGATTCTGAAAAACCTGGGCAATGAAAAAATTACTCCTTATGTGCAGAAATTAGACCTTGAACTGGCCGCCATTGAGAAAGGTGGTTACGAACATTTTATGCTGAAAGAAATTTTTGAACAACCACAAACTATTTACGATTGCCTTCGGGGAAGATTAGATGCAGCAGAAGGTACTATCACCATGAGTGGCATTCAGCAATATGCTGAGCAGATTGTAAATGCCAACCGCATTATTATGATTGCCTGTGGCACCAGCTGGCATGCCGGGCTGATAGCAGAATATATTTTTGAAGAACTCTGCCGTATTAATGTGGAAGTGGAATATGCATCTGAGTTCCGCTACAGAAACCCCATTATTAATAAAGGGGATATCATCATTGCCATTTCGCAGAGTGGCGAAACTGCTGACACATTAGTGGCCATTGAAAAAGCAAAAGAAAAAGGTGCCATCATACTCGGCGTTGTAAATGTTGTCGGATCATCTATTGCCAGAACCAGTCACGGCGGGGCTTACACTCATGCCGGACCTGAAATTGGTGTGGCAAGCACCAAAGCATTTACCGCACAATTAGCGGTGCTGACCATGATTGCCCTGAAGATTGGTTATATAAAAGGAACAATTTCAGAAGACAGGTACAGGAATTTGCTGAATGAACTACAGGAAATACCAGAAAAAGCAGCCTGGACATTACAACACTCTGAGAATATAAAGGCCCTTGCAGAAAAATATAAAGATGCAAGAGATTTTCTTTATCTCGGCCGTGGTTACAATTTTCCGGTAGCGTTGGAAGGAGCATTAAAACTTAAAGAGATTTCTTATATCCATGCGGAAGGTTACCCTGCAGCAGAAATGAAACATGGCCCTATTGCATTAGTAGATGAAGATTTACCCGTTGTATTTGTAGCTACCAGGGATGCTTACCATGAAAAAGTGGTGAGCAATATGCAGGAAATAAAAGCCCGGAAAGGAAAAGTAATTTCAGTAATTACGGAAGGCGATGAAGTTTCCAGGGAACTTTCTGAGGATGTGATGATAATTCCGGAATGTGATGAGATCGTCGCACCAATGCTGAGTGTGATTCCATTACAATTGCTGGCCTACTATATAGGTGTAGCCAAAGGATGTGATGTTGATAAACCGAGAAACCTGGCGAAGAGTGTGACGGTGGAATAAATTACCTGGTGCTGGTTACTGGTCGTTGGTTTTAAATAGTTATAATCTTCAATAAAACATTTTAAACTCAGGTTTTCTACGACTATAACCAGCAACAAACAACCAGTAACGAGCCACATGAACAACATCACCAAAAAACCAATTGCTGCTTTAGGATATAATTTTATTCCAAAAGAATTTATTCCAAAAGGCAGGAATGAATACCATCTGCGTAATATCCAGAATCGCAGCGGCATTAAGTACAAAAAACTTACCGCTGCAGAAATAAAAATACTCGAACGCAATGCCAACAGTTCTGACGACTGGAATAAAGTGCGGGTATCTGATGCATTTAATCCTCAGCTTGTAAAGAACTGTGCTTTTTTTGGTTTGATCCGTATTGGCAAACTGGAGCCATACTATGTGGAATTCAACAACCTCAGAATGCCGGTAGGCTTGTACAACAGCACTATTATCAGTTGTGATATTGGCGACAATGTGGTAATTGATAATGTCAATTTCATGAGTCATTACATTACCGGTAATGATGTGATCCTGGTGAATATTAATGAACTGGCTACTACCGATCATTCAAAATTTGGCAACGGGGTATTGAAAATGGGTGAAGAAGAATCTGTCCGCATCTGGATGGAAATATGCAATGAAAATGCAGGGCGCAGCATACTCCCCTTCAATGGTATGCTGGCCGGTGATGCATGGCTCTGGTCAAAATACAGGGATGATGAAAAGTTGCTGCTTAAATTTAAAGAATTCACTGATAAAAGATTTGATACGCAAAGAGGGTATTACGGAAAAATTGGCGACAGAACTGTTATTAAGAATTGTGGCATTATAAAAGATGTATGGGTTGGCAGTGATGCGTATATAAAAGGAGCGAATAAACTGAAAAATCTTACTATCAATTCCGGGCCGGATGCAAAATCGCAGATTGGTGAAGGCTGTGAATTAGTGAATGGCATTATTGGTTTTAACTGCCGGATATTTTATGGGGTGAAAGCTGTTCGATTTATGATGGGCTCTAATTCTCAATTAAAATACGGAGCAAGATTGATCAATTCTTATCTCGGCGACAATTCAACGATCTCCTGTTGTGAAGTATTGAATTCACTTATTTTTCCGGCACATGAACAGCACCATAATAATTCATTCTTATGTGCAGCCACCGTATTAGGCCAAAGCAATATGGCTGCCGGTGCTACGATTGGGTCCAATCATAATTCAAGAGCAGCCGATGGTGAAATTATTGCCGGCCGTGGTTTCTGGCCGGGGCTCTGCGTCAGCCTGAAACACAATTCAAAATTTGCCTCCTTTACCTTAATTGCCAAAGGAGATTTTCCATCTGAGCTTAATATACCTGTTCCTTTTTCTTTAATCAGCAATGAAGTAAGCACAGATAAACTGGTGGTGATGCCGGGTTACTGG
>JANPMI010000035.1:0-13449 GCA_031422725.1 Chitinophagaceae bacterium | reverse complement strand
TTGCTCCGCTATGCTATAAGAAAACCAATAGCTATAAAGAAAGGAAGGGGAACCGGGGTTTACTCTTTTATGCTTACACCAATAATATTTCATCCGGCAGGGCGACCGAAATATTACACAACTTTCGCTGGGTGTGCAGTTTATCCTTTGAAAACTGATAGTACTGCCGCCGGTCATTTCATTATCTTTTTTTCAAAAAACTTAAGTATTTTGCAGTTCTTTTTTGACAAAACAACTAAATCACCCCACATGAAATACATCAGTTTTATAGCATCCCTGTTCTTCCTTTCAGCAGTAACAGGCTGCGGCAACGCATCATCAGAAAAAACAGCCGCCAAAACACAAGACACGGCTACTGCTGTGCAAGCAAGTATTCCGGCAACTAGCGATACAAATAGTGCTGTTACTACTACCCCGGTTACCACCAACCCAACAATGCCTGCTGTAACATCACCCACCAAAACAGTAACCGTCGGTTCGCAACAACCAGTAACTGTCAGTACTGCCGGGCTGAACCCTGAACATGGAAAACCCGGCCATCGCTGCGATATTGCTGTAGGTGCCCCTCTGAACAGCAAACCCGCAGCCACAACCGCCGTTGCGCCGCAACCAGTGATCAACAGCACTCAACCCAGCATCACTAATGTAAAGACACCCGTTATTAATACAACACCTGCTAAAACAACAACGGCTACGGCCACCGGTCTTAACCCTGAACATGGCAAACCCGGTCACCGTTGTGATATTGGCGTAGGTGAACCGCTTGACAGCAAACCAGCCGCCACCGTTAGCACCCAACCAGCCGCCACTGTAAGTACACCGGTAATAAATACAACGGCACCAGCAGCAGGCACCAACGTTGCTGCTGGTCTTAATCCTGAACATGGTAAGCCCGGTCATCGTTGTGATATTTCTGTCGGTGCACCGCTTGACAGTAAGCCGAAACAATAACGATTAAACTGAATGTATGGCCCGTCCTGATCTGTCACGGGTACCAGAATGGTATCATCGCTACATCAACGAGGTAATTGAAAATGACCTGGCAGAAGCTTTGGAAACACAGGCTTCCTCTTTTGCGCAGTTTCTGCAAACCATTCCTGTTGACAAAAGAAATTACCGGTATGCCGAAGGTAAATGGACGATTAAAGAAATGCTGCAGCACATTATAGATGCAGAAAGAATATTTGCTTACCGGGCTCTTTGCTTTGCACGGAAAGATGCTACTCCCCTGCCCGGTTTTGATGAAAACAATTATGCAGATAATTCAAAAGCAGGCAGCCGGGGCTGGAATGAAATGGTAGAAGAATTTAATGTCGTCCGGAAATCAACACAAATACTTTTCCGTTCTTTTGATATGGAACAATTAGAAACAACCGGCACGGCCAGCGGCAAACCGGTGTATGTGTTAGCCATCGGTTTTATTATAGCAGGCCATATCAATCACCATCTAAATGTGATTAAGGAGAGATATATTCCCAGCCCCTGAAACTTAAAGCAAGAAGAGTCTTCATTTTGTCCCCTAAAAGGAGAAGTGATTTTTACAGTATGAGTTTAAAAACCTCGGTATTATAAAAAATTCGCCCCTCCTGTAAGAAGGGGCGAATTTAGTTAGTATATTTCTTTAATAACCGAAGAGGGTTTTTAAAAAGCTTTCTTAACCGGCTCTTCAGTTGTTTTAGCTTTCACCAGGTTCTGCTGCCCGATCATATCATTCATCACCTTTATCGCCTGGTCAAGATAAATATCTTCTCTTAATCCTTTCAACCATAGTGCAAATCTCTCCTGTTTGTTTTTATCATTTGCCCAGCGGTTGGTTTCTGCAGGCAAAGCAGTAACATCTATCTGATTAGTGCTGTTCAGTTTCAGCAATAGTTCCATTTGTTTGATGGTGGTACGAATCATCTTTTGCTCCTGCCTGTATTTATCCAGGTTCAGCGAATATTGTTTGTCATTCTGTTTGGATAACCACTCTGTACTTTCTGCTATTAATTTAAAAGTATTATCATTATCTAACCGCTGATTGCTGAGCTGTTGAATCGTTTTCAGATCATAACCCGGACTCCAGTTAGCATACGGAGCTTTATTAATCTCATCCCAGGGCAATGCATCAGGGTCATCTTTTTCTCTCACTTTCAGGTACTCAAGATTATCAGGTAACACAATATCAGAATAAACTCCTTTTAATTGTGTAGATCCGCCGTTGATGCGATAGAATTTTTGCAACGTTAGTTTTACAGTTCCCAACTCGGAGTTTGACATAGAGAAACCGTTTTCATCGAGACCAATGTTGCGCTGCACCGTTCCTTTACCATAGGTAGAAGTGCTGCCAATAATAATTCCACGGTTGTAATCCTGGATGGCGGCTGCAAAAATCTCTGATGCCGAGGCGCTGAATTCATTCACCATCACCGCCAATGGACCAGTATATAATACATTCTTGTCTTTATCTTTTAATACGGTAGGTTTATTTTCCCTGTCTTTCACCTGCACTATCGGGCCTTCGTCAATAAAAAGTCCGGCCATCTGTACCACATCATATAAAGAACCGCCACCATTATTGCGAAGGTCAATCACAATGCCATCTACCTTTTCTTCTTTTAATTTTTTTACTTCATTGGTCACATCCACATAACTGCGGTTACCATCGGGCCGGTCAAAATCTGCATAAAACTCCGGCAGAAAAATGTATCCTATTTTAGAAGCCCCATTTTTTACGATGGCACTGCGGGCAAAGGTTTCGTCCTGTACAATTTCATCCCGGATAAGTATCACCACTTTTACAGAGCCATCGCTTTTTTTAATGGTTAACCTTACTTCCGTACCTTTTTTACCACGGATTACTTTTACGGCATCTGTTACCACATAGCCGGTAAGATCAACAGGCTCTTCTTTTCCCTGTCCCACTTTCAATATCAGGTCACCTGGTTGTATTTCTCCCGATTTGGATGCAGGGCTGCCTGTGAGCACACTGCTAACCTTAATATTGCCATCATCATACTGCAGGGATGCACCAATGCCATAAAAGCGACCACTCATTTCTTCATCAAAATATCTTTTATCAACAGGGGGAAAGAATTCAGAATGGGGATCCATGGTAGTAGTGATTGCATTCACAAATACATTGAACTTATCATCATCCGTAAACTTAAAACGGAAACGTTCAAAAGTTCTGTCCATTATACGCTTCACTTTTTCACGGGCATCTTTCTCCAGTTCTTCATCTGTTTTTACCACAAAGCCTTCTTTTCCTTTATTTTTTTCACGGGTATCTAATAGATCAACATAACGTTCCAGTGTCATAAATTTCATCTTCTTTCTCCAGCGGTCTTTTCTCTCTGCTTCCGTGGCCGGATAATTCAGTTTATCTCCATCCAGCATGACCTCCTCATCTATCGTAAACTCAAAAGGTCTTGAAAGATTTTCATTGTACATTTTTGCAGCTTCTTCCATTCTTGTATTGAATATTTTTCCAGCGGTGAGGAAAAATTCCACCGGAGCTCCTTTTATTTCATCATCAATTCTTGTCTCATATTTTTTAAGTGCCTCAAGATCACTTTGCAGGTACATGTTCTTTTCAGGATCAAGATCACCTGTAAATTTTTCAAAAATCTTTTTAGAAAAAGCATCATTGATACTTTGGGGGCTGTAATGAGCCTGGCTAAGCATTTCTCCGACCAGCTTTAGAATCTGTTCGTACTTTGACGGGGGTGCGGAATTATTTTTGGTGCCTGTTCCCATCGTTTTGAAGGCCAGAAAGGAACCTGCTACCAGCATCATAATCACAATTGGAAGTCTTTTCATATTCAAAAGGTATTTAAGTGCATCGGACATAATCCAAAAATAACGCAAAAACGCTGTTTTTCTTGCCTTTATCTCCTTTTAACAAGGGTTTTTGATGAATGGCGGTGGGAGAAATCCCATCATTTTCCAGAACAAAGCTGAAGTGCATTCTAAAAACGAAAAAGACTTCGTTCTGCCTAAGGCGAAACGAAGTCTTTTTGGGGTAACCAATGGGGTTCGAACCCACGACCCTTAGAACCACAATCTAATGCTCTAACCAACTGAGCTATGGCTACCATTTTGAGAGCGACAAAAATATAGAAAATCAGGCCTCATTCCAAAACCAGATTTTGAATAAGGCATCGCTTTCAGTTTCTTTGCACCTCTTTTAAAAAAACATTATCTGATTTGTTTGACTGTTTTAAAATTACATTGGTATAAAAATGAATTACTGGCTAATCCTCATTCCTCTTATTTCTGCATTTATAGGGTGGGTTACCAATTGGGTAGCTATCAAAATGTTGTTTCATCCCCGTGAACCTAAAAAAATTCTGGGTATCACTTTTCATGGCATATTTCCTAAACGGCAGCAGCAATTTGCCGAAAAGCTGGGAAAACTTGTCAGTGCCGAGTTTCTTTCCTTTGATGATATTGAACAAAAAATCAGCAACCCTGAAAACCTAAAAAAAATCATGCCGATGATTGAAAATCATATGGATGATTTTCTGCGCAACAGGCTGGGCAAAGAAATGCCTGTTATCAGCATGTTTATTGGGGATAAAACGATCAGCAAATTAAAAGAATCCTTCATGAAGGAAATTGAAGTCTTATTTCCGCAAGTAA
Organism: Chitinophagaceae bacterium; assembly: GCA_031422725.1. Classification (GTDB taxonomy): domain Bacteria; phylum Bacteroidota; class Bacteroidia; order Chitinophagales; family Chitinophagaceae; genus JJ008. Next base: position 8,826 of record JANPMI010000035.1, on the reverse strand, counting down.
TGAAACAATATGCCACTAACCTGAAAGATGAACTTGACCTGGAGCAAATAGTTATTAAAAAAGTGGCCGGATTCTCTTCTGATAAATTAGAAGAGGTACTCTACCAGATGATGTCAAAAGAATTCAGGTTTGTAGAAATTATCGGAGCCGTAATCGGTTTTATTATTGGTGTGGTGCAGGTAATCATCACTCAATTAACCACCTGATTTTTCCACATTGGCTGATAACCCGAACTTTTTCCTTTGGCGGTTGTCTTACTGCCATTCATCAAGTTGTCATAGCTATGTCAGCAAGTTAGGACAGCTTTGCCCGTCTAAACCTTAAATTCAGATACATGAGAAAGTTTTTTTTAGCCTTATCCTTTGTTTTACTGTACTTTATAACATTCGCCCAACCCAATTCCGGGGGTGGAAGCAGGCCCGGTGGCGGCCAAATGCCCACTGGCAGATTTTTTGGTAAAGTAATAGAAGCAAAATCAGGCAAACCTATTGAATATGCTTCTGTGCAGTTGTTGCAGAATAAAATGGATACGGTTACTAAAAAAAGAAAAGAAACGGTGGTGGCAGGTATGCTGACAAAAGCAAATGGTGAGTTCAGCCTCGAAAATGTCTCTGTAATGGGTCAGTCTAAATTGAAGATTTCCATAGTTGGTTATAAATCTTTTGAGCAAAATGTTTCTTTTGACATAAAACCCGGTGGCGGCAATGGCGATATGAGTGCCATACTGGGCGCATTGGACAAAGATCTTGGCAATGTGAAAGTAGAGATTGAAGAAAAAATGCTGGAAAATGTAACTGTTACTGCTGAGAAACAAGCTTTACAATTGGGAATTGACAGAAAAGTGTTTAATGTAGATAAGAATCTTGTGTCCGTAGGCGGTACCGCTGTGGATATAATGAGAAATGTCCCTTCGCTGAATGTAGATATTGATGGCAACGTATCATTGCGCAATAATACCCCCCAAATATTTGTTGACGGCAGACCTACTACGATGGAATTAGATCAGATTCCGGCTGATATCATTGAAAGTGTAGAAATCATTACTAACCCTTCTGCCAAATTTGATGCATCTGGCGGCACCGCAGGGATTCTCAATATCATATTAAAGAAAAACAGAAAAGTTGGGTACAATGGCAGTGTAAGAGTAAATATTGATAGTCGTGCCCGGATAGGGTTAGGCGGGGATATAAATCTTCGTCAAAATAAAATCAATGTCTTTGCCAGTGTTAATTATAACCAGCGCCAATCAAAAAGTGACGGCACCACCGATCGTCTTTCATTTATTACAGTTCCCAATTATTCTCTTCATCAGACAGATAAGTCCGATTTTAGTGGAAATTTTATATCTGGCCGTGCAGGTCTTGACTATTTTATTAATAACCGGTCAACTTTATCTGCCAGTTTTAATATTTCCAAAGGCGCTTTCGATTCCTTTAACAGCAATGACTTGCTGGTTGATACGTTGAAATCACCGATAGTCAGTTCGCTTACAAAAAGAGTTTCAAATTCTACCCGTGAGTTTAGTAACACCGGAGGATCTTTGAGCTTTAAACATAACTTCCCTAAACCGGGCCGTGAATTTACTGCGGATATTAATTACAGAGGCAGAACAGGACCTAACGATAACCTGATATCAACGCAACTATATAATTCAGACCTTACCTCGATAAAAACTACCCAGTTGCAACGCCAGATCGGGGATGGTAATAGTAATAATGTAACCATACAAAGTGACTTTGTAAATCCATTAAGCGATAAGTCAAAAATTGAATTGGGAATAAGGGGGGAATTTAATAACAATGCCAGCAGTAATGCCTATTATACTATTGACCCCGCAACAAACCAGCAACTATTACCTGCCACCTCTGTTGCAGATTATAAAAGTAATGACAGGGTATTAGCTGCCTACGTCAATTTCAGTAACAAGATTAAAAATTTTGGATACCAGTTAGGATTGAGAGCTGAAAGTTCTAACTACAAAGGAGATCTTACGTTAACCAACGAAAAATTTAATATTGACTATGCTATAAGTCTTTTTCCAAGTGTGTTTCTGAATCAAAAGCTTAAACATGACCAGGAAATTCAGTTAAACTATTCAAGAAGAATTAATCGTCCTAACTTCTGGCAGCTTACCCCATTTGTTGACTCTTCAGATATTCTTAACCCCAGCATCGGAAATCCCGGGTTGAGACCAGAATTCACTAATTCAATCGAATTTTCTTATCAGAAAGTATTTAAAAACAAAAATAATCTCCTTGCTTCCATATACTATAAAAATACAAATGATCTTATCAGCCGTTTTCAGGAAGTACGGACTGAACCAATTTCCGGCAAAGAGCAACTCATCAGCACTTACGTTAATGCCAATTCGAGTTATGTTACAGGATTGGAACTAACTATGAAAAATAATATTGCCAAATGGTGGGAATTAACTTCCAATGTCAACCTCTTTACTTCAAAAATCAGTTTAGCAGATCCTGGAATGTCAGAACAGGATCAGTTTGCCAGTTGGTTTGCCAAAATCAACAATACTTTTAAAGCTTCTAAAAAACTAAGTTTCCAGTTATCCGGCAGTTATCAATCCAAAACAATTCTGCCTCCGGGTGGCAGCGGTGGCAGCGGTGGCGGTGGTGGCGGTCGTGGTGGCGGGCACGGGGGATTTGGCCAAACTTCTTCTGCACAGGGATATGTAAGACCTGCATATTATTTTGATGCAGGGGCCCGTTACACTTTCTTAAAAGAAGACAGGGGTTCACTTTCTCTGAATATCAATGACATTTTCAGAACAAGAATATCTGATGTACACTCTGAAACTGCAGGGTATACGCAGGATGTTGTACGCCGCCGTGATGCACAGATTGTCCGGCTTAATTTTAGCTGGCGTTTTGGAAAGTTTGATGCTTCCCTTTTCAAACGTAAGAATAATAAAAACCAGGGAACTGACGGAATGGATGGCATGAACATGGGACAGTAAGAAGTTTAAAAGTTTAATAGTTTAAAAGTTTAAGGTTTTGCATATTTGCAAAGCCTTTTTCTTTTCCGGCTATTCTTAATCTTTTGAAAAGAATCTACTTTACAGTTACAAACGATCTTACCTACGATCAGCGGATGCACCGTATTTGCACTTCGCTGGCTGAGAACGGATATGCTATTACATTGGTGGGAAGAAAATTATCACCCTCCCTGCCTCTAACAGATAAGAAATATATCCAGGAAAGAATCCGTTGCTGGTTTAACAAAGGGAAATGGTTTTATGCTGAATATAATTTTCGTTTATTTTTCTTTCTGTTATTCAGAAAAATGGATGCAGTTTGCGCCATTGACCTGGACACTATTCTCCCTTGTCTTTATATTTCCCGGTTGAAAAAAATCCACCGCATCTATGATGCCCATGAATTATTCAGTGAGCTGAAAGAAGTAATAAGCAGACCACCTGTTCAAAAAGCCTGGCTGAGGATTGAAAAAAAGGCGGTTCCCAAATTCAAATGGGGTTACACTGTCAGTGAAAGCATTGCGGAAGAATTCCATCGCCGGTATAAAGTAAGTTATAAAACCATCCGTAATGTCCCGGTATTGCAAACACTTGCAACAAAAGAATACACAGAATTTATTCAGGATAAAAAAATTATTCTTTACCAGGGAGCCGTAAATGAAGGCAGGGGGCTTGAAAAGCTTGTTCCTGCCATGCAATGGATTGACAGCAAACTGATAATTTGCGGTGATGGTAATTTTATGAATCAATTAAAAAAATTAATTAGAGATTATAAACTGGAAGATAAAATTGAACTGACCGGAATGCTGTCACCTGACAAACTGCGGCTGGTATCTCAAAAAGCATACATCGCTGTAGCCGTACCGGAGAAGGAAGGATTAAACCAATATCTTGCTCTGCCTAATAAACTGTTTGATTATATACATGCAGGTCTTCCACAGGTAACAGTTAAATATCCTGAATATGAGAAAATAAACAGGCAGTATGAAGTAGCGGTGCTGCTGGATGAACTTTCGCCGAAAAGAATAGCTGAAGCAGTAAACAATTTACTGGCAGACGATGTTTTGTATAGAAGATTAAAAACAAACTGCCTGGCGGCCAGCCGGGAATTGAACTGGCAGCAGGAAGAAAAAAAAATAATAGCTTTTTATCAATCCCTTTTTAATAATTGAGCCGTCAACTTCATATAGTATGCCTGGATGTACCCTGGCCCGCTGACTATGGTGGAGCTATTGATATGATGAACCGGATAATGATGTTTAAAAAAATGGGAATTGGTATTCATCTTCACTACTTCAGTTATAACGAAAGAGGTACCCCGAATGAACTCAACCAGTTTTGCGAAACCATCCATGTATATGAAAGAAAAAAAGGGCACCGGGGATTTTCAGCAACGCTGCCGTATATCGTGGCGTCCCGGATGAATGATGAACTGGTTCATAATCTTCAGCAGGACAATCATCCTGTATTACTTGAAGGCCTGCATTGCACAGGCATCCTTTCCCAACTTGATTTAAGGAATAGAAAAGTGATAGTGAGGATGCATAATGAAGAAAGCATCTACTACAAGGAACTGGCTGGTGCTGAATCTTCGCTTTTTAAAAAAATATATTTTCTCCGTGAAAGCCGGCTTATTAAAAAATATAATCGAAAGTTACCCGGTGAATGCCTGTATGCCTGTCTGTCGGAAGATGATATTTGTATATTCAAAGAAGAATATCATTTAGAACATACAAAATATCTTCCCATTTTTCCTGCCTGGCAAGAGGTAAAAAGCGAAGAAGGGATGGGCAATCTTTGTTTGTATCACGGCAATCTGTCAGTACCTGAAAATGAAAAAGCAGCTATATGGCTGCTGCAGAATGTTTTTACCAAAATCAGGAAACCATTTGTGATAGCTGGTAAAAAGCCATCGAATCGCTTGCAAAAAATGGCTCACCTCTGCCAGCATACCTGCCTCGTAGCAGACCCTTCAGAAACAGAAATAAATGATCTTATCCGTAAAGCACATATCAATGTCCTTCCCTGCTTTAATAAAAATATCACCGGCATTCGCTTAAAATTATTACATGCACTGTTTGAAGGACGCCATTGTGTAGTAAATGAAGCGATGGTAAAAGGTACGGGGCTGGAAGCGGCCTGTCATACCGGAACAACGGCCAATGCCTTTGCTTCCATCATTGCCCAACTCTATCATCAGCCTTTTACCAAGGAAGAAATAGTGTTGCGGAAAAAATTACTGGGAGATACTTACAATAATGAAAAAAATACCCGGCAGCTTATTGCATACTTATGGTAGCATTGTCGAGCATCCTGCCTCTCTCCGTTCTTATCATCCGGGCCGGAAATTTTTGTACCACGATATAATCATGTGAAGCCATTACAATAGCTGTATTGTAATCTTTTGATATCTGAAACAGCAACGCCATAATCTCATCAGATGTTTCAGGGTCAAGATTGCCCGTAGGTTCATCTGCCAGTATCAGTTTGGGAGAATTCAATAAAGCCCTTGCCACATCTATCCTTTGTTGCTCGCCTCCACTTAATTCAAATGGCATTTTAAATCCTTTTGATTTCAATCCAACTTTATCCAGTACATCCATAATCTTTTCGTTCATCAGTTTTTCATCCGTCCAACCGGTGGCTCTCAAAACAAATTTCAGGTTATCATTAACATTCCGGTCAGTCAGCAATTGAAAATCCTGGAATACAACACCGAGGTTACGGCGGAGATAAGGAACTTTTTTCCAATCAAGGCCGCGGAGGTTGAAACCGGCAACAGTTCCCTCTCCTTCTGTCAACTCCAGTTCACCATATAATGTTTTCAGCAGGCTTGATTTACCGGTACCGGTTTTTCCTACCAGGTACACAAATTCTCCTTTGTTCACCGTCAGGTTTACATCCTGCAAAATCAGGTTATTGCCCTGGTAAATATTGACGTTGCGGAGTTCTATAATGGGTTCAGACATTCTGATGAGGTTTGTTGCAAAGTAAAGGAAATCAGGGTAACAAATTTAAAAACAGTTTATGATTTTTAATCTTTATAATCAATGCCATGCCTTTGAAATGAGGGATTATACAGAAAAAAATGTAATGTTAGTCCGGTATCAATAAATCAGGTCAATACCATTTCCCTTAATCACCAACTCCTTCTTCTCACTACTCTCCACCCTGCCAATAATCTGTGCTTCCACAGCAAAGCTTTTTGAGACGTTGATAATTTTAGCAGCATCTTTTTCATTGGTATAAATCTCCATCCTTGTACCCATATTAAAAACCTGGTACATTTCCCTGTCATCAGACTTGCTGGCTTCCTGTATCAGTTTAAAAATAACCGGTGGCTCAAATAAATTATCCTTTACAATACGAACATTCTCCGGCACATATTTCAGGCATTTGGTTTGTCCACCGCCGCTGCAATGAATAAGACCATGAATGGAATCAAAATGATTTTCCAATAATTCTTTTATCACCGGGGCAAATGTCCTGGTAGGACTGAGAAGAAGTTGGCCGATGGTCGTTGACTGTTGTCCGTCATTAATTTCATCAGTAATTCTGTGCGGACCAATATAAACCACTGATTCCTCTAATGAAGTATCATAACTCTCCGGAAACCTTGCGCCATAGGTTTTATGCAGCACATCATGCCGTGCAGAAGTGAGGCCATTGCTGGCTATGCTGCTGTTATACTCTTTTTCATAATTAGCTTTCCCAAATCCGGCCAACCCAACAATAACATCACCAGCCTGTATCTTTTCGTTGGTAATGAGTTTTGATTTAGGCCACCTCGCTGTCATGGTTCCATTTACGGCAATCGTTCTTACCACATCACCCACATCGGCTGTTTCTCCACCCATGAAAGTGATGTTGATGCCAAAAGTCTTCATGGCATCAAAAAATTCCTGGGTGCCATTTATAACAGCTTCCAGTACTTCAGCCGGGATGATATTTTTATTTCTGTCAATAGTTGAGGAAAAAAGAAGGTTATCATAAATACCCACACAAAGCAAATCATCAAGGTTCATCACAATAGCATCCTGTGCTATGCCTTTCCATACAGACAGATCGCCTGTTTCTTTCCAGTATAAATACGCCAGGATACTTTTAGTGCCTGCCCCATCAGCATGCATAACATTCACCCAATCATCATCACCACACAAAACATCCTTATAAATTTTACAGAAAGCCTTGGGAAAAAGCCCCTGGTCAAGATGTTTTGTAGCCGTATGAACTTCTTCTTTCTGGGCAGAGACTCCTCTTTTGCTGTAAAGACTCATAGTAATAATTACCCGGCAAATCTAATGTGCAATTTTCAATGCTCCGTTATCAATTATCAATTAGTTTTGCCCCTCCAATTATGCAGGTACACCGTGATATAGAGAATCTACCGTTTTTTCGTAATGCAGTTGTTACTATCGGCACTTTCGATGGTGTTCATATGGGGCATCGCCAGGTGATTGACAAACTGAAAACAGAAGCAAAGGCTGTTGACGGAGAAACGGTCATCATTACTTTTCATCCGCATCCCCGCAAAGTAGTTTCATCCACCATTCTTGGTATCCGCCTTATCAATACACTGGACGAGAAAATCGAATTGCTGAAAGAACTGGGGGTTGATCATGTGGTGGTGGTGCCCTTTACCGATGCTTTTGCCAATCAGCCTGCCGAAGATTATATTAAAAACTTCCTGATTGATAAATTTCATCCGCATACCATTATTATTGGTTACGATCACCATTTTGGCCGTGACAGGCTGGGTGATTACAGGCTGCTGGAGAAAGATGCGGGCAAATATAATTATCAGCTTAAAGAAATACCGAAGCATATCCTGGAAAATATTTCTATCAGTTCAACCAATATAAGAGAAGCCATCCTGCACAGTGATATTGCCACTGCGGACACATTGCTTGGCTATGAATTTTTCTTTTCCGGAATAGTGGTGCATGGAGATAAGCTTGGCAGAAAGCTTGGGTATCCTACCGCCAATCTTAAAATTACCGACGAAGAAAAAATTGTTCCGGGCAATGGCATTTATGCGGTATATGCCCTGCCGGAAGGTTATAGTGAAAGGCTGAAAGGCATGATGAGCATCGGTTTCAGACCAACAGTAGATGGAAAGAAACGGGTAATTGAAGTAAATATTTTTGATTTTGATGCTGAAATATATGGGCAGCGTTTAAAAGTATTTGTAAAAAAATACCTGCGGGAAGAAATTAAATTTGATGGACTGGAGGCTCTTGTAAAACAGATTGACCAGGATAAGGTGAATAGCTTACAAGTGCTGTGAGCAATTGACAATCTGCAATCCAACTTTTCCCTGAAATATATAAGCAGGCTTTATTTAAAACCTGCTCATTGCATATTGTCAATTGCCTGTTGCTAATTGCTTTTAATACTTTATCTTAAACTCCAGCAAAGAAGGGTTTTCAAAAAAATCATCAATACTGGCTGAGACGGTTACTTTTTTTTTATCCGCTGATAATTTTACTCCTTTACCTTCCACTTCTTTGGCCGGGCGGGGTAAATTAATAATGTAATTAGCTTTCATAGCAAGGCCCATCCCTGCTGCTTCTTTAATGCCTTTTAAATATTCATCACTCTCCACACCGGCATATTTTTCTTTATTCAGCTTTTTCTTCAACTCACCATTAGAGAACTCATATATATAATAATCGTCTAATGATGACGGTTCAGGCATTTGATCTGCATTAGGCATTCCGCCCGAAGCCTGGCCTTTCAGTGTTTCACCCATAATTTTTGCTGACAGTTTATTGTATACCGCTATTTCAGCAGGTGACGAGAACGGGAAAATAAGGTTAGTTAAAAATTTTTCC
>JANPMI010000034.1:0-37625 GCA_031422725.1 Chitinophagaceae bacterium | reverse complement strand
CATTCATAAATTCCCATAAAGTATCGGTAGTTCTATCAATCAGGTCTGCTTCCAAATGTTCATAAATATCTATCGCTTTACCTGCATTGGCTTCTGCAATAGCATCCAATAGTTCAGGAATTGAAATTTCTTTAAGCCGGGCTATGATATAAGCTTGTTCCATCTTTAAAATTAAAAATTAATTTCTGTTACACACTGAATAGCTTAAATATGGATAAAAAAATCTTTTACGCACTGGCGGTTTTTTATCTCACCCGCCACTGGTCGGTAAATTTTTTTTAGCAGAGAGGATTTGCTCATAATTCGTGGGTCGGTGGAAGAAAACTCCGACCACGGCGTGCTGCTTTTTATCGAACACCTGCCAAGGCGGACATTTTTTTATTTCAACTTCTTTTTTACGGTACCCTGCCTTAACAGTTTTGCATTAAGATTGCTGACTACTTTCTTCCCCGTTTTAGCCTCAATAGCTTTCCGGGTATTGCCTGCTATGGTACCGCCTTGTTTGGCAATGGTTTTATTTTCAGCAAAATTTTTCGGCTTCTTTTCTTTACTTATTTCGGTAGTGGTTGCTTCGCCCAGCATATTAAGTACCAATTCCAGGTTGGTCATATTGTCCCGCAGGTTTTCTTTTTTTAAACCTTTGTGTTGTTTGTACTGCTTTACGGTATGGCCGCTCCATGCCTGTGTAATAATATCGGTTAGGGTGGCAAACTCCTGCCCTTTTTTAATCCCCCGCTGTTCCCATTCATCCGTAAGCTCTTTTCTTACTTCAATACTTTTCAGCCGCTGATTTATCCATTCTTTGCTATAGCCAAGTTTTAAATAGTTCTCCATAGCCCGGTCAATGCTTTTTTCGGGGTCTTGTATTTCTTCGATACGTTCGTAACCCGTTTTGGCCAGCCATTGTTTAAAAGGTTCTGCCTTGGGCGATGGGATCGATTGGATAAGACGCAGCAGTTGTTCAGTATCTGCCACATCAGTATTGTAAAATTTACCATCTTCTGACTGTAATTTCAGTTGTCCCAGATTATGGGACAACTCACTTCCTTCTGCTTTCAGTTTTGTTTTTAATGCATTCCAATATTTTCGGGGGCGGGGACTATCTGTTAGTGCCTCAATAACATCCACTACAGAAAAATACCAGGTTTCGGCATCTGCATCCCACAGGCTGCGGATTTTTTTATCTTCGAATAGTTTTAAGTTACTCATACTATAAGTATTATTCATCATTACATTAACCCATAAACTTACGAAAATGTCCAGAGTTGCAAACTCAGGACAACCATTCAAGATTTTTTATTTATTGAACACTACGGACAAAGGGGAAAAACACCGACCACGGCGTGCTGCTTTTTATCGAACACCTGCCGGGGCGGAGTGGCGGGTGTTTTTATTTAACCGAACATCTGCCAAGGCGGAAGGATTTGTCATTTATTCATTTCTCAGAACAATGATCAGAAAGTTATTTTTGGCCTGGGGTTCTTAATTTATCAGGCTAAAAAAATGAGTGAGGTGTATTATAAGCTTCGATTATTATTTTTTAGAAAGTGATTTTCCGTATTCTGAAGTTTTGATTATCTGCTACATAAATAATCCCTGTTGATGTAATATCGAGTCCGTTTGGGAAATTAAACTTTGCAACAGATGTATTTCCATCTTGAAAGCCGGTGACACCAGTTCCGGCAATTGTAGAAACAGTACCAGCTAATGTAATTTTTCTGATCCGGCTGTTTACCTGATCGCCAACATAAATATTTCCAGCCTGATCAATTGCAAGACCTGCAGGTGCGTTAAACTGGGCTGTTGCAGCAGGTCCGTCTGCAAATCCAGCAATACCACTTCCGGCAACTGTAGAGACAACGCCGCCGGAAATTTTCCTTACACGGTTATTATTCTGATCCAAAACAATAAGATCGCCTGCACCATCAATTCTTATTTTCATTGGGTTATTAAAACGTGCAGTTGCAGCGGGGCCATCTGCAAATCCCGGCGTGCCATCTCCTGCAACTGTAGAAACAACACCTCCAGAAATTTTTCTGATCCGGTTATTACCAGCATCCGCTACATAAACATTTCCGGAATTGTCGGCTACTACTCCCATTGGAAGAAAAAATAGCGAAGTAGCAGCAGGGCCATCTAAGTAACCAAATATATTATTCCCACCAAGTGTAGTAACGACTCCGCCCGGAGTTATTTTTCTGATCCTGTTATTTCCTAAATCTGCAACATAAACATTACCGCTGCCGTCAACAGCTATTCCTAATAAAGTAGAAAAGCTGGCTGATGTTCCGGTACCATCTGCAAATTGATTATTGCCACTACCCGCAAGTGTAGTAACTACGCCTGCAGATGTAATTTTTCTTACTCTTAAATTATCAGCGCCATAAATATTTCCTGCAGCATCAAGAACGAGGTCGGGCATGTGTCCGAATTGGGCCATAGTTCCAGTGCCATCCGCAAAACCTGATACTCCACTTCCGGCATGTGTACTGACCATTCCGAGAAGAATAAAATCTGCAGATGAAGTAGCAGTTTGTCCGTTCACAGTTACAGATATTTTACCACTTGTAACACCTGCCGGAACTGTAACTGTTAATTGTGTATTTGTAGCTGCAGAAACTGTTGCTGTGGTCCCGTTAAACTTTACATTATTAGTTGAAGCATTTGCGCTAAAATTAGTTCCTGTTATTATTAACTGCTCTCCGGCAGCAGCGGCAGATGGCGAAAAGCCGGCTATTGTTGGAGATGGTGGTGGCGGCGGTGGATTTGGAGAACCGCCTTTGTCACATCCGGTATTTAGTATAATTAAAAAGGATAAAAAAAAGGAGGGCCACTTAAATAGTTGAATTTGCATAAGCAGGGTTTAATTATATCGAAATTAAGAAATAGTTACTACAAGAACCAACCACCTGTGTTGCTTTTATTTTACCGAACACCTACCAAGGCGGAAGAGCGACATCGGGGCATTTTATTTTTTTACGGACACGAACCAAGGCGGAGTGTCATTTTTTATCTAACACCTGCCAAGGCGGAAAAATTCAGGCAATGGGAACCGCCGGCTATGGCTTTAGTGGTAGTAAGTCTACATTATTTCCCGTGGCAATTTTTATATTTTTTTCCGCTCCCACAAGGACAAGGATCATTTCTTCCAATTTTTGGTTGCGAAGTAACTGGCTCCTTACAAATTTCTTGAAGTGGAACATATTTCTTTTCTTCATCACCTAGCATATCAAAGAACCTTTTAACTAAATCCCTAAAAATTGCCAAGCCTATTTCATTTCTAATTGCTTCTATCCAAGTATAAGCAGGAATTTTTTTAACTTTCATTTGGGTATCCAAAGCAACAGATCATAATAAATGGTATATAGCTTTCTCATATTCCTTTTTCTTATTGTTTTGATATATTGATCCGAGATTATTATGTATTGTTGAAATGCTGGGCCTATTATTTATTTCTTCACAAATAATCAATGCACTCTCGTAAATTGAGATAGCATCCTCAAATTTCTCTTTCTTTTGATATATAGCTCCGATGTGTATTAGTGACTGTGAAATGCCCTGTTTGTCACAAACTTTTTTATTAATTGCTAAACTTTTTTCTGCATTTTCTATAGCTAAATCATACTTTTCGAGAGTGCTGTAAGCATCCGCAATATTAATTAAGCAAATTGCCTCGCCACTCTGGTCTCCAATTTCTTGATCAATTCTTAATGCGATCTGAGCTTTTTCAAGGGCCTCTTCTGTTTTTCCTTTCTCAAATAAAGCTATACTTGTATTAGAGAAGTAATTCGCTATTCCTTGTTTATCTCCTAATTCACTTTTGATATCCAAACTCTTTTTTAGATAATACAAACCTTTTTCAACATCACCCATATTCATACAAATCACAGCAAGGTTGTTTAAGGATAACCCAATCCCATATTTGTCCGCCAGTTTTGTATATATATTTACACTCGTATTGCAATTTAGAAATGCTTTCTCAAAATCTCCTTCATTCGAATATAATGATCCAATATTAGTTAAAGAATCAGCAAGGCCATAATCATCCAATATTTCGGTTCGAATTTTAATCGCCTTCAAAAAACATTCTTCACTTTTTTGGAATTCACCGAATATTTTATTTACTAACCCCACATCGTTGAAAGCTCTTGCTTGAGATTTAGGTAAACTCTTCTCAGAAGTAAAATCAAGTGCTTCCTCAAAATATTTTAAACTCATTTCATAAAAGCCTTGTCTAAATAAAATTTCTCCAACCTTAAGAATGGCTTCAGCTTTTAGCTCATAATCTAATTCCTGTATACTCGCCTTTTCAAAATATGATTTTGCCAACTCCCAATCACCTTGAATTTGAAAAATATCTCCAAGTAAAATTTGATGTATTGGCGACGAATTTCCAATTTCAATTAAATAATTGATAGCCTTCCTCAATAAACTATGCTGTCCTTCGTTAATGTATTTTCTACCATTAACTATCACCTCATTCTCTAAAACATTCTTACCCCTACTTTCAATTAAATGATAAATAATTTGCTCCTCTAAAACAGGCTGTAATTCTTTTCCTCGTTGGCTCATAAAAAACTCAGCTGCATGAAAATGTGTTATTTCTTTTTCTTCCAGGAGCTCATAGCTAAATCCTTTAATCAAGGGATGTAATTCATAGTAGCTTTCTCTGGCGGTTAACAATAATTTGTCAATAAGACCAGATAAAGGAATTTCTACATCGTTAGGTTTAAAGATTTCCCTTAGCGCCTCCTTTTTAACTTTAGTTTGAAAAATAGAAACTTTCATTAGCAATTGCTGCTCCGCAATTGTTGTAGCTGAATGATTAAATATATCCGAGAAAAGTCTTTTTGCTAATTCTTCGACATCTTTACGCCCTTTGAACTTAAGTATCTCTTGAATTATTTTATCGGAACTTACCCCATAATGCATTAATTGCATTGCTAGTTGTATTGCCAAAGGATGTCCCAACGTAGACCTACATATATTAGCGATATCTATGTCAGTAATTTCATATTTTTTTGAAGACAAGAAATTATTCAGTTTATTAGCATATTCAATAGCATCACTTTCCAATCCATCTAATGAAATAATGGGGATTGCGTGAAAAAGTGGATCAACCTTTGTGATTAAAACAATCTTAGAATTAGATAAATACTTAATCGAGAACTTCACAAAATCGACAAAATCATTATTTAAAACATGATAATTATCGAGAACAAGTAATTTGTGGTGTTTTTCTAAAATGTCTTTAAATGCGCTAAAAAGGCTTTGCTTACTTTTATTTTCCCCTTTTAAAATATCTCCATAACCAACAGACTCAACAAAGACCTCAAATTGAGAAGTTGATGAACCATCGTACCAAATAACATTTTCCTTTTTCGAAACAAATTTTTCAATAGCTTTTGCTACAAATTCTGTTTTTCCTATTCCTCCCAGGCCTTCGACCACTAGAATGTTAAATTTTTTGAGATATTCATTAAACTCATTCAATTTATCTTCACGTCCTGTAAATATAATAGTGGGATTTGGATAACTATTAAGGAAGGAAGTATTTGCCACTTCACTGCTTATGCTAACAGTTGAATTGGCAAGATTTTGTATGGAATTAATAAGCTCTTTTATTCTTTGTGTAATATTATTATAAGCAGAATCTTGATCAAGCCATTGACTTATAGGTATTGCACTTTGTGGAAGTACTTCGAGATGTTTAAAGAGACTTTTGCTGTGTTTCCAATCACACTCTCTTAATATAATAGGTACGACAATAGCTTTTTTATCATCATGTAATTCCATTGCCAGCTTAACTTCAATATCATGACAGTATGCTGAAGCTAAAAAATCTCGACTAACTAAAAAAAGAATTATGTTGGAGCTTAATAATTCTTCATGAATTACCTTATCCCAATCCTTTCCAGCGTAAATTTTCCTAAAGTTCCATTCAAATAAGGAGTCATATCGTCTTAACATTGAAAATGATTTTTCCAATTCTACTCGATACCTTTCATCCACTTCTGAGTAGGAATAAAAAAGTTTGACTTTACTCATTTTTGAAAGTTAATATAATTTGGTATAGTGTAGAAATTGAGGGAGGCGAAAATATTTATGACTTTGCAATTTTATATCTAACACTTGCTTGCAGAATTACTTCTATCTATTCGCTAATCTATCCCTATTCTCCAATATCTCCCATCTCAGAGAGTGAAACTACATCTTCAATCTATCATCAATATTTAAATTATGATCTTTTGCGGTCTGTCGGGCAATATTGTATCCGGCGTCTGCATGTCTAATCACTCCTATCCCCGGGTCATTTCGCAACACTCTCTTCAATCTTTCTTCAGCATCAGCAGTACCATCCGCAACAATCACCATCCCCGCATGTATAGAGTAGCCCATCCCTACTCCACCACCATGGTGCAAAGAAACCCAACTGGCCCCTCCGGCAGTATTAACGAGTGCATTGAGAATGGGCCAGTCGGCTACGGCATCGCTGCCATCGAGCATAGCTTCGGTTTCCCGGTTGGGGCTGGCTACAGAGCCGGTATCCAGGTGGTCACGGCCAATAACAATGGGAGCTTTTACTTTTCCTGTGCTTACCAGTTCATTAAAGGCAAGCCCGGCTTTTTCTCTCTCCCCCTGCCCCAACCAGCAGATACGGGCGGGCAATCCCTGGAAAGCAATTTTTTCTTTGGCCATCCGCATCCAGCGCAGCATGCCTTTGTTATGCGGAAACATATTGATGATGAGTTCATCGGTAACGGCAATATCATTGGGGTCGCCACTAAGCGCCGCCCAGCGGAAAGGGCCCTTGCCTTCGCAGAATAAGGGGCGGATATAAGCCGGTACAAAACCTGGAAAGGCATAAGAGTCGGTAGCCTTGAGTCCGGAGTCGGGAGACATACGCATTTCATGTTCCCTTGCCCTTGCTCTAATATTATTTCCATAATCAAAAACGATGGCACCCATCTGTTGCAGTTCCGTCATCAGCAATACCTGGTGGTACATGCTTTCATAACTGCGTTCTAAATATTCTTCGGGGTTTTTTATCCGGAGTACATTGGCTTCTTCATTGGTAAGGGTGTTGGGTATGTAACCATACAAGGGATCATGCGCCGAGGTCTGGTCGGTAACCGTATCGGGAACAATTTCTCTTTTAATAAGTCTTTCTAATAATTCAACGGCATTGCAAAGAACACCGATACTTCGCCCCTCGCCTCTCGCTTTTAGCTCCAGGCTTCTGTTGATGGCTTTATCTATATCCGTAAATTTTTCATCTAGGTATTTTGTTTCAATGCGTTTGTCAATACGCCATTCTTCTACTTCGGCAATTAAAGCAACACCTTCGTTCATGGTGATGGCAAGAGGTTGGGCACCGCCCATGCCGCCCAAGCCTGCTGTGACATTTAATGTCCCTCTCAAGGTTCCGTCGTATGCGGGTTGGGGTTTAGGGTTTAGGGTTTGAGGTTTAGTGTTTAGAGCTGAAAAATGCTTATTGGCCACACTTGCATAAGTTTCATAAGTACCCTGTACTATACCTTGAGAACCAATGTATATCCAGGAGCCGGCAGTCATCTGTCCGTACATCATCAGGCCTTTTTTTTCGAGTTCATCAAAGTGTGCCCAATTGGCCCAGTTGGGAACGAGTTGGGAGTTGCTGATCAGCACCCGTGGTGCATCTTTATGTGTTTTTAAAATGCCAACGGGTTTGCCTGATTGGATAAGGAGTGATTCATCGTTCTCTAATATTTTTAATGCAGCAATGATATTGTCAAGTGCTTCAAAGTTGCGGGCGGCTTTGCCTCTGCCACCATATACGATAAGATCATCAGGTCGTTCGGCTACTTCTGGATCGAGGTTGTTAAGCAACATTCTTAATGCCGCTTCCTGTATCCATCCCTTGCAGGATAAGGTGCTGCCGGTTGGGGTTTTATATTTTATGGGGTCGTATTGGGGTTTTGTTGCTGTTGTCATTTGAAATTTAATTTTACCGCTGAGGCGCAGAGTCACGGAGTAAAATTCTCTGCGTCTCCCCGTCTCTGCGGTTATTTTACAAAAGTCGTTAATCTCTGATAAAAGAAATAACTTGAAGCAAGAAACCTTAGCCCATGAGTCCCCATATCAGTGCACAGCCCGGCGAAATAGCCCCGATTGTATTAATGCCCGGCGATCCGCTGCGGGCCAAATATATTGCGGAAACATTTTTAAAAGACGCCCAACTGGTGAGCAGCACCCGGAATATTTATTTTTTTACCGGGCTCTATAATAATGTGCGGCTGACGATAGGCGGCAGCGGTATGGGTTGCCCTTCCATCGGTATTTACTCGTATGAACTGTACACGCAGTATAACGTGGAATGTATTATCCGTATCGGCACCTGCGGCGCTTACCTGCCAACTATTAATCTTTACGACATCATCAATGCAGAAAGAGCTTACAGCGAATCCACCTATGCAAATGCTGCTTTTAATTTTAATGATGATCATTTTTATCACCAGGGAAAAGCGTATGCTGTGATTAATGAAACTGCCAATGATTTAAAAATTCCGGTACTGACTGGCCCCATCCATTCCGGTGATGCTTTTTATACAACGGGAAAGGGGTTACCTGAAATTGCTACGAAAAATAATTTGCTCGCAGCAGAGATGGAAGCTTTTGCATTGTTTGCGAATGCAAAACTATTGAACAAGACAGCGGCCTGCCTGCTGACTGTGTCGGATAATATTGTTACGAAGCAACTAATATCAGCGGAGGAAAGGGAAAAATCCCTGGATGTAATGGCGAAGCTGGCGCTGGAGGCGGTGGTGCGGATGTAAGGGTCTCTGTCATTCCGAGGCACGAGGAATCTCAGAGACTTACATAAACAGTTTTTTCAAACCCTTGTGGGAATTTCATTTGGCGGCCAGCCACCACAAAATTCAGGATTAAGAAAAGTCCAATCAGGGTTTGTTGTTTTTATTAAATCGAGCTTCTTTTGTCTTCGCCAGCCTTTGATTTCTTTTTCTCTTGCAATTGCATCGTTGATATACTGTAACTCTTCAAAGTAAATCAAATTGTAACAGTAATATTTGCCTGCAAACGTTTTTGGATTACTTCTGTTTACCCAGTGTTCTATCAGGCGTTGAGCAAGGTCATTGGTAACCCCGGTGTAGAGCACATTTCTTTCCGGGTTGGTGACGATATAAGTATAAAAATGATAATTCTTATTGATTCTCATAATGTCCGTATATCATATTCTTTGAGATACCTCCTATCGTCGGTATGACAAGACTCCGCAATTCAAAAATTTGTTACAACCGATTAAATCCTTCGAAACCCTCATTCAGAATTATTCCTTTGCTTTCAGCAAACTCATTCACCTTCTCCACAAAGGAAAAATCTTTAATTATCCCGGCCACTTTATTAATATCATCTGCAAAAATTCTATCCTCACTGGCGAAGCTGACAAACTCACGGACATAATCATGTGCAAATTCAAGTATCTCGCTGCTCTTGTTCGGCATTCTGAATTCAATAGCCTGGCAGGCCGATAATAATTCGATGGCCATGATAAATTCAAGATTGTCTAAAACACGGCTGAGTTTCCTGCCGCTGATACTTCCCATACTTACATGATCTTCCTGTCCGAGTGAAGTGGGAATGCTGTCAGCACTGGCAGGGAAACATAGTGTTTTATTTTCTGTTACCAATGCTGCCGTAGTGTATTGCGGGATCATAAATCCGCTGTTGAGGCCAACGTCTTTCATCAAGAGCATCGGCAATCCCCATTTTCCTTCTAATAATAAATAACATCTCCTGTCACTGATATTTCCTATTTCTGCCGCAGCGAAACAACAATAGTCTAAGGGTAATGCCAGCGGCTGACCATGGAAGTTGCCACCGCTTATCGTATCATTTGCATCGAAGATGATGGGATTATCTGTTACAGCATTTAATTCTATCTCTGTTAATTCTTTTAAATGCAACCATGCATTGCGTGATGCACCATGCACCTGCGGCATACAACGGAGTGAGTATGGATCCTGTACCCGTCCGCAATCCATATGGCTTTGCATGATGGCAGAATTATTCAATAATAATCTTAGTCTTTGCGCAACTAATTTACTCCCGGTAAATGGACGCAGTTCATGTAATCTTTCATCAAAAGGAGCTTCGGTACCGGTTAATGCTTCTAAACTCATGGCACCAATGATATCAGCAGCTTCGAGGCAGTTGTGCATCCGCTGCACTGCTTTTACAGCAAAGGATAAAATGAATTGGGTGCCGTTGATAAGAGCTAATCCTTCTTTTGGACCAAGTTGTATCGGTGATAACTTAAATTGCTTTAGGATATCTTGTGCCTTGTGCCTTGTGCCTTTATGAAATACTTCACCCAAACCAATCAATGGTAAAAACAAATGGGCTAAAGGCGCCAGATCTCCTGAAGCCCCTACACTACCCTTTTCAGGAACTACCGGAATCACATCATTTTCTATATGCCAGAGAATTCTTTCTACCGTTGATAATTGTACGCCGCTGTATCCCTGCGCCAGTGCATGCACTTTTGTTATCAGCATCAGTTTGGCTATTTCGATGGTTACCGGGTCGCCAATGCCAACACTGTGGCTTTGCAGAATTTTATATTGCAGGGTGGCAGTGTCTTCTTTTGAAATGGCCGTGTTGGCCAGGATGCCAAAACCGGTGTTTATTCCATAGACAGTTTTGTTCTCATCAACTATCTGCTGCACATGTTGCCGGCTCGTTTGCACTTTCTGTATCACTTCCTGGTTCAGCATGCCCCTGCATTTTCCAGAAGCAATGGCAATGGCAGTTCCTATCGTAAGGGTATCTTTTCCGTAATAAAAAGTGGATGTCATTCTATTTAATAAGGGTTCAAAAATAGTGGCTTTACCTACCCTTACAAAACAAAAAACTACCGCTCTTCTTCACCAAGGAATGTGGTAAAAGAATAAAAAATGTGGTATTAAGTCCTCATTTTCTGCTCAGGATGGGAATTGTTCTACACCAACATGGTGCTTCTGCACCATCTTCCATCCCAGGAAACCTGCTACAAGTGTGAGCAAAAAACCGGCTGCTGTCAGCGGAATGGCATAGCCAATGGCAGGCACTGGTTCATCCCACTGGCTGCACTGCAACCACCAGCTGATGGTATATAATGCCAATGCAAGAACGTTGCAAACCATATGCAGCAAACCTGTTTTCTTTGGTTTGGAACCGGAAGGAATAAAAAGCCAGTCTATAAAACCGGGAATGGCAGCTACACCCGCCATCACTACACCTGCAATATTAGCCAGGAGAGCAACTTTGAACCAGAACGGATCGCCGTTGGAATTGTAAACAATATAACAAACTAGAGACCCTGCATAAAATGCAACAGGGAAAGAAACGAGCATAGGATGAACCGGATGACCTGCGATTTTTACTTTGCTGTACATAACGGTTTTTTATATAGATGATTTAATAATCATGCCAAATGCCGCTATACTTTCTATCCCATCTTATGATATATATAAGTAACCAACCTCCTTGGGAAAATGCGAAGCGCTACCGACATTATTTTTGATAACACACCCGGAATAATAATCATCCTTTTGTTTAGTAGTCCTTTCACAGCGATCTCTCCTACCCTGGCGGGTGATACCGCCATCATTATCCCTATCCTTCCCATTTTTTCAACAGTGGTTTTTTTAATTTCAGGCTTGGTAAAAACAGGGCCGGGACAAAGAGCACTGACACTTATCTTTTGCTTTTTTAACTGGTACCGTAATGAATAACTGAAATAAAGTACAGCAGACTTGGTGGTAGAATATATATTTTTTGATGGGATAGGTGCAAAAGCCGCCATGCTTGCTACATTTAAAATATATGCCGGGGCTTCCTTTTGTAACAGTGGTAAAAGTTTTATGGTTAATGCAGTTGCTGAGGTAACATTCAGCCGGATCATGTACTGCATTTCGGGTAAAGAACTGCTGAGAAAATCTGCCGTGCCTCCTATCCCGGCTACATTACAAAGTATTTTCAGGGTAATATTATTTTTAAAGCACCATGCACTGATTTCTTCAGCTGAGTTTTCCTGGCTCAAATCAAAGACTAACAGGAAAACCTTTATTCCATATTTCGTTTCTAATTGTTGCCTGGCAGTCTCCAGTGTAGTTGAATGTCTTGCCACCAATACCAAATCATATTTTCTTTTTGCCAACGCCTCCGCTATGGCATAACCAATTCCTTTGCTTCCCCCCGCTATTAGTGCATAAGACATGTAAATCCTTTTACAATAGTGCTGTAAAAAACATGCCTAAAAGCAAGTGTGGATTTAGGCATTTGACTTCAGGCAGAATTGTTACTCACCATGCAACGATTCGTCCATACCTTTTATCTTTACAAAAACTTTCTATGCGCCATTTACTACTGCTGCTTTTTCTTACCATCCCTTTTATTACCAGCCAGGCACAGGATGCTGCCAAAGTTGCCATCAGCAATACCGGCTGTACGGCGGAAGCGTTTTGTTTTCCGGGCCGGTTTGATGCCTATGACCTGGAAGACGGCTCCACCGTGTATGCCAATGATTGTGAAAAAGACGGGGTAACCTATGGCATTTATTGCGTAAAACTGAAAAAGCCTGTCGCTGACCTCATTGCTGCCGAAGACACTATTATTACCTACCTCGATTTTCTAAAACTCGATTATGGAATTGTAAAATCGAAAGGATACGACAAAGGCCTTAAACTGAATAAGAATGAAGCAACAAGAGGTATAAAAGACAGCTGGGAAGATGCGGATAAGAATAAATGGAAAATAAAAGCCTGGACCAACGGTAATTTTATCTGTGTGCTTCATGTACACAGTGCCAAAGAATTACCCGATAAGAAAACAGAAATCTTCCTGGAGGGATTACGGTTTCCGGGAATGAAATAGAAACCTGCCAGGTATTATTTTGTCATACACTTTATCGAAAATCTTTATGAAAATCATTCTTGCCCTTTCCATTTCTTTACTATGTGTTTTTAACGGATTTTCGCAAAGCCTGAAAAAATATTCCATCAGTAATTCCGGTTGTTCACTCAGTATTTATTGTGAGCCTAAGTTTACTGTAGAAAAAAGCACAGACTCCTCGCTGGTTTATACAGGAGAATGTGTAAAAGATGACGTTAGTTACGGCGTTATTTGTGTGAAATTAGTAAACCCTGTTGCGGAACTTACGATGGCAGAAGACCTGCTGATCTCTTATCTCGATTACCTGAAAGAAAGTTTTGAAATTACCAAAGCAGCCGGTTATGGTAAAGGACACCGGCTGAATAATAATGAAAGAACCCGTGGCATTATTGATTACTGGGAAGACAATGACAAGGACAACTGGAAAATAAAAGCATGGACGGATGGCAACTACATCGGGATTATGTATGCCTACAGTAAAAAGCCACTGCCGGAAGCAAAAGTGAATGTGTTCTTAGATAGTTTCCGGATGCGGGGCATGTAAAGCAATCTGACAATCCTGTTTTCTTAGCAATCTATTAATCCTTCACCGGCTCTTTTACCGGGCCTGACGTTCCCTGTTCGGGCCTGAAATATATTTGCATTAACTCAGCCCGGTCTTTAGCAGTCATTGGTAACGGCGGCATTTTCTGGTTTTGATATGGTGAATAGGAATAAGGAACCGCATAATTAATTACCAGTACCGGACGGATATTTTCATTCTCATTTTTTGCAGAAGCAAACCATTGGCTGAATGAATTATTTGTTTCCAGGGAATCAGGGTTGCAGATCAAAAAGCCGTTATTGCCAAACTCGAACATGTCCTTTACCATTTTGGTTACATCAATATTTACTGTCCTGTCTTTTTTCTTTACGGGAACTTCTTTTTTCACTTCGCCGCCGCTATTGGATAAGGGCTGATTTATCCAGGTTGTCAGGGAATCGTCCCAGGGCTGCAGTACCCTGCGTACCATAATTCTTGAATTTTTATTTTGGGTATTCGCATCTGTATTTTCTAATTGAACAGGGTTTAAAATAAGCCGGGCACTGGTGATCTGATCTGATTTGATCAACCGTGGCAGTATTCCGTAATCAAAAGCAAGTAGTGAGCGGCATTGCAACTGTCTGCCCTTATCAAACCACCCGGCTGCACCAATTATGGGTGACTGGTCTCCTGCCCTGTCTTCAAATAAATTACTAACCAGTACTGATTTGGTAGTTGTATCAGCCTTAAACATAACCGACATATCTGAATAGCCTGTAACTGTCTGGGCCATTCCTTGTGCAGAAGTAAAAAATAGGGCAAGAATAATGGCAATCAAAGATTTTGTAGAATTTTTCATTTTAAAAGTTTTGGTTTTAAAATAATAGCCTGCCACACATTGCTGATTCAATCTTATTTACTAAATATCCTGCTATTAATTGATAAAAACTAAAAACCGGGCCTGCAATCTTGTGTTAAATCAGTTTTCAAAATGTCTCAGTTTAAATAAAAGAAAGGCTTCCCACTAAGGCACAAAAACCACAAAGGGGTTAAAATCAACTGTATTTTCTTTGTGTTCTTAGCGGCTTTGTGGGAAACAAAATTCAAACTGATACACTGCCCAGAAATATGATTTTAGTATGTCAAATCCTGATTTCATTATCTTTGCCGCTCTTTACCGGCCCGGTAGCTCAGCTGAATAGAGCACAAACCTTCTAAGTTTGGGGTCATTGGTTTGAATCCAATCCGGGTCACAAAAGAGGCTGTCTCAAATGAGTTGTCAGCCTGAGTTTATCGAAGGCTATCAATTTGATTGCCAATATTTCGACAAACTCAATATGACAATCAAATTGACTTTTGAGACAGCCTCTTTTTTACTTTTACTGAAATTTCAACTGTAATGGATGTAAAGATTGAAGCCTCCTGGAAAGAAGTACTTAAAAATGAATTTGCCAAACCTTACTTTGAACAAATTCCTTTACACCTAAAAACAGAAAAATCGCAGGGCAAAATCATTTACCCTCCCGGCAGTCTCCTCTTCAATGCATTTAATACAACTCCGTTTGATAAAGTGAAAGTGGTGATACTGGGGCAGGATCCTTATCATGGCGCAGGTCAGGCACATGGTTTATGTTTCTCCGTACAAAACGGTGTTCCGCCCCCCCCTTCTTTACTTAATATTTTTAAAGAACTGCAGAATGATATTGGT
Source organism: Chitinophagaceae bacterium (assembly GCA_031422725.1). Taxonomy (GTDB): domain Bacteria; phylum Bacteroidota; class Bacteroidia; order Chitinophagales; family Chitinophagaceae; genus JJ008. The sequence goes on along the minus strand of JANPMI010000034.1, from coordinate 22,461 downwards.
GTGAACATTCCCAATCATGGCAACTTAACACACTGGGCAGAGCAGGGAGTATTTTTATTAAATGCTTCCCTGTCGGTGAGGGCCGGTGAGCCGATGAGTCATTCAAAAATTGGCTGGGCACAGTTTACGGATACGGTTATTAAAACAATTTCTGAAAAGAAAAAAAACATAGCGTTTTTATTGTGGGGAAAATTTGCACAGGAGAAAAGAGTATTAATTGATGAAACAAAACATTGCATTCTGCGATCGGTGCATCCTTCTCCCCTTTCAGCCCATGCGGGATTTTTTGGTTGCAAACATTTCTCCAAAACCAACGAATATTTAATGAGTAAAGGAATTGATCCGGTGGACTGGAGTTTGTAATGCTTTTTAGAAAAAAAATGATTTATGATACCTGCTGGTCTTTTATCCAAAACATCGAAAGTTTGATGAATGGCCGGCACTAAAACAAACTATTTTTACCGATATAATATTGCATGAAAATTTTAAAAGAAATAGTTGGCCGTATCTGGGCTTTGTGGGGCATCATAAGTTTTGTGCTGACTTTTCTCATTATTTTTATTCCGTCCATGATCACTTACCTGGTTCCTGATCCAAAAGGACAACAGGTTTTTATCAGGATTTCAAAAATATGGATGACCGTATGGTTATACATGGTTGGTTGCCCTTTAACAGTAAAAGGAAGAAATAATTTCAAAAAAAATACTGCTTATATCGTTCCCTGCAATCATAATTCAATGCTGGATATTCCCATATCCTGTCCATTTATTCCGGGAGCTAATAAAACAATTGCAAAAAAATCATTTGTCAAAGTCCCCTTGTTTGGCTGGTTTTACAGAAAGGGAGCCGTATTAGTGGATAGAAAAAGTGATGCGAGCCGCCGGCAAAGTTTTGACGAAATGAAAAAAGTTCTTGCTGCGGGTATGCATATGTCCATTTATCCGGAAGGCACCCGCAACAGAACTGAGGAACCGCTGAAAAAGTTTTATGAAGGCGCCTTCAAACTCGCAGTTGCTACGGGTACAGCTATTATACCCGCTGTTATTTTCAATACCAAAAAAGCTATGCCTGTTAATAAATCTTTCTATTTCATGCCACACCGGCTGGAAATGCACTTTTTGGAACCTGTTCCTGCCGGCACACAAACAGCTGAAGAATTAAAAGAAAAAGTTTTTAACCTGATGAAAGATTATTATGTCCGCCAGGCGAATTATACCAATTAAACATTAAACGTACACCTATCGATAGATGTCAGGCTTGTCACCATGAGTTTATCGAAGGGTATCGAAGCCTTTTGAATCACCCTTCCCTTCGATGTACTCAGGGTGAACTACTCAGGGTGACAGTGTTATTTTAATGTAATTGGTATTAATAATTAGTGAAAGTTCTTGACCGGTTGATCTTTAAGTCCTGCAGGATGGATGATTTGGGACTGATGCTGAAATTAAAGGAACGATAAAGACCGATAGGTGTCACTCCTATCGAGAGTTGCCAGCAGTGCATTTCCCGGTTGATGCCCATCTGAAAATATTGAATTTTATTTGTTTTAAAATCATAACTGCCATTGGCAGAAAAATTCCATTTGGGTGTAAGGCTGAAACTTCCATTGAATGTTGCGCCTGAAGAAATTTCTTTTTCAAAATTTTTCAAGTCAGGTTTCAGCCGGGTAGAAAAAGATAATGAATAACTGATGCTTACCTGCCAGGGAATATTAAAGTCAACAAACTCAGCAGGGTTCCGCTGCATGTAATCCAGTAGTTGCCGCTGGTCAGCAATCAATGCCGGGTCATTAAGCCGTTCCTCTGCCTGTTTTTTTCTTTCTGCTTCTTTTTTAGCATCTTTTGGTTTGCTTTTAAAATTGGTACTCATAGAGATGCTGCCATTACTTAACCTTCCCAATTTAAACTTACCACCCTGCCACGCATATTTATCAATGTCTCTGCCAAATGAATCCACCTGGTAAGGATTCAAGGTACTGCTGGCTGTAAAACTTATCTTCTCAAATAAAGTCGTTCGTAGGTACAGGTTAAAATGATCAAGCTTCATGGATTTTCTAAGGAAATTATAACCCGTGCTGAAACCATAACCGTCAATCAATTTTACTTTCTTAATAGCATTTTCACCGGTATCTTTTTTAGACCGCCATTTCATCTCCAGATTATTATCCAATGAAAAGCCAAGGCCTCCTGTTTTGCCATTAGAAAATCCGGAGTAAAGAGCTCCTTCAAATTCTGAAAATGGGAATGGACTGATATACCCGGTTGTATCTAATTGCGTTGTATAAAAATGATTTTTAGAAAGATCCGGCTTGTAATTAAAACTCAGTGATGGTCGTATTACATGACGGATAGCAATAATTCTGGATTTCTTAAACTGGTAGGTTCCATAAATAGCTGTATTTAATCCTATCGAGAAAAACACCTGGTGATCGGTGTAAAACCCTTTTGTAATGGTGGTATCCACTTTTTTTGTTGCCGTATCCCAACTGCGCCGGAATTTTTGGGCTATCCATACCTGTGAATAGGAAACAGTAGGAGATACAATAACAGCGCCGCCTAAGATTGGCGGTAATGATAAAGAAATGGGAAAATTATGCGTGGCACCCCACTGCAGCGTATCAATGAGGCGTTTTAAACTAATGGCCGTATCATAAAACGAAACCTGGTTTCTGAAATTTCCATTATACCCAACCCCTAATTTCTCATACCATTTGGCCGTACCAACTGATTCTTTTTTCTGAAAAGGATAAAGAGTGCTGACAGAAAACCCTGCATCCGGCAAACTAAGGTTAATGAGACGGTTCAGGTTATTCTGGTTATGATTGGCGGTTAAGGTAAGGTTGTAGGGTTTGCCTGCCCATGATTTTGAATAGGAAATGGAAGAACCCTGCTGATTTTGATAATTAAGCTGATTGTTGTTAGGAATATACTTATTAAATTGGGTGGAGCTTGCATTTACATTAGCAGAAAAAGACGTACCCGGTCTTGCACGGCTGTCCACCGAATGGCTCCAGGTAACAGCATAGGTTTTAGTACTAAAGTAATCTGGTTTATCATCTAAGCTCTGCCTGATACTTTGCACACTCAGATTAAAAACACCGTTATAGCGGTAACGTTTACGATACGTTGGATTGAGATTAGCTGACCAACCTCCATACGAATAAATATTTCCATACAATTGTACATCCCAATAATTGCTTAATACTTTATAGTAACCCAAACCTTCTAATCCCAAACCATATTGTTCATTGGCCGTAAACCGTGGAGGTAATAATCCTGAATGACGGCCCTGATTCAGCGGATAAAATCCAAAGGGCAGGTAAATAGGAATTGGCACTTCTTCAAATTCAAGATGTGCAGGACCCGAAACAGCCAGCTTCTTGCTTATCACTTTCATTTTATTTGTCTTGATAGCAAAATGCGGGTCATCCAGCAAACAAGTGGTAAACCTTGCTTCTTTAACAAAAGTGGTGCTTTCATTTACTTTTTTAGCCACTTTACCAATCACCAGGAATTCTCCCTGTTGTGTATAGGTGTTTTTGGTAAGGCCTACCTGCGATTTAAAATTATACCGGATGGTATCACTGGTAAATTCATTCTCGCCACTTTTAAAATGGGCCGTTTCAATTACGGCACCAGTGCTGTCTTTCCGGTTAACTGCCGTTACTATCTGTGTTTGCTGATCCACCTCTACCTGCGGGGCTGTTAATGTAATATCCTTATATTCTGTTTTTGTTTTTCCATACAGCAATATTTTCTTAGCCTGTATCAGCACCACCGCAGAATCTTCTGCTGCATATCTTAACGGGGCTTCTAAAGTGTCTTTTGAAATGCGGAGAGAAAATGTATCCACTTTATTGGTAACGACAGACGAATCGTTGCCGGGCAACCGGGTAGTGTCTGTAACTATTGTTGTAATTCGTTTGCTGGTGTCCGTTTTAAAAAGAGGTCTTGTGGTGTCAGAAACAGGTGTTAAAGGACTGTAAAATTCCTTAACAGGAGCCGCATAAGCCGCAGTTTTCCACGTTAGTGTGCATAACATAGCAGCAGTTAGTATCCCGTAAAAAAAATAATTTGGCCTAAATTTGTACAGTTGCTTCATCAGGTAGGAGGCAAATGTAAATCTTTATCCATAGGAGGCCTATGGTAAACCCTAAACAATTTGTGAAGATTCTGCCACTCGTTAAAATATTGAAAAGCCATGATTAAACGAACGTTTCTTTTTTTCCTTCTTGTTTCCCTCACTGTTACCATTGTATCCTTTAACGGGAATGATAACAACAAAGACCCCAAAACCCAAAATGTCATCCGTACTATTATTGTAGATGCAGGGCATGGCATTATGGAAAATGGCGGGCATAATGGCGCCAAAGGTGCTTATTCTTTTGAAGATGAAATTTGCCTGGCAGTTTCCAAAGAATTAGTAAAAGACCTTAACAAGGAATTTCCTGAAATAAAAGTGATAGAAAGCAGGCCCACTGAAAAAATTGTGGCCCTGCATAAACGGGCCGAAATTGCAAATAGTAATAAAGGTGATCTTTTCATTTGCATCCATGTAAACGCTGCCCCTGCACAGCGAAAATCAGAACTGATTGGCCATAAAAAAGTTACCTACTACGTTGGCAAAGGGAAAAACAGGAAGAAGAAAACCAAGGATGTACCGCAATACCGTTACTACACGGTGCCAAGTGCAGCGAAAGGAACTGAAACATATATTTGGGGAGCACATAAAAATGATGAAAAAGAACTGGCCATGCGGGAAAATGCCCAAATGTTTGACGAAACAAATTTTGAAAAAAATTATGGCAGTGGATTTGATCCTAACTCTCCTGAGTTCATTGCACTTTCCTTGCTCAAAACAAAACAATATTTTAAACGCAGCGCTACATTAGCCGGTTTGGTGCAGGATGAATTCACCAAAGTGGGCAGGGTGGACAGAGATGTGAAGCAACGTGGTGTGGGCATTTGGGTGCTCCAGGCCACTGCCATGCCGAGTGTTCTTATCGAAACAGGTTTTATCTCCAACCCGGAAGAAGAAAGATACCTGAACAGTGTGGAAGGGCAGAAAGAACTTTCTCAATGTATCATCAAAGCAATAAAAAAATATGTGGGCTGGCTGGAAGAAAAGCAGGAAGATGACAGCAAGGAGGATAAAAGCGGGGCACCCAAAAAAGCCGTTAATACAGCGGCAGCCGATACCAAATCATTCCTGGAAATGATAGAGAGGAGAGAAAAGGAAAGACAGGGGCGGTAATCTTTTTTGGCAGTGTATCCGTTTCCATTTTGTTTCCCGCAAAACCGCTAAGAACAAAAGAAAATACAGTTGATTTTAACCCAAATGTGGTTTTTGTGCCTTTGTGTGAAGCCTTTCTTTTATTCAAACTGAGACACTCCCCCCTTTTCCTGTAAATCCCCGTTTAAAAATTAATGGCTAACTTGGCCTCCGTAAAAAGCCTTATCGAAAGCAAAAGATATCGAATGAAGATTAGCAACGAAACAAAAGTCGGGATACTAACCATTACAGCCCTTACCATACTTGTGCTTGGATTTAATTTTCTCAAGGGGAAAGACCTGTTCAAAAAAAGCAAAAAAATATACGCCGTTTTCAGCAATATGGGTACGCTGGAAAAATCTAACGAGGTAAAGATTAATGGTCTTCCCATCGGCGCTGTTTACGATAAAAAGGAATTAGATAAAGATGTAAGTGCCATTATTATTACTATCAACCTTACAAGAGATATTAATATACCTGATAATTCGGTAGCCTATATAGGTTCCAGTTTAGTGGGAGCCTCCTTTATTGTAATAGAAAAAGGAGATTCAAAAACTTATTTGGAATTAGGGGATACACTGAAAACCCGGGAAGAAAGCGGCCTGTTATCGCAGGTGTCTTCGCAGATTAATCCTACACTTACTAAAGTGAGAGGTGTTCTTGATACTTTAGCGGCAACACTAACCGGGGTAAATGGTTTATTGAATTCAGATGCCAAAATTAATTTGCAACAGACATTCGCCAATCTTAACCGTGCCAGCAGTGCGTTGAATGGCTTGCTGGATAATCAAAGTGGCCCATTGGCAAAAACATTAAATAACGCACAGACAATAACCGAAGAACTAAAAAAGAATACGGATAATATAAACAGTACCATCAGCAATGCTAAAGTAGCTTCTGAAAAATTAGCTGCATTAGAACTCAAGCCTACCATTGATTCTTTAAATGCTATGATAAGCCAGTTGAAAGCCACTGTTGCCAGGGTCTCCAGTAAAGACGGCACACTGGGGGCATTAATAAATGATAAAGCACTTTACAATAAATTGTATGATGCGATACTTGGAGTAGAAATATTGGTAGATGATCTCCGTACCAATCCTAAACGCTACGTTAATTTATCCATCTTTGGCAAGAAAGATAAAGACGGGCCGATAACTTCGCCAGCGAAAAAAGATACTATTCCCGGCGGGAATAAATAATGCGACATTTATTATTTTATTTATTATTTATGACCTGGCTTACTGCAAGCCCGGAATTATCACATGCCCAGGTTATTCCCGCAACAACACAAACCTCGGGTCCCGGCAGCGACTCATTGATTGATATCACTATCCTGAGTACAAGACACCTCACCATATTAAAAGCAAATGACAGCACTACGCTGCAAATATTGGCCGGCAATGTAAAGTTGAAGCAGGGCACTTCCCTCTTTACCTGTGACAGTTGTGTTATCAACAGCAATACAAAAACATTTGAAGCCTGGGGCAATGTTCATATTAATGACGCTGACACCGCCAATATTTATTCAAGCCATTTGCGCTACCTGATTAATAAAAAGATTGCTTATCTCGACGGCGGGGTAAGATTAACAGATGGCAAAGGAACCCTTACCACTCCCGATCTTGAATACGACATGACCACAGATATCGGTATTTATAAACATGGCGGCAAAGTGCTTAATAAAAAAACAGTACTCACCAGCCGGGAGGGTTATTATTATGCAGGGCTGCGGGATGTTTATTTTAAAAATAATGTTGAATTAAAAGACCCGGCTTATTATATCAAAACAGATTCTTTGCTTTATAATACACAGACACAAACAACCCGTTTTATTGCACAAACATTTATCAAAGACAGCAGCGGAAGAACCATTGAAACAAAAGAAGGCTATTATAATCTTGCAACAGGGAAAGCAGAGTTTGGCCAGCGACCCATTATCCGTGACGGAAAAACAACCATTATCGCCAACAAGATTGCTTTTGATGACAGTGCCGGTACATCACAGGCTGTAGGTAATGTTATTATCATTGATTCCGTGCAGGGAACCACCATTCTTGCCGGAGAAGTTTTCCGTGATAATAAAAGAGACCGGATATTGGCTACCCGAAAACCGCTGATGATTGTAAAGCAGGATAAAGACTCCATATATATTACCGCCGATACGTTGTTTTCTGCCCGGCTCAGTGACCTTTATGTAACCAAAGATTCCATAGTAAAAGATACCGTGAAAGGAACTAAAGTTGTCAATGTAAATACAAATGATAGTACCAACCGCTATTTTGAAGCATACAGGCATGTCCGTATTTTTTCTGATTCATTGCAGGCAATCTGCGACAGTGTATTTTATTCTTTCAAAGATTCCACTTTCCGCCTGTTCCAGGATCCTGTATTATGGGCTAAAAAAAGCCAGGTAACCGGGGATACCATTCTTGTATTAACCAAAAACAAAAAAGCAGACCGTGTAAAGGTTTTTGAAAACAGCTTTATGGTCAATGAAATTGATCCCGGAGTTTATAACCAGGTAAAATCAACCAGGATGGATGCTTATTTCAAAGATGGCGACATGGATTCTATCCGGGCTGCCGGCTTTGCCGAATGTATTTATTATTTACTGGACGAAGACAGTGCCTATACCGGCATCAATGAATCCAAATGTGATATTATAGATATTTATTTTGCTGAGCAGGAATTAAGAAAAGTTGTTTTCCGCAGCAGTGTTACCGGCACCATCTGGCCAATAAAACAAAAAGATCCCTCAGAAATGCGGTTGCCCGGTTTCCGCTGGTTAGATGACAGGAGACCGAAGACAAAGTTTGACTTGTTCTAAGCTAAGAGGAGGAAAGAGAAAAAGAGCTAACGTTAAAAGTTTTCAATTCTTCAAAACTGCTGATAGCAACAATACCTGCATTATTTAGACCTGTTAGAGATTAATAATGTTAACTCTTTCTCTCCTTTTATCTCTTAGCCAATTTTTGCATTTCCTTTAGATTTTGTTGGCACCATTTTTCGTTTACCATACAACAAAATCAAATCACCATGAAGAAATTATTTTTTTCTTTTATACTGGCCGCCGGTATTGGTTCGCTTAATACCGCCACTGCCCAGGAGTATAAAACAGCTTTGGGTGTTCGCCTCAGCAGCGCAACAGCCTATGTAAACAATTCAATCTCTGTTAAACATTTTATCACTGATAGAACGGCTATTGAAGCCCTTTTTTCCTTTGGTGATCCTGTTGCCATTGGTGCATTGGTAGAATTTCACAAACCATTGGCCGCTTCGGGGCTTCACTATTTCTATGGGGCCGGAGGATATATGAGTTTTATAAAAACGTACAATCCCAATACGCTGAAGAATGAAACGGATCCCAATTTTGGTGCACAGGGTGTTATTGGTCTTGATTATAAATTCAATAATATTCCTTTGAATCTTTCTCTTGACTGGAAACCAGAATTAAATCTTGTAAGTGATATCAACTTTGAACCGGCAGCTATTGGCTTTACTGCCAGGTTCACTTTTGGAAAATAATACCCGGTAATTATGATAAACTTCCCGTCTCATTAATGAGGCGGGATTTTTTTTGGAATTATACCAATCAGACATTAAAACGACATTGTCACCCTGAGTTTATCGAAGGGTGATACAAAGGCTTCGATAAACTCAGCCTGACATTTTCCATAGGTGAATTTTTAATGCCTGGTTGATATTGCTTCCCCTTTAAACCGGAAGCTCATTTCAACAGTTTTCCACAAGGAGAGCCATCAAGTCTGCAAAAATTTTCGAACTTCTGCGTTTTTGTGCAGGAATTTCATATATATTTAACACATCAAATCTAATGAATGCTTAAAAAGGAAAGGCAGGCTTATATCCTTCACCAGGTGAACCTGCATAATAAAGTCCTTTCTTCTTCTTTATGCACCGACATTAATGTGTCGGAAGATACTATTCGCCGTGACCTGCAGGAATTGTCTGATGAAGGCAAAGTGATTAAAGTACATGGCGGGGCCTTGTCGCATTCTTTCAACCAGGTTCATTTTTCCAGTAACGGGGTTTATTCGCAAAATCAAAAAAAGATCATTGCGCAAAAGGCAGTAGGTCTTATCAGCAACGGTATGTTTGTATTGACCAGCGGCGGCACTACTATTATTGAAATGGCCCGTTCCCTGCCACCCCAGTTAAGGGCTACATTCATTTCCGGAAGTATCCCGGCTATATTAGAATATATGTATCACCCGAATATTGAAGTAATACTTATCGGGGACAGAATTTCAAAAAACTCGAAAATAACAGTTGGCTCAGAGGCCATTGCAAAAATTAAACAGGTAAAAGCTGATATCTGCTTTTTGGGGACAAATGCCATAGACGTTGAGCATGGAATTACCGATAATGATTGGGAAGTGGTGCAGCTAAAGAGGGCTATGATAGAGTCTTCTAAAATGGTCGTTTGTCTGAGCATTGCAGAAAAGGTAAACTCAGTTCAGCCGATCCGGGTTTGTGGTATTGATGAAATAGACATGCTGATAACTGAATTACCGGCGGATGATAGTATGCTGAAACCATACCGTGATGCAGGCGTTAAAGTTGCCTGAGAATAAATTTTGGAACTGCTTATTAATTAATATATCTAAAAACAACAGCTATGAGAAGAATTCTCCAATTGTTCTTTGTATTATCATTGATGCTGCTTTTAGTGCCACCTGCTGTGCAGGCACAGGAAAGAACTATCAGCGGCACTATTATTTCAGAAGACAATAAGACTCCACTGAGTGGTGTCACTATACGGGTTAAAGGAACCCGGCGCATTGTACAAACAGATGCGAACGGTAAATTCTCCATTAAAATAAATCCGGGGGAAACACTTCAGGTATCTTATGTGGGATATCAATCAGAAGATGTAAAACCAGGTAGCGACGGCAGCATTGGTGTAAGTCTAAAGACAGCCGATAACATGATGGGTGAAGTGGTAGTAACGGCGATGGATCAGCGGAGAAACTCAAGAGAGCTTGGCTATTCCGTTCAAAAAGTGGATGGAAAAGAACTTCAGGAAACACAACGGGAAAATTTCCTGAACAGTTTGCAGGGCCGAGTAGCTGGTCTTACTATCAACCCCACAAGCGGAATGGCCGGTGCTTCTTCACAAATCGTACTGCGTGGATTCAACTCCATAGCACTGGACAATTCTCCCCTTTTCGTTATTGATGGTGTGATAGTAGACAACCAGACATTGGTGGAAAATCATGGAGGTGGCGGTGGTGGGACAAATATGGGACTTGCTTCTGTGAGGGAAAACAGAACCAATGATTACAGCAACCGTATTGGCGATATTAACCCAAATGATATAGAAACCATTACCGTATTAAAAGGCCCTGAAGCAACGGCTCTCTATGGAAGCCAGGCCAGTTCAGGTGCCATTATTATCACCACCAAAAAATCAAATACAAACGGGAAGTTCTCAGTGAACTATGATAATAGTTTCCGGTTGTCAAAACTTACACATTTCCCAAGAACACAAAATCTTTTCAGCACAGGAACAAACGGCATAGCAGGATCTACACTCAACTCCCTTTCCGGCACTTATTTTGGGCCAGCGTATCCGGCTAACACCCAGTTTTTTGATAACGTTGAGAATTTCTATGAAACTGGTTTCGCACAAACGCATAACCTCTCTCTCGACTATGGTAAAAAGAATTATTCGGTGAGATTTTCCGGTTCATTCCTCGATCAGAAATCACCTATACCTACCAATACTTATAAACGTTACAATGCCCGTTTATCCGGCACTGTGAAAATTGGGAAATATGTTGACATCATCCCTTCTGTAAGTTATATAAGAACCGTGAACGATAAACCTCTCAGGGGGCTTGCAGGATACCTTCTCACTTTAATGGTATGGCCTGCTGATGAAGATGTCAGGGATTGGCAAACACCCGAGGGACTGAAAAAAACAGTTTTTGCAGCGAATCCAAACTTAGAGTTAGACAATCCATTGTTTAATGCAAACAGGAACAGGAGCCATGATGAAACTGACCGTATCATAGGAACCATGGGTATCAATATCAATCCTTTTGACTGGCTTACGATCTCAGGACGATTTGGATATGATACCTATAGAACAGAAGGGCATATTGTTAATCACCCTTATTCATTTTATTTGACCCGCACACAGGGAGGTTCGCTGGATAATTATTACCGCAAGTACGATGGTTACAATCATACCATTACCGCTACCATAAAGAAAAAATTGGGGAAAAATTTTAACGGACGTCTTGTTGTGGGCAATATGTGGCAGGATTATGAGACCCAGATGTATGCAATATTTGGAACTAACCTTATTGATTCTGTCGGCCTCAACGGCCTGATGTATAAGAAAGATGCTAATGGCGTAGTAGTTCCATTTACACAAGCCCAATGGGAAAACATGATCGGTAGCAATCCCGACAGCTCCTTAACAAGAATTTCTACAAGGCAGCGGTTATTGAATGCGATCAGGAATATGGATTATAACAAATCTATTAACCGCCAGGCTGCTTACTTTGCTGAATTTTCTCTCAATTGGAGAAACATGGTATTCTTTACCTACTCCCATCGTTTTGAAGAATCTTCTATTTTCCCGAAGGAATTCAGGAAGTACAATTACCCGGCTGCGAGCCTGAGTATGCTTTTGTCCGACATGTTCCCATCCATAAAAAAAGGGAATACTGTTAATTACCTCAAGCTTCGTGGCTCGCTGGCAAGCACAGCCAGGTCAAGTTCTCCCTATGCCAATCAACCCGTATTTGCGTTCAATTTCGGAAGCGGGGGTGGATTCTTCTATGGCTTTAATAACGGCAACCCCAACTTAAAACCTGAAAGACAGAGAACATTCGAGTTAGGAACCGAATGGAGATTGTTTAAAAGCAAACTTTCTTTGGATTTTACTTATTATAATACAAGGAACAATGATCTGATCGGAGAATTGGTTCGTTTTAGTTATGGCACTGGTTATGTATTAAACACGATAAATATTGGATCTTCAAAAAATACGGGCATCGAGGTTTCCATGGAAATTACCCCGGTTAAGACTGCCAATTTCAAGTGGACGAGCCGGATCAATTTCAACAGGATGAGAAATGAGATGTTGTCGCTGCCGCCAAACGTTCCTGAATATTATAACTCGGATACCTGGTTATATAATAATGTAAGAGGTGGGCTAAGAGTTGGCTATCCTACTACTACTCTTACAGGACTTGATTATCTTCGAAATAGCAGGGGGGATATCCTGATAGATCCGGCAACTGGTGTTCCTATTCCCGGAGCGCCTACACCGGCTACTCCATTCTTTAGCATTCTGGGTGACAGGAATCCCAATTTTACTACTGGCTTCCTGAATTCCCTTAGTTATAAAAATTTCAAACTAAGTTTCCTTTGGGATCTTAAAGTGGGTGGAGACATATATAATGCTACTGATATGTATCTCACTTTACAGGGGAAAAGCGTAAGGTCCGGCGACAGGCAGACGCCAAGAGTAGTGAAGGGTGTGCTGAGAGATGGATTGGAAAACACAGCAAACCCCACACAGAATACAATAGTTCTCACCCCATATTATGCACAGACCTATTATACTTTGATGCCGGAAGCTGAATTCATAGAAAAAGATGTGAACTGGTTCCGTTTAAGAGATCTGACTTTATCGTATACCTTCTCACAAAGATTTCTGAATAATGCAAAATTCATTAAGAATCTCAGTGTATTCTTTACGGGTACAGACCTGCTCCTGATGACCAACTATTCAGGAGGTGATCCTTCTGTAAACGGCAATACTACCGCCACCAGGGGTGTTGGTGGGTTTGGTATAGATTACGGGAATGTGGGTGCACCGGTTGGATTGAATTTTGGCATAAAAGCATCATTTTAATTTTAAAAAATTAAATCATGAAAAAACTAATTATAAAATTGGCACTAACAGGAGTAGTTGCTTCGGCGGTACTCTCCTGTTCCAAAAAAATTGATGAGGCTTATACCAATCCGAATACAGATCTGATATTGCCTTCCGAGCAATTACTGCCTTATATCACCAACTCCATGTTTGCCAATGGAAATGCTCATGGCCCAGCCCATGATGCCCGTTATATCGGCGCCTATGTTCAGAACTGGTTTTACGCTGTTCTTGGTAGCAATTATGACAGGATGGGCTACACCAGCAGTACTGCTGATGTGGGACAGTCTATGTGGCGTTCGCATTATTATGACATCGGACAGAACAATAAAAAAATGATCGAATGGGCCATTGATGAAGAAAAATGGGATTATGCAGGAGTCGGTAAAGCTATTTTTGCCTGGAGCTGGCTTTCGCTTACCGATATCTACGGTGATGTGATACTGGACGATGCCTTTAATACCACACTCTACACTTTCAGGTACAATACACAGCCAGAAGTATACAATTATGTGAGGCAGCTCTGTTTTGAAGCCCTGGATTATCTTAACCGGACAGGTGGCAAAACGGGGAACCTAGCAGCCGGTGATGCTTTTTTTTATGGAGGTGATGTAAACAAATGGAAAAAATTTGTTTATGGTGTTCTTGCCCGTTATTATCATCATCAAAGCAATAAGGTTGATTATAAAGCTGACTCTGTGGTCTATTATTGCAATTTATCTATGGCTAGTAATGCGGATAACGCAACAGTGAAATATGCTGCAACCAGCCTGACCAATACAAATAACTATTATGGCAGTTTGCGGAATACCTTTGGAGTTGGAAGCACCCTGTCTCCTACTGCTCCCCGTCAATCCGCCTTTATTGCCAACCTGATGACTGGGTTGAATACTACTTTCAGTGGAGTTAATGATCCACGGGCCATCTATATGATCCGGCTAAATACTAAAGGTACATTCAGGGGGCTGGAACTCAATAAAGGACAACTTGCTTTGCAGGATTCCCTAAGACCTGAGAGTTTTCATGGGGTAAGCCAATTTGGTCTTGCGAATTATACTGGTAATGATGGTAATGCCCGTTTTATTTTCCGGAATGCTTCTCCAACCCCTGTAATGACGGCGAGTGAGATCCAGTTCATGAAAGCGGAAGCTGCCTATAGGATGGGAGATAAGGCAACTGCTCTTATTGCTTACAGGGAGGGTATCAAACTTCATTTTGATTTGTTGATGGTGGATTATAATACCAATGTACTCCCGGCCAATCTTCTCAATGCCGGCATACGGGATGCTTATCTTGCCAACACAGCAGTAGTGCCTGCATCGGCCAACAACTTAACCATGCAGCAAATAATGTTGCAGAAATACATTGCCATGTGGGGATATGGCATACTCGAAACATGGGTGGATATGCGTCGTTTTCATTATACTGATGTCGATCCTATACCTGGCAATCCTAATCCCACCGCCCAGGTATATACCAACTTTAATCCTCCAACCGTACCAATCCCGCCAAGTACAACAGCAGATATATTTAGCCCCGATAATGGCGGCCAACTGGTGTACAGAATACGGCCAAGATTTAATTCCGAATATATCTGGAATATTAATGAATTAGCGAGGATAGGTGCCCTCAACCTGAATTATCACACGAAAAGATTATGGATTTTCGAGTGATTACTTATAATATTAAAAACAGATAATAATGAAACTACTACATAAAATATCAGGCTGTTTTTGCATCGTTATTACGTTGCTTATATTTCAGTCCTGCACCAAACAGTCGCCGAAGCTGAAAGCGCAACAACAAACAGATTTCAGTAATTCCGCCCTGGTACAAGTCTATATTGCTACGGTAAATGCTTCCGGAGTTAATATTTTCGTGGATGCCGCACAAATCACAGGGGCGACATTGTCATCAGGCGGAGTGTTTCCTCCGGGCGCCGGTGCTATTGCGACAAATGTTCAGCAAGGTCTAAGAGCATTTCTTGTCACCACAGCAACGCCTTTGTCCTTTGCGGAGAATATGGCGAGTGCAAAGTTCCATACTATTTTCGTTTATGACACGATCACCACTCCCTTGCAAAAAACAATACAGACTAATATTGTTATTCCATCTGATACCACCGCCAGGCTCCGGTTCGCCAATTTTGTTTTTGCAAAAACTGCTATTCCTGCAATTGATATTTTCTCTGCCAGGAAAAATGCGAATGTGGCTACTAATTTACAGGTAACAGATGTTACTGACTTTATTCCTCACCCTTCCAAACTTGCAGACACTTTTTATGTACGGCTTGCAGGATCAGGTGTAAACCTATTGAACGGAACAACGCCCATTCGTTCAATATTTACCCCTACGTCAAAAAGGAGTTACACATTAGTATTCAGAGGAAGTTATGCTAATCCTTCCGCTACTGCGGGTCAGGTAAGAACTTTATCAGTATTTACAAATTATTAATCAGATCGTTTTAGCAATAAAAAAAGCTGCCCTTTCAGGCAGCTTTTTTTATTGCCCTTGGTTTTTACTATCCAAAGAACAGATACGCCATCGCAATAGCAGTTATTATCCCCGCCAGATCTGCCAGCAACATAGTACTCACTGCATATCTTGTATTCTTAATACCCACAGCCCCAAAGTAAACAGCTATAATATAAAAAGTGGTATCCGCAGAGCCACGAAATACAGAAGCAAGATTACCGGCAAATGAATCCGGGCCGTGGGCATTCATAGTATCAATCATAATAGCTCTTGCCCCACTCCCACTCAATGGTTTTATTAAAGCGGTAGGCAAACTGTCAACGATTCTTGTATCACCATTCAGTAAAATAAACAGGCTTTTAATTCCATCCAGTACAAATTCAAAAGCGCCGCTGTTGCGCAGCAGGCTGATGGCAACTAACAAACCAACGAGGTAAGGTATAATTCTCACGGCGGTTTCAAATCCACCTTTGGCCCCATCAATAAAAGCATCAAAAATATTTATCTTCTTATAAATGCCGCCAACAACAATTAATAAAAAAATCAGGAGAATAATTCCGTTACTTAAACTACCCGAAAAAAGCTGCACACCTTTTGCATCTAATGATTTTATATAATAAATCAGTGCTGCAATTACTGTTGATATTCCAAGCACCCAAAATAATATCACTGATTGAAATATCCGGATCCGCTGCCGGTAAGCCACTATCATCATAGCAGCAATGGTAGCTACAAAGGTGGCTATCATGCAGGGAATAAAAATATCCGTAGGATGCGCAGATTTCAAGGCTACCCTGTCAGCGATAATAATAGTGGGGATCAGCGTAAGCCCTGAAGCATGTAAGCACAAAAACATTAACTGTGCATTGGAAGCTCTTGTTTTATCAGGATTAATTTCCTGCAGACTCTCCATTGCTTTTATACCAAAAGGTGTGGCTGCATTATCCAACCCCATCAGGTTGGCAGAAAAATTCATCACCATATGCCCCATGGAAGGATGATTTTTGGGTACCTCCGGAAATATTTTTGAAAAGAAAGGCCCGATTATCCTGGACAGGAACCTGATACCTCCTGCTCTTTCTGCTATGCTCATAAAACCCATAAACAAAGCCATAATTCCTATCAACCCAATACATAAATTCACTGCATCCTTACAGGTTTCGAATATCCCGTTTGCGGGTAATAGTTTATACACCCGGTATGTATTACCTTCTGCCTTATATACTTTTTCTTTTCCCCATACTGCCACTTTCTGATTGACAAGCTGGCTATGAACGGAAACGGGAATAGTTGCCGAATCAACACTTCTGGAAAAAACAGTATCAGTATTTTTTCCGGTAACGAGACTGCTGAAAAGCTGTTGCTGTCCCGGCTGAAAAACAAACCGTCCTGCTGCCACCAGTAAGGCAATAATGATAAAAGCGGTCCATATTCTGCTTAATGCCATAGAATGTTTGTAATTTATAATTTGCGCCTGACTGTCGGCAGGCAGGGTTTGAAGTTAAGGACTTTCATTAAAGCATCATCAAACCATCAGAAATGGTGTTTTACTTATCTTTGCCCGCCTTTGAAGCTTCTTGCTTTTAGGAGATACTAAACTATAGACTAAATACAACAAACTATAAACTCATCATGGCTTTACAAGCAGGAATTGTGGGATTACCCAATGTAGGAAAATCAACTTTGTTTAATGCGGTAAGCAACAGTGCCAAAGCACAGGCCAGCAACTACCGCTTTTGTACTATTGACCCGAATATAGGATTAGTGGATGTGCCCGATCCCCGTTTAAATAAATTAGCAGAACTGGTAATTCCGGATCGCATTGTTCCCACACAAATCGAAATTGTTGACATTGCAGGCCTTGTCCGCGGGGCCAGTAAAGGAGAAGGTTTGGGAAATAAATTTTTGGGCAATATCCGGGAAGTGGATGCCATCATTCATGTGGTCCGGTGCTTTGAAGATGAAAATGTATTGCGGGACGAAGGCGTCATCAACCCGGTGAGTGATAAAGAAATTATTGATACAGAACTCCAACTGAAAGACCTTGACAGTGTAGAAAAGAAAATATCAAAGACAGAAAAGCAAATAAAATTAGAACCGAAATATAAAGCTGACCTGGTAGTATTGATTAAATGCAAAGAACACCTGGAAAAAGGAAAAAGCATCCGGGAATTAGATTTAGATAAAGAAGAAAAAAATGCTATCGCCGATTTATGCCTGCTTACAGATAAACCGGTAATATATGTGGCTAATGTGGATGAAGCTTCGATGCACACCGGTAATAAGTTCTCTGAAGCACTGAAAGAAGCGGTGAAAAAGGAAAAGGCAGAAGTAATTATTATGAACAATAACATTGAAGCACAAATAGCAGAGATGGAAAGTCCTGATGACCGCCAGTTGTTCATGGAAGAATATAAAATGACGGAACCTGCACTTGACAGGCTTATCCATTCAGCTTATAAATTATTGAACCTGTACACCTATTTCACTGCCGGCGTGCAGGAAGTAAGGGCATGGACGATACATGATGGCTGGAAAGCTCCACAGGCCGCCGGTGTTATTCATACTGATTTTGAAAAGGGCTTTATTAAAGCTGAAGTCATCAGTTACAATGATTTTTTACAATACCGTTCAGAAGCCGCCTGTCGGGAAGTTGGTAAATTGAGAATAGAAGGGAAGGAATATGTGGTAAAAGACGGTGATGTGATGCACTTCAGGTTTAATGTATAAACTACTGTCCCGGCAGGAAAATGCTTAAATTGTAAATGATTAGTGGTAAGTGAAGTACAGGAAATGTGATGAAACCTGAAAACCTGCTACCATGATTAAGATATTTATTCTTTCTACGGGACTTCTGTCAGCACTCGGAGGCTATGGACAAACACCAGTGGATGTTGCTGAAAGCACATTAAAGGTTGGTATCCTCGGAGAAGAAATTTTTTATTTTGGTTTTGCCGAAGGGGATAAACTTATTTTCAACTTTGAAGAAGTAAACGGTAAAGAGTTGAAAGAACTGGAGATTGTTGAAATGCCTGCCACTTCAAAATCCCTGGACATTAAAACGAGCAAAATAGTAAATAAAATAATCAAAATCTCCAGAACAGGGATCTATAGATTCAGGTTCACCAATTCTGCCATAAGTGTGCGGCTTTGTAAATACAAAATACAACGAATTCCCGCCAGCCCCGCCACTCAAAATTTTAATCCCACTGTCTTTAACGATATGGTTAATGACACCACTTATACCACCGAAAATGAAGAGTACCTGGCAAAAACAGATACGGTAATTACCAATTACCAGGATAGAATAGTAAAAGTTAATCCAACCTCCAACCCAGCTGGAAATAAATCCACCTTCAATTTTGTCTTACCTGAAAACGTAATTGGATGGAGCTATTATTTATATGTCAACCCGGCTGGTCAGCAAGCTTACGAAGAAGCGAATAAACAAATTATTGTCAGCTCAAAGCCTGCCATTGATAAATTTCCAATGTATAATATACTGGCAGCAATAGCCATCAATAAACCAGTAGTAATTAACAAACTCCAGACGGGTGAAATCATAAACTACTGGATTATGGAAGGTGAAAATGCTGGTTTATTTTCTTCCGGAGCTCAGTTCAGGTATATTAAAAAAGGGAAAGCTGTTAATGACTATTCCCGCATGGACCCCCGTAAAGGAAGCCTGTATTTCTGTTTTTCTAATGACAATACCACTCAACAGGCCAGTGTTACGGTTAAAATTACTGTAGTGCAGGTAAATGAAGTTTTACAAACAAGGCAGGTAAAAAGAATGCAGGTAACTCCAAAAAGTAAAATGTATTTAAAAAATTAATGCTTATCTGCATCCCCGCAATAAAAATATTTTATGAACACAAAAATAATCTCCAACGTATCAGAATCTGAGAACCCTCCTTCCGCCACAGCGGACAAGTCCGAAGGCAGGGAGGCTATTATCCAGGACAATCTTGACTACACCCTATTCTCCTGGAGCAAACAAAAAGGCATTGCTCCGATTGCAGTGAAACATGCCGAAGGTGTGTATCTCTACGACTACGATGGCAAACGCTATATTGACTTTTCATCGGGGCTGATGAATGTGAATATCGGGCATGGTAACCAACGGGTGACAGATGCAGTGGTAAAACAAATGCAGGAAGTTAGTTATGTAACGCCGAGTTGTGTAACGAAAGTTCGGGGCGAACTTGGGAAAAAACTGGCAGAGATATGTCCCGGCGATTTGAATAAAGCATTCTTTACCTTGTGTGGTGCTACGTCTATTGAAAATGGAATAAAGCTGGCAAGATTATATACTGGGCGACATAAAATACTTACCCGTTATCAATCCTATCATGGTGCATCGTATGGTGCCATGAGTGCAAGTGGTGACCCAAGAAAGATACCAATGGATGCACAGCAGTCGCCCAACTTTGTACATTTCGATTTACCTTATTTATATCGTTGGGAATATGGCAAAGAAAATTTGCTGAAAGAATCGGTTGCTTCGTTGGAAAGAGTAATTGCTTATGAAGGTGCCGGAAATATTGCGGCCATATTATTAGAAGGCGAATCCGGTTCATCCGGTTGTTTGCAATATCCCGTTGGCTATTTAAAAGCAGTAAAAGAAATATGCAACAAGCACAGCATCTTATTAATAATGGATGAAGTGATGAGTGGTTTTGGAAGAACAGGCAAATGGTTTGGCTTTCAAAATCATGGTATTGTTCCGGATATGATTGCGATGGCGAAAGGTTTGACCTGTGGCTATTTGCCTTTTGGTTGTTTGATGGTATCTGATAAAATCGCTGCGAAGTATGATGATGCCATGTTACCGTTGGGCCTCACCTACTCTGCCCACCCGGTTAGCTGTGCGGCTGCATTGGAAACATTAAAAATTTATGAAGATGAAGGTTTGATTGAGAATTGTGTGGCGATGAGCAACTATGTAAATGAAGAAGTAGAAAAATTAAAACAAAAACATCCCAGCATTGGTGATTTTAGAAATACAGGTTTGTTAGGTTGTATTGAATTGGTAAAAAACAGAACGACCAAAGAACCAATGGCCCCTTTCAATGCTAAGCCAGACGAAATATTGGTGATGAATAAAGTGGCAGCAAAAATTAAGGATTTGGGGATGTATACTTTTGTACGGTGGAGTTATATTTTTATTGCGCCACCATTGTGTGTAACGAAGGAACAGATTTATGAAGGGTTGAATATTATTAGTGAGGCGATATCAATAGCAGACGAACATGTAGTTTCTTAGTTCAACCCCTACGGGGTTGGGAAGTCAAATGAGAGGATGTTTGTTATAAATATTTGTCTCCTACGGAGACAAGTCAGACAAAGAGCAAGAGTTTTTTTAAATGCCGGAAATTATTACTCCGCAGGAGTTGACTAGTTATAGAACTATTAGTGAGGCAATATGAATAGCCGATGAACATGTAATTTCTTTGTTCAACCCCTACGGGGTTGGGAAATCATTTGAGAGGATGTTTGTTATAAATATTTGTCTCCTACGGAGACAAGTCAGACAAAGAGCAAGAGTTTTTTTTAAATACCCGAAATTATTACTCCGTAGGAGTTGACTATTTATAGAACGAAACATTACAAAACGAACACCGACTCCATAGGAGTCGAATAAACAACCAAACAGAAAGATAAAATGCCGAACACATACACACAATTATACATTCAATTTGTATTTGCTGTTAAAT
The DNA here is from genome assembly GCA_031422725.1 of Chitinophagaceae bacterium. Lineage (GTDB taxonomy): Bacteria > Bacteroidota > Bacteroidia > Chitinophagales > Chitinophagaceae > JJ008. Next base: position 1,086 of record JANPMI010000034.1, on the reverse strand, counting down.
GGCGGGAAAGTCTGATTCAAGCTTCCTGGAAAGATGAATTATATAAATACATCACCGGCATTGTTCAAAATAATAAAAGTAAAATGCTGGCGATAAATGGGATGCCTGACCATATCCACATTTTTGTTGGTTACAAACCTTCTGTTCCAATTCCTGATTTGATAAAAGATATTAAAGTAGCCAGCAGTTTATGGATTAATGAAAGAAAAGTGGCTAATGGAAAATTTAATTGGCAGGAAGGATACGGTGCATTCTCCTATCGCTTACGGGATATTGATGAAATATGTAAATACATTCAGCGTCAGGAATTACATCATCATAAAAGGACATTTCGGGAAGAATACACTGAACTATTGAAAAATTTTGCTATAGAATACGAAGACAAATATTTGTTTGAATTTTTTGATGATATATATTCAACTCCTACGGAGTTGGGAAAACCCTGACATTAAAAATCTATAAAGATTTGTCTCCTATGGAGATCTAAGAAAGATGCAGAAAGAGAATAACATATCATCAGCTTCTATTTTCGACGAAGAAGCATTGCCGGGAGATTCTTCTCTCATCAACGAAGACCTTGCCCCTGTTCCACTATCCAAGCGAACATGGGGCACCTGGAACTATGCAGCCTTGTGGATTAGCATGAGTCTTTGTATTCCAACTTACACAATGGCCAGCTCCATGATTAATAATGGAATGAGTTGGTGGCAGGCGGTGCTGACAATTTTTATTGGTAATGCAATTGTTTTGGTTCCAATGCTATTGAATGGACATGCCGGCGCAAAATATGGAATCCCATTTCCTGTTTTTGCAAGAGCTAGTTTTGGAACGAAGGGAGCGAATATTCCGGCGATGTTACGGGCAATTGTTGCCTGTGGTTGGTTTGGTATTCAAACATGGATTGGTGGAGAATCATTATATCATTTAATAAGAGCATGGAATCCTTCGCTGGCAGAAATTAATACCACTTCGCTTTTCCCACAAACATTACCGATGTTATGCTTTGGGCTTTTCTGGTTGCTGAATATGTTTATCATTTATAAAGGAGTAGAAAGCATCAGAAAGTTATTAGTATTCAAAGCCATC
>JANPMI010000033.1:0-1775 GCA_031422725.1 Chitinophagaceae bacterium | reverse complement strand
CTCTTGAAAAACCGGTAGAAGCATCGCCTCTTTCTTCCAACACTTTTTTATAAGATTCAATCAATTCAGGCGTTCTTTTTTTGTACAAAACTTTACCGGGGTACAGTCCGTACATGTGTGAAAAATGCCGATGATTTTTTTCCAACGATTTCCAGTCATCGGCCCATTCCTGTAAAGAGCCATCCTTACCAATTTGCGGAGGCACTAATTTTTCTCTTGCCACTTTTACCTGTTGCATAAAGGCATCATCTTTTCCTAATATTTTAGCGGCTTCAATATAATAACCAAAGAGGTCGTACAAAATTTGCATATCAATGGAAGCGCCTGCACAAATGGTAGTGCCTTCCCGGAACCCGGCTGTAACTTCATCAAAGTAAGGCTTGTTGCCACCACCATCCGGAAAGTTTTCCGGCGAAGTGGAAGGATTGGTGACCAACCATTTTCCATTCGGATGCGGCACTAAAAAATCTATAAAGAATTGAACAGAGCCTTCCATCAACGGAAAGGTTTCTTTTAAAAACCCTTTATCCATCGTGTATTGATAATGCTCCCACAAATGTGTGCAGAGCCATGCACCGCCAACAGTGAATGTTCCCCATGTTGGCCCGTCCATAGGCGCTGCCACTCTCCATATATCTGTATTCTGATGCAGCACCCATCCTCTTGCACCGTAATGTTCACGGGCAACCTGTGTGCCCTGGTCAGTTATTTCTTTTATTAAACGAACCAATGGTTCGGCACATTCAGAAAGGTTACCGCTTTCAACCGGCCAGTAATTCATTTGGGTATTAATGTTGGTTGTATATTTCGAATCCCAGGAGGGATTCATATTATCATTCCATATACCCTGCAGGTTGGCGGGTTCGGTGCCGGGCCTCGATGAACCGATCATCAGATACCTGCCGAATTGATAACTCAACGCAGCCATGGAAGGATCAGGTTCTGTTTGAATTTTTTTCACCCGTTCCGGTGTTGGTAAAAAAGAATTTTGGGTATTGGGTAATTGCAGAGAAACCCGATCGAAATATTTTTTATGATCAGCTACCGCAGATGCAAGAATCGTATTGTAACTTTTATTATCAATGGCTTTAAAATAATCATTTACTCTTTTATGCTGATCGGCACTCACATCTTTGTAATTCACAAAATTGGTAGCTGCTGCAAAATAGATTGTTACCGAATTTGCATTTTCAATAATGAGATTCACATCATCTGTTTTTATGGTGCCGCCTTCCGGTAATGCTTTTACCCTGGCTTCATATTTCATTTTTCCTTCCACACCCATATAATCTGCCGACTTTCCGGTAAGCACTAATCCATCATTACCATAAGGATCCATCTTGAAATAATCTGTTGCATAATTAGAATGTGTTTGGTTTCTTTCTCCTCTCAGGTTAGCTGTAAAAGAAATGCTACCGGGCTTATCAGCAGTAATGCGAACAACAATTACCTGGTCGGGTGCCGATGCAAGTACTTCCCGTTTATAATTGATGCCGTTTGAATTATAGGAAACACCTGAAATTCCGGTTTCCAGATCAAGCCATCGTTTATAACCGGTAATACTGTCCTGGTTTTTAAAAAATAAATGAAGATTGGCCAGGCATTGGTATTTCATTTGCTCCACCGGGTAGCCCATTGTATTTCTGCCGAATAAATTGTGAGCTGCTAAATATTTTTCTTCAAATACCAGTTTTTGTATTTCGGGTAAAACTTTATAACCGCCTTTTACCACTGTTGAATAAGGCCCCCCCGACCAGTAAGTTTCTTCATTTAAC
>JANPMI010000032.1:0-37575 GCA_031422725.1 Chitinophagaceae bacterium | reverse complement strand
AGACCTTTGAAAATAGCTACTTCATGATTTTTCTGATTAGTAATAGTGATGTGATAAAGTCCGGTTGATTTTCCATTATGTATTTCTTTGGCTTCAGCAGTTAATTCATCATCCGTATGAACAGGTTTAATAAAGTTGATGGAAGTGTCTAAAGCAACAGACAACACATTTCTGTTATTGCAGGCAAAGGCAAAAGCACTGTCGGCTAAAGAAAATGCAATGCCGCCATGCACAATACCAAATCCGTTTATCATTTCTTTTCTGACGGTCATTTTTATTTTGCTGTAGCCTTCTTTTATTTCCAGCACTTCAATGCCGAGCCATTGGCTGAACAGGTCATGTTCCATCATGTGATAGACGACTGCTCTGGCTAGTTTGTCTTTATCATTGAGCATTGAATATTGATTATTTTATATTGAATATTGCTATTACTCTCCACGAAATTCAGGTTGTCTCTTCTCTAAAAATGCCTGCACTCCTTCTTTATAATCTGCTGTCCGGGCTGCCCGTTGCTGAAAAATATCTTCATCCTGCAATTGTTCTTCCCAGGAGTTGACAAATGAATGGCTTAACAGTTTTTTGGTATAGGCCAATCCTTTGGTAGGCATTTTTGCCAGGTAGTGTGCTATAAGAAGAGCATTTTCTGCAAACTGTTCATCCGTGAAAACTTTGTAAATCATTCCCATTTTTTCTGCATCAGCAGCAGTCACTTTTTCTCCGAGCATCATCAGGGCTGAGGCTTTCTGCCAGCCAATCAACCTGGGCAAAGTGAAAGTGCCACCGCTGTCCGGTATCAAACCAATTTTACTGAACGCCTGGATAAAAGAAGCAGTTTGTGTAGCAACAACTATATCGCAACATAAAGCAATATTGGCTCCGGCACCTGCAGCCACTCCATTCACAGCGGCCAGCACCGGCTTTTCCAATTTTCTTATTCCTGAAACAATGGGATTGTAATGTTCGGCAAGAATTTGTTTTATCTCTATCGCATTTTCGCCAACTAATTCACCAATATCCTGTCCGGCACTGAATGCTTTGCCTGTTCCGGTGATGTAAACACAACGGACCGTATCTTCTTTGCATTGGTCCAATGCTTTCTGCATGAGCAGTGCCATCTCCCTGTTAAAGGAATTGAATTTATCGGGGCGGTTGAAAGTAATAAACCCGATTGAATCTTTTATTTCAAATAAAATGGAAGACATGGAAGAATATTTAATTACAAGTTAAGTCAATTATGTTTTTTTAGCTTAAAAGTAAGTTGCGGTTGTTTGTTTGGCGGGCCGGAACAGGAGTTCCGGCTTCCTAATGGCATTTGAAATAATCAAAAGGTTCCTGGCAGTCATCGCACTGGTGTAAAGCTTTGCAGGCTGTAGAACCAAATTCGCTGATACGATGAGTATGATAAGAATTGCAATGAGGACATTGTACGGCTTCATCTGGAGCAAACAGCTCATCCCGGCATACCTGTTGTTTGGTGTTGGGAGGAGCAATGCCGTATTCTTTTAATTTTTGTTTTCCCGCTTCACTCATCCAATCTGTAGTCCATGCCGGTGAAAGAACCTGCTTTATTGTTACATTCTTAAACCCATTTGATAATAGTTCCATTTTTATGGTGATGCTGATAACATCCATAGCGGGACAACCTGTGTAAGTGGGAGTGATAGTGACTTCAACTTCTTCTCTATTTGTTTTTACATCTCTTATAATGCCTAAATCAATAACAGAAAGAACCGGTACCTCGGGATCGGTTACTTTTTCTAATAGTTTCCAGACTTCTTTTGCTGATATGTTTGTTATCGCTGTCATGACTTTACCATTCGGCTCCCGGATGCGTTCTTTGCAACAATTGTAATTCAGCAAGAATAGCAGTAAGATGTTTACTGTGTTTACCTTGTTTGCCGCCTGTTTGTATGTTTCCCGTTTCAGGAACCGTTAAGGTTGCTTCTTCAAAAATTTCTTTTACTTTTTTCTCCCATTCGTTTTTCAGCAATGAAAGAGTAATCCCTGATTGTTTTTCATAATCACCGGGTTGAAATAATTCGCCGGTATAGGGCCACAATTCATCAATAGCTTTTAATATCCGGTTGCGGCTTTCTTCTGTTCCATCACCTAATCGTATAACCCACTCACTGCTCCAGCGAAGATGATAGGTTACTTCTTTTAATGCTTTGGCAGCAATAGCAGCGAGTTGCGGGTCTTTATTATTTTGTAGTTGCTGGTATAAAAAATATTGATAAGTACTAAAAAAGAACTGACGTAAAATAGTTACTGCCCAGTCGCCTTTTGGCAATTCAACTAATAAAGAGTTTTTAAATTCAGTCTCATCCCGCAAATAAGCCAGTGAGTCTTCTGTGGAGCCATCTGCTTTTAATGTTGCAGCATACTGGTAAAAATTTCTTGCCTGCCCGATTAAATCAAGTGAAATATTAGTAATAGCAATATCCTGTTCCAGTACAGGGCCATGGCCGCACCATTCGCTGTTGCGGTGTCCCAGTATTAATGCGTTATCAGCAAGATGTAATGTATAATCAATTAAATCATTCATAGCAACTACATATGGTTAACCTCATCGGGCAGATCATAAAAAGTAGGATAGCGATATATCTTATCAGTAGCAGGTTCATAAAGAATTTCTGCATCATCGGGATTGCTGGCATGGATGAATTTTGATTCTACCACCCAAATACTTACCCCTTCCATTCTCCTGGTATAAACATCTCTTGCATTTTCAATTGCCATTGGCGCATCGGCAGCATGCAGGCTGCCCATATGTTTATGATCCAGTCCTTGTTTGCTTCTGATAAATACTTCCCAAAGCGGCCAGTCATTGTTGGTTTCTTTTGAAGTTATATTACCTCCGGCTTTATCTTCAGGTATATCCCCGTAGTAAAATTTTCTGATAAAATTTTTCATAGATAACTATTTTTAAAATCAATTCTTTCTTGTTTAAAATTCCATCAGGCTGCTTCCTGTTTCTGTCTTGCTTTCCTTTTTTCTGCATAGGCACTGGCAGCTTCCCGCACCCATTCACCATCTTCCCATGCATTTCTCCTGGCGTCTAATCTTTCTTTATTGCAAGGACCATTGCCTTTTACTACTTGCCAGAACTCTTCCCAGTTTATTTCTCCCCAGTCGTAATGTTTTGTTTCGGGGTTCCATTTTAATTTTTCATCCGGCAATACCATTCCCAGCACTTTTACCTGCTCCGCACACATGTCCACAAAGTTTTGCCGCAACTCATCATTGGTTTTTCTTTTTATCTTCCACTTCATACTTTGATCACTGTTGGTGCTTTCACTGTCCTTCGGTCCAAACATCATTAGCGATGGCCACCACCACCGGTTGATAGAGTCCTGGCACATCGCTTTTTGTTCAGGAGTTCCTTTGCTTAATGTCAGCAATATTTCAAAACCCTGCCGCTGGTGAAAACTTTCTTCTTTGCAAATTCTTACCATTGCCCTTGCGTACGGGCCATAAGATGTTCTGGTAAGCATCACCTGGTTCAGGATTGCAGCGCCATCAACCAACCAACCGATGGTACCCATGTCGGCCCATGTAAGTGTGGGGTAATTAAAAATGGAAGAATACTTGGCTTTGCCGCTATGCAGGTCATTAATTGTTTGCTCTCTTGTAGTGCCTAATGTCTCTGCTGCAGAATATAAATACAAACCATGTCCTGCTTCATCCTGTACTTTGGCAAGTAGTATCGCTTTTCTTTTTAATGAAGGGGCTCTGGTAATCCAGGCACCTTCCGGCAGCATACCTACAATTTCGCTGTGTGCATGCTGACTTATTTGCCGGATATTGGTTTTGCGATAGGCCTCCGGCATCCAATCTTTCGGCTCAAGCTTTATTTCTTTATCAACTTTGTCCTGAAATATTTTTTCAAGTTCCTGTACAGACATAAATTATTGTTTTTAGCAAGATTACCCACCTCTGCCAAGACTATGGCGGCAAAGCAAATTTACAGAAACTAACAGCTGTTTGGAGAGGATTTGTGAGATTAGCCCTTCCTTAAAAGCAAAAATGCTCAAATGTGGGTGTCGTTTCCCGGAAAATATTTCCACTAATTGATAAGAACTAAATTAGTATGGCCCAGAAATTGCGGGCTGTAAATGGGTCTGTAAAGGTCAGCAATATAAAATTTATGCTATAGCCCATGAACAGAAATACTTCCATAAGAACATCTCCCCGGCGGCTTCAACTAATTATTGCCGTATTTGTATTGATTGCGGTGATTATTTTGGGCGAACTGAAAATCATTTAACTATTCTTGTTCCAACTCATACATAATAGTTACCGGGTTTGTACAGGTGAGATTGATTATTTTACATCAAAATCCACCACTACTTTTTCTGTAATAGGGTGAGACTGGCAGGTAAGAATATATCCATCTTCGATTTCTTCTTCTTCAAGACCCCAATGCACATCCATGCTTACTTCGCCTTCCAGCAATTTGGCTTTGCAGGTGCAGCATACACCGCCTTTGCAGGCAAAAGGTAAATCTGCCCCTTCTTTTAATGCAGCATCAAGTATAGTTGTATCGCTGGTCAGCGATAAATCAAAATCAAAAGAACGGCCATCCAGTTTAACCGTAATCTTACTTTTTGGTCCGCTGTCTACTCCTGACTCCTGACTCCTGACTCCAGACTTCTTTTGTCCTGGTGTTGTGAATAGTTCAAAATGAATTTTCTTTTTATCAATTTGTTTTTGTTCCAGGAAAGCTTTTACAGTAAAAATCATTTCTTCCGGCCCGCAGATAAAAAATTCATCAAAAGAAGTATAGTCAATGAGCTTTGACAGTTCAGTTAATTTATCCATATTGATTCTTCCAAAATTAACCGGGGCATCTGTTCTTTCCCGGCTAAGAATATTAATGAAATTAAACTGTTGCAGGTATTTGTTTTTTAACCCTTCCAGTTCTTCAAAAAAAATAATAGAAGAGCGGCTTTTGTTTCCATATACTAAAGTAAAAGTGCTGTGTGGTTCTGTCCGCAACGTAGTTTTGATAATAGAAAGCAGGGGAGTGATGCCACTGCCTGCTGCAAAAGCGAGGTAGTTTTTTTTATTGGCGGGATTTAATTCTGCATAAAATTTTCCAACCGGCTGCATCACCTCCAATGTATCGCCTTTCTTCAATTCTTTGTTGGCAAAAGAAGAAAATAAACCAGCTTCCACTCTTTTGATAGCCACTTTCCATTCATTATCCAGGGGGGAACTGCAAATGGAATAAGTACGGCGAACTTCTTCCCCGTTAATCATGGCCCGCATGGTCAGGCTTTGTCCCTGTTTGAAAATAAAACCTTCTTTTAATGTTTCAGGGATTTCAAATACAACCGAAACACAATCATTTGTTTCTTTTTTTACCTCTTTTATAGCGAGCCGGTGAAAGTGAATTGACATGTTTTCAGTTCTTTTTTAATCCGCTGATGAGGTGGGTTACCATATTATCTTCCAACGTACCTGGGGTGATTTTTTTTCCGCTGCGGTGCCAGAACTCCAGCCCACGAACAGAAGACAGAATCGTAAGCATAGCTACATAAGGCAGCACCGGTTTCATTTCCTTATTGCGGATGCCTTCTTCAATAATGGCTTCCATTTTTTGCACATAGCTGCGCCGCTGCGTGGTGAAATTGGTAAGATATGGCTCGGAGAGATGTATCCATTCATTAATCATTACCGTGTAATCATCAAAACGGTTGAGCATCATCTGCACATGAAAGCGGATTAGAGATTCTATTTTTTGTGTGCTGTTCATATTGTTTCCTTCAAGGCTTTCGAGGTGAACATTACAGTCATTGGCAATACGGAAGACAACTTCCTGCAAAATTTCTGATTTGGATTGTATATGATTATAGAGACTTGCCGCTTCAATACCCACGGCTTCAGCCAGGTCCCGCATGGAGGTAGCCGGGAAACCTTTTTCCCTGAACATGGCAGATGCCCTAAGGATGATAAAATCTTTTTTAGAAGCTTTTTTACGTTGCGCTTTGGCCATGCTCAAAGATAACAAACCACAATAATACCTGTTAGTTTATAGTGGAATGCCTTCTGCCTTATAGAAAATTCATGTAGGTTTGCACGCCTTTTGCAGTCAGTAGTCCATAGTCGTTAGTCAGGAGCTATCTCCAGACTCCTGACTAAAGACTCCGAACTTATTTAACAAAACTTCAATTCCAGTAACGTATGTCTTTAATTACAGTCGGCACCATGGCCTTCGATGCTATCGAAACTCCTTTTGGAAAAACAGATAAAATAACAGGCGGCTCTGCACTTTATGTGGCGTATGCAGCCAGCAATTTTGTAAAACCTGTGCAGCAGATTTCCATTGTCGGCGATGATTTTCCAAAAGAAGAAATGGAAGAACTGATGAAAAGAGGAGTGCAGCTGGAAGGAGTGGAAATAGTTCCCGGTAAAAAATCTTTTTTCTGGAGTGGCCGCTATCATGAAGATATGAACAGCCGTGATACATTGGTAACTGATTTGAATGTGCTGGCCGATTTTAATCCAAAAGTTCCGGACAGCTACCAGGGCGCAGAATTTCTGATGCTGGGTAACCTGGCACCAGCCACACAGATAAGTGTTATAAAGCAATTGAAGCAAAGACCGAAGCTGATTGCAATGGACACCATGAATTTCTGGATGGAAATTGCCATGCCCGATCTGAAAGAGGTATTGAAGCAGGTGGACCTGCTGATGGTGAATGATGCAGAAGCAAGACAATTGACCGGGCATTTCTCCATTGTAAAAGCGGCGAAGAGCATCCTGGCAATGGGTCCCAAATATCTTATCATCAAGAAGGGTGAACATGGTGCTTTATTGTTTGATAATGACAGTGTATTCTTCGCACCGGCTTTACCACTCGAAGAAGTATTCGATCCGACCGGTGCAGGTGATACGTTTGCCGGTGGCTTTATGGGTCATTTGGCAAAAACAGGCGACATCTCTTTTGCGAATATGAAAAGAGGAATTATTGTCGGTTCGGCAATGGCAAGTTTTTGTGTAGAGAAATTTGGCGCAACGAGATTGAAAGAAGTAACCAGGGATGATATCAACAATAGAATTCAGGAGTTCAAGGATTTGGTGAGCTTTGAAATTGAATTGGGATAGAACTAAAGATTATTAAAAGACATAGCTATTTGAGTAGTCTCGCCAGCACCACCGTATTCTTAAACTTTTTCTTCTTCCCTTGTAAATTGAATATTTCAGAAAAGATGATATAAGTGCCAACGGGCAATTTATTTCCTCTATCATCAAGTCCATCCCAGTTCCAATAACCATTTAATCCGAGAGTTCCATTGCGGACAAGATTGCGAACCGGCCTTCCGGCGGCATCAAAAATGGTAATGTTCGCTATATAACCCGGTTCCGTTACTTCGTATTGAATGGTGGCAATATCATCCCGCCCATCATTATCAGGTGAAAATACTTTTGGAGATACTTCTACTGTTGCATTAATACTGCTCAGCAATTTATACTGAGAATTTTTATATGTTGGTGTACCATACCCGGCAGTGGAAGCTGCGCTATGCCAGTTGGTTTCATCCTGTGATGGTCCCGCCGGATCGATTCTTTCCAATGAAACTCCTTCGGCGTCATCAATTAATTTAAAATGCCAGTCGTCTTTGTATTTTACTTCATCCACTACATTCCCCTGGAAGTTCAACGCAACTACCGTTCCTTCGTCGTCAGAAAAAGATGGTGGAGAAGAAATCACCAATACATTTTCCGGCTTTTGAACAAGATATTGCATCGCCAGATTGTCTGCATCCTCTGTTTCCACGATATAATCTCCAGGAAAAATATAAAAAGGAGTTGCACTTAATACCTTTATCGAACTTATAACCCCGCTGCTGTTCCGGTTGGCAATATACAATTTGGAAGCATCAAAAATTTTATTGCTATTGTTATAAAACTCCACATAGTCAAAAGCATTTGATCTTGGGTTGAATAATATTTCATTGATAATCCATTCACCGGCTGCTGCATCCACCGGCAGGCCAACTCTTACTTTATTCGCAGAACCTATTGTATTATTCTTACAATCTTTCACATTGCTGGCGGTGATAGTATAAACCGTATTGACAACTAATGGGGCATTTGTTTTTAATTGTACCTGGTTAAACAAAGGGGCAATTGCTGTTGCACTGATAAGCGTCAGGCCTCCATCAATTGAATAGTTAGCCAGGGTCGCCCCGGATAAACTATCAACCGGCTCATCATACACCAAAACGATGGTTACATTATCTGTCGTGTAAGCTCTCTTTAATTGCGGCGCTGTTGCATCATTGTTTATAGCATCAATAGAATTTTTCTTTCCGGGTGTTCCTCCCGCCACGTTTACACTTGCTCTCCAGTTGCTGCTTCCGGCACAGGGGCTTTTGGTGTCAATCATTTCCAATGTCCAGCCGCCATCTTTTTTTACTGCATTCTGATACCATCCGGATGTATAACTAACCGCATGAATTGTTCTTCCATTAGCCGCTCTCAGAAATAACTGGTCTCCGTCATTATCCAGCGATGGAAAACTGGTTACAGAAATTGTAGTGCCAAAAGCAGACATAGCGGCTACCGCACTGCCTGTGCAAACAATCACAAAGCTATCGGGTTGTAAAGTGAAATTGGGCATCGGTCCGCTTAGGCCGGTGGCATCACCAATTCTCCAATTTTGTAAATTGACAGGAATGGCTGTTGTATTCTTTAACTCCAGCCATTCATTATTGGGCAAACCAATCTGCGGGGTAGGGTCAGCCATTATCTCATCAATCACCACATCGTAGCGGTTTTGGGATATTGCTGTTGCTGAAAACAACAACAAAGAAATGATAACAGGAAACAGTCTTGTCATATTCTATTCAAATTATAAAAAACTTTCAGCTTTAAGCCATTTATGAACTTATTTTTGCGGCAAATTGAAGATAATGAAAGTTGCAGTCGTAGGAGCCACCGGATTGGTAGGTACTAAAATGCTCCAGGTATTGGCAGAAAGAAATTTTCCGGTAACGGAATTAATTCCCGTTGCTTCTGAAAAGTCCGTGGGTAAAGAAGTAGCATTCAATGGAAATAAATATAAGATAGTAAGCATGACTGATGCCATAGCAGCGAAACCTGATGTAGCAATTTTTTCAGCTGGTGGCAGCACTTCATTGGAATGGGCGCCAAAATTTGCGGAAGCCGGTATTACTGTTATTGATAATTCCTCTGCCTGGAGAATGGACCCGTCAAAGCCATTAATTGTTCCCGAGATTAATGCGGATATATTAACGGTGAAAGATAAAATCATTGCGAACCCCAATTGCTCTACTATACAAATGGTAGTTGCTTTAAATCCATTGCATAAAAAGTATGGTATCAAAAGAATTGTTGTCAGCACTTATCAAAGTGTAACCGGAACTGGTGTGAAAGCGGTAACACAATTGCTGAATGAAAGAAAAGGTATTGCCGGCGAGAGAGCATATAAATACCCGATTGACCTGAATGTGATTCCCCAGATTGATGTTTTTTTGGATAATGGCTACACCAAGGAAGAAATGAAAATGGTGAAAGAAACCTGTAAGATTATGAGGGATGATTCTATCCGGGTGACTGCTACTACAGTCCGTATCCCCGTTATGGGCGGGCATAGTGAATCAATAAATGTGGAGTTTGAAAAAGAGTATGATTTAAGTGAAGTAAAAACATTGCTACAATCTGCACCGGGAATAGTAGTGGTAGATGACACTGTTAACCAACTTTATCCCATGCCGATGGATGCGCAGGAGAAAGATGATGTGTTTGTAGGAAGATTAAGAAGGGACGAAAGTCAGCCAAATACTTTAAATATGTGGGTGGTGTCTGATAATCTTCGCAAAGGGGCTGCAACGAATGCCGTACAAATAGCTGAATATTTACAATCAAAAGGACTTTTATAAAGAGGCAGTCTCAAAAGGGTTGTCAGCCGTTGTCACCCTGAGTTTATCGAAGGGTTATCGAAGGCTATCAATTTGATTGTCAATATTTCGTCCCGCCACATGCGGGATCAATATGACAATCAAATTGACTTTTGAAACAGCCTCTATTTTCTTTTCTTTTTATAAGGGAAGTGTTTCCCAAAATTATCTGTTATCCCTTCTATAATTACATTAGCCGGGCTATTGTAATCAGACGCAGCTTTATAATTGTCGTTCCATAAAGTCTGACTATTACTCACCAGATTACAGGATGCATAAATATCATTGGTTTTAGCCGGAGCAGCAGGAACAGGAATTTTTGAACCAATACCGGTATTATAAATTATCTGCTTTGCTACCGTAATGCCATAGGAAGCCTCGTCACTCATATACCGCTGTTTCTGTATCCGCATTTTTATTACCGCATCTACGCCGAGCAATCTTGCCAGTTCTTTATCAGTCATTTTCCAACTGTCTCTGGTAGTAATAGCTTTTTCTTCCAGCAATTTCTGTGTGGTATTTACATCCTGGAAGTTGATAGTAGTTATATACTTATTTGTATTGGCATGCCGCAGTATACTGTTATACAAAGCCAGTTGGAAGGCTGAACTTTCCTGCTCTTCAATTTTAGCAACATCTTCTTCCGATAAATTTTTTGGCTGTTTGCCGGTAAAGATCATTTCTGCGGGTAATATAGCTACCACCCGGTGTTCATCTGTTTTTTCCTCAAAGTTGGAAGCGGTATAATACTTATGACCACAGGAAGTAAAAAGAAAAAATGCTAAAGCAAAGCTTAAAAAGGGTAGATTTTTTTTCATAAAGGGTCGGTTTTATATACATGCTACAACGATAATGCCCTTTCCTATAGTATAAATGACCTTTAACTATTTCCTGGCAAACTTAGTATCTCCAACTCGTAAGATTACTACCCTGCGGGGCCCGGCCCTTCACTTCCTCTGCCCATTTGGGAATAAACATCCGGTGGTAGCGAAGCCGGCTGATATAGTTGGGTTGGCTATGATCGCCGTTCCAGCAATGCTCGGCCCGGTCACCATAATCTACTTCGCAATTGCATTTCGGATTTTCTAATTTTTTGATCATATCCTCTGCCGTATACACTGCATTGTTCAGGTAATAATTATCCATGTCACCCACATAGATATGAATTTTGCCGGCCAGTTTATTTCCAATCTTTGGCCAGTCTCTTTTAATGATATGCACTAAATCATAATTTTCTTTCCAGTAGTCCGCTACTCTTTTATTAATCTCACCTGTGTACTTATCAAAAATTCTTTCCGGGTAACCATCTTTGCCTACAGGAGAATATACTGCTTCCCAAATATCCCATTGATCACCACTACGGCTTTTTGTTCCAATTGCCAGCTCCCGGTAATTCATATCCCTGACCATGGCACTTACATGACCCAGATAATTCCGGTGCCCCGGACGTAATGTTTTTCTAAATGGCCCTTCCTGGTAATAGGCATTTTTGTCTTTATAAATATTGACGGTCATATAATGGTTGAAGTCAATCGGGTCCGGACAAGCCGAATAACATCCATTGTATTCATCCGGATAAAATGTTTGTGCTGCCAGTACTTCCCAGCCACCGGTGCTGCCTCCATACATAAACCTGGCCCAGCCCTGGCCAATACCCCGGAAAAGTTTCTCGATCTCAGGAATGAGTTCGTAAGTAATCGCATCACCATAAGGGCCAAGATTGGCGGAGTTCACTGCATAAGAATCATCATAATATGGATTGGCATGCTGTATTTCTACCGCAATCACCCTTGGAAAATTAGGACCAGTCCATAGTTTGTAAAAATCATACTGTTCTTGTTGTACAATTTTATTATAACCGATCAGGTTAAATCTTTCACTGGTATCAGGCTTCAGGTTTTCATCCGGTGGTGTAGTTCTCCAGTCGCCAAAATCATCAGGGAAGTGACCATGAAAAATAGCCAAAGGATATTTTACATCTGGATGTGTGTCCCATCCTTCTGGCAACAGCACATGGGCGCCGAGATACATAGGTCTTCCCCAGAACTCCGTCAGCAGTTTACTTTGAATTTTTATATGCTTAATGTATTTAGTGTCGTCAGGTTCTTTTATTGGCGAAATGATTTTAGTAAGATTTATGGTATGCAAAATTTTTGTCCGGGGATTGATTTTTATTTTTACCGGTATAGAATACAAATTGCCCGGAGCCTGGTTCCAGTGCTGACCTTCACCCCGGTCCATTGGCAACTTTACTACATGCCCATCTTTGCGATGAAAGGTTTCATAAATATGCAGTAATGCCTGTACGGTATATTCATCTGCTGGAAGATTTGCCATACTTTCAACGGGGTAGCCAAAAGCAGCAGCTGAAATAATTTTTGTGGTACCCGGCTGCCAGTTTTCAATATCAATACCAAAAACCTGTTGTGTATTGGGTCCATCAGCAATCTGGAATCTTGGTTCAGCAGAACCGTTAGTAGAAAATAACAGTAGTAATCTTCCATCCAATGTTTTTTGGCTGAGGGAATCAGGAAGCAGGATGGAAAAACTTTGTGCGCTAAGTAGTAAGCTGGCTGCTAGTAAAGTGCAGAGAAATAATATTCTTTTCATAATTTAATTCATTGATTCATTAACAAACTCAATCAACGGTTGCAGTGCTTCAAAAGCTGCACTCGTTTTCTTTACCAGGTCTTTCGAGGTCAGATCCGCATCGCTAAAGAAGGATATGGCTACAAAACTTTTCAACTTCAGATAATCAGCAGCAGGATTATCCGGTTCATATCCTTTAGGTACACGTCGGAGTAAAAATTCAGCACTTCTATCAAGATCACCGTAAACTGATTTGAATTTCTTAGAGCCGATTATTTTTTTGAAATCAGTAAAATTGTAATCAATCTCTTGCCGGACTTTTTTCAATTCATCTGGTTCTGGCATCCAGATGCCACCACCAGCAAAATTTCTGTTGGGCTGAACCTGAAAATAATATCCAGCTGTGTTTTCTGCTTTTCTTCCTCCTTTATTAATGCTGGCTCCGAAATTTGATTTGTACGGCGATTTATCTTTTGAAAACCTTACATCCCGGTTAATGCGAAACATACAATCTTTTGCTACAAGATTTTTTATCGAAGTGTCTTTTTTGCCATGCTGGTCAATGACTGCCTGGATGAATTTGGCAAAATCAGCTTTTGCTTCTTCATACACTTTCCTGTTCTTTTCAAACCAAAGTTTATTGTTCTTCTTCTTTAAGTCTTTCAGAAATTTAATCGTGGAAGGGCTTAGCATTTTTTACTTTTTGCTAAGATAATGCAGACTGGCAATACGGGGTTCAACTATAAACCATAAACTACAAACTATAAACTTTTTATATCCTTCCCCAATTCTCACCACTCTTAATTCGATACATGGTCATTTCGCTGACACTATAGTTTTGGGCAAGTTTTTTTATAGTAACAGTGCGATTTTTGCTTTGAAGAATTCCCTTTATCTTTTTTACCTGGACGGCAGTCAGTTTTAATCCTTCGGTTCTGTTAGCCTGTTTTTCTTTATAGGCAATTTTTGCAGGACTTCCCTGCTGATGGGCAATCATCTGTTCCTGTGTTGCCCATCGCAGATTTTTTATGTTGTTGTCAAGTTTATTATGATTGCGGTGAATTACATACTTATAATTTGCGGAAGGCTTTTTTAAAAATAATTGCGCCATCTCCCGGTGGATATACAAAGTACCTTTGTTGTTAGGGCGATGCAGATTAAGTGTCCTGTAACCGGTGGTTAAAGATCCGCCCAATACTTTTCCATCTTTCAGCACATCCTGTTTGTAACTGGCAATGCGTCCAAAACTGGATACAGCATAATGGTTTCGAAGATGCCTCCATCCGGAAAAAGTAAATGATTTCCAGATTTCACCGGCTAATTTTTTTATCATAAAAAATTATTTTAGCCAGGGGATGGGACAATGCCTTAATAACGGTGGTACGATAAGGTTATGTGGCAGGTAAATGGTACTCACTAAGGTAGAAAGAATATAGAAGCTTCTGCAATATTATTTTTTGCCAATGATTTGCAGGAATTCAGCCTCTGAAATAATTTTTACTGTATTGATTTTTTTCGCTTTTTCAAGTTTACTGCCTGCATCATCACCTACAACAAGATAGTTGAGTTTTGCGCTGACTCCGGAGAGTAGTTGCCCGCCATTTTCTTCGGCCATTGCCTCGGCTTCGCTTCTTTTTAAGGTAGGTAAAGTTCCGGTAAATAAAAAAGTTTGTCCTTTCAGGTTGCCACCCGAAGACAATTCTTTCTTTTGGTTTTTTAATTGCAGACCGAGCTTTTCCAGTTCCTCCAGCATTTCAATATTATTTTTATTGCTGAAAAAATGATGAATACTGCCTGCCACTTTCGGGCCTACATCTTCAAGGTTTTGTAAATCGTCTAAAGACAATTTTTTAAAATCAAGTAAATGACTGACGGCCTGTGCCAATGTTTTGGCTGTCGTTTCCCCAACGAAGCGGATGCCAAGGGCATAAATCAAACGATGAAGCGGCTGTTGCCTGGAATTTTCTATGGCAGATCTTAAATTTTCAATTGACTTTTCTTTAAATCCTTCCTGTTTTGCAATTTCAGTAAAGTCTAACTGGTAAACACCCGGAATGTCTTTTAATAAACCAAGTTCATAGAATTTCCGGACATTGGCATCGCCAAATCCACGGATGTCCATGGCATCTTTACTTACAAAGTGAATAATGCGTTCTACCACTTGTGCAGGGCATTCAATATTGACACATCGCCATACCGCCTCTTCTTCTTCTTTAAATAACTTGCTGTCGCAAACAGGGCAGGTTTTGGGAAAAACAATTTTCTTTTCTTTACCTGTTCTGATATCGGTCAGTGATTTTACAATCTGCGGAATTACATCACCAGCTCTTTCTATCAGTACGGCGTCGCCAATGCGTAAATCTTTTTCCCTGATGTATTCTTCATTATGAACGGAGATGCTGCTGACTGTAACCCCACCAACCGCTACTGGTTCAAGTTTCGCTACCGGGGTTATGGCTCCTGTTCTTCCCACCTGGAATTCCAAACTCAGCAGTTTTGTTGTAGCCTGCCGTGCTTTAAATTTATAGGCAATAGCCCAGCGGGGATGGTGAGAGGTCATGCCAAGTTTATCCTGCAGGGCAACATCATTCACTTTTATGACCATACCATCAATCTCGTATGGCAGATCATCTCTTTCTGATTCAAAATCACTGCAATACTTTATTACCCTTTCAATTCCTTTAAAAATCTTTTTCTCTTTTTCAGGGCTTCGAAAACCAAGTTCCCACAAAAGAGTTAATGAACCGGAGTGAGTGGTTAATTCAACAGGATTTTTTTTTCCTTTGGCCAAAGAGTAGTAACTGATATGGTAAACAAAAGCTTCTAAATTTCTTTTTGCTGCTTCATGGGGGTCTTTAATGCGAAGTGTGCCGGCAGCAGCATTGCGGGGATTCGCTAATGGCGCAAAACCCTGTTCAATGACCTGCTCATTATATTTTCTAAAATTATTTTTATTGATGAGTACCTCACCTCTTATCTCCACTTGCTGCAACCCATAGTCAGAGAATTTTGCTGATAAAGGAATGCTGCGGATCTGTTTGATATTGGCGGTTACTTCATCACCTTCCACACCATCGCCCCTGGTAGCACCACGAACTAATAAATCGTTTTCATAAATAATCGAAATACTTCCGCCGTCAAATTTTGGCTCCACACAGTATTCTATTACCGGGAGGCCCGTTAGTGCCCTTGCTTTTCTGTCAAAATCAACAAGATCATCGCTGTTGTAAGAATTATCCAATGATAACATGGGAACAAGGTGCTGAGCAGCCGGGAAGCTTTTTGTCAGTCCTTTGGCAACCCGTTGAGTGGGAGAGTCGGCCGTAATGCTTTCCGTATTTTCCAGCTCAATCTTTTCCAGGGTTTTATAAAGCTGGTCATATTCAAAATCCGAAATCAGCGGGTCATTTAATATATAATACCTGTATTCATGAAAACGAAGCACATTTCGCAGTTGTGTAAGATCTTTTTTGCTGATGAGGGTTGCCGCTGTTTTTTTTGCTAACTCAATAGTAAGTTTTTGCAGTTCCCGGGTTGATTCTTTTGAATACATAAAAAGAAAGTTGCTGGTAAAGTTAGTCTCAGACGGCTAAATAACAGGAATTTGCAGAGTTAAAAACAATGTCAATCAACTTGCTGCCACGGTGTATCCTAACCCATTCACTTCAGCTTCGATCCTTGATAGTAATGTACCTCTAACCGGCAAATTGCCGGTAGATTTAGTTACTGTAACGGGACAAAAATAGAAACTGTTTTTTGCCGCAACAATGATCTGTGGAAAATATAGCCTCCCCTTAATGAGAAAATCAATAATTTGCCCACCAGGATAATTTGCTGAAGATTCAGACTGCCGGTAAAGAAATTTCTTTAAAACGGGGTGCTCAATAATTTCAAAAGCCAACTTTATGACGGAAAAAGAGTTGCGGCTGAAAACCGCTGAAATTGAAAAGATAAGTCACCTTGATTATTTTAATATTGCCATTTCAGTTGACTGTGTAATTTTTGGCTACGATGAAAAAGAACTGAAGGTTCTGCTTATTAAATCAGACCTGCAAGAATTTGCCCGTATGATCTCCTTGCTGGGAGATTTGATACGACCCGATGAAGATCTGCAAACAGCATCTTACCGCATATTAAAAGAAAGGACAGGGCTGGATGATGTGTACCTGGAGCAGGTGCAGGCTTTTGGCAGCATTGAACGGCATCCATCCGGCAGGGTTATTACTATTGCGTACTATTCGTTGATAGATATTAAGCATCACAAACTGCAAATCAGCAACAATGAGCTGAACTGGCATTCTGTCAAAGGGGTCAAAAAAATGGCCTTTGATCATAAATTGATTTTGGATACTTGTCTTAACCGCCTGCAGCAACAAGTAATGGAACACCCTGTTATTTTTAATCTTTTGCCGGAGAAATTCTCTCTCCGTGAATTGCAGGAATTATATGAGGCTATTCTCGGAGTTGATCTTGACCGCCGGAATTTCAGAAAAAAAATATCTATAAAAGATTGGCTGGTGGATTTAGATGAAATGGAAACCGATGTGCCGCACCGGCCGGGGAAGTTATACTCCGTAAAGAAACAATACCAGCGAAAAAACAAAAAGCTAATGGTAATGTAAGGTGTGGGTTCAATGAAAATATTACAGGGAATTCCCTTCTACTAACCGGGAAGGAAGCATTATAGACTTTGCTGCAGTTTTGCCTTCCATATTTTCCAGCATTCTTTTCATGGCTAATTTACCAAGTTCATACCCGCTGGTTTCTATATAACTAATTTCAGGAGAATAAAGACCGGGAATAAAACCGTTGCTGATAGCTAAAACAGAAATGTCTTCAGGAATTTTAAGTTTGGAATTTTTAAGTGCCTTCATTACGCCAATAAGAATTTCGTCACTCATGCAAAATATATGATCCGGGACAGATGATTTCCTGAGGGCTGAAGAAGTGAAATCCTTTGCATCCTGCGTATTGGCACAGTATTGAGTTTCTGTTTCAATGCCTTTTTCTTTTTCCAGTATTTTCAGGAACGGATCTTTTCTTTTTTTAGTAATGGATAAGTCAGGGTTACCAAAAAGAGCAAGAATTTTTTTCTTCTTGTAGGTAAGAATAGTATGCGCCGCCATCGTAGCCGTTTCTTCATCGGCTATACATACTGTATCAAAGCCGCCTGTTTCCGGTACCCGGTCAAAAAAAACAATAGGTATTCCTGCTTCCCGGTACCTGGCACAAAGTTCAATTGAATAACTTTTAGCAGCCAGGGAGATAAGTATCCCATCTACCCGGTAATGTTTGCAAAGCTTCAGGTTTTCAGATTCCTGGAGGGGATCATCTCCTGATTGTAAAATCATCAGTGAATACCCGTTTTTGCGGGCATCTTCTTCTACGGCTGAAATAAATGAGTCATTAAACATATTGGAAAAGAACGGGACAATAAGCCCAAATACTTTGCTTTTATTAGTCCGCAGATTTACAGCATAGCTGTTAGGCTCATATTCCATTAATGCAGCCAGTTCTTTTACTTTTCGTTTTGTATTTTCTGAAATATCAGGATGATTTTTCAAAGCTCTTGAAATGGTAGATATGCTCAGGTTAAGTTGCTCAGAAATCAGTTTTAAAGTAGCAGGTTGTGCCATATATATTAATAATAGAGTAAAGCTACAGCCAATATTTTATCCACCGAAAACATTTCCGCAAATGTTTGCGGAAAAATATCAGAATTATTTTTTTTCACAAATGTGTCTGATATACATAAATCAGACTAAATTTATGGACTTAACTGATTTTTAACATTCCTTTTCATTTACGGAAGAAGTACAATATTGAGATAAAAATCAGGAAAGACACGGCCAAACCTTATCCCACCTTTAGAATTATACTTGCTGTATTACACATTCCGGAACACCCGGATGTACTGATTGATATAATGGATTATAAATTTTAAAAACCGATTGCTTATGCTTAACAGTACTTTTAAGAAGTTCTCACTTCTCTTCGTTTTACTATTTTCCTTTGCTGCTGTCTTTTCACAGGACAGAGTGATTACCGGAAAAGTAACTGATTCAAAAGATGGTGCGCCGGTATCAGGAGCATCAGTAGTTGCCAAAGGATCCCGTACGGGAACATCTACCAACGCCGATGGTACTTACAGGATTTCGGTTGGTTCCACTGTGACCACACTTGTTATCTCATCGGTTGGTTTTGGCCGCATGGAGGTTGATGTTTCAGGTAGTAAAACAACTGCTGATGCAAGTCTTGTTGCCAGTGCAGAAAACCTTAGTGAGGTTGTCGTAAGCACAGGTTATGGTACTTCCCGTAAAAAAGATCTTACCGGTTCTATCGCAACCGTAAGAGCAAAAGATTTTAATAAAGGTGTTAATACTTCACCCGATCAGCTGATTCAGGGTAAAGTAGCTGGCTTGCAGATCACAAGCAACAATGGTCAGCCAGGGGCTGGTGCTTCTATCCGTATTCGGGGTACAAGTTCCGTTCGTTCCGGAAACAACCCGTTGATAGTTGTTGACGGAGTTCCGCTTGAAGGCGGATCAGGTCGTCCGGGTCTTGGATCTCCTGGTTTTGGAGACGCTCCGGGCTCAAATCCGCTAAATTTTATCAACCCCAATGACATTGAAAGCATTGATGTATTGAAAGATGCATCTGCGGCAGCTATCTATGGTTCAAGGGGCGCAAATGGTGTAATTCTTATTACCACTAAAAAAGGTAAAGCAGGTGCTACAACTATAGAAGTGGGATATTCTGTAGGAATGTCCAAAATTGCAAACCAAATTAAAATACTTGATGGACCGGAATATGTGGCTGCATTATCAAAATATTTGCTTCCTTCTACGGTTTCCACTACAGCAGTACCCACAGGAAACTATGGAGCTAATGTAGATGCAATGGATGCCATCCTCCGTACTGGTGTAACTCAAAATATTAACCTTGCATTGAGTGGTGGAAATGAAAATGCCCGTCAGAGAGTATCCATAAGCTTCCTGAATGAGAAAGGTATTGTTGAAGAGTCTCAGTTGAAAAAATATACACTTGGTTATACCGGGAACTTCAAATTTCTTGAAAGTAAAAAATTGGGAATCGATGTTAATATTAACACGGCTCAGCTAACGGAAGAAGTAGTTCCTATCACCAATAACGCCGGTTTCCAGGGAAGCCTGATTGGCCAGGCATTACAATGGAACCCCACTCATCCTTTCACAAAGGCCGATGGAACTTACTGGATTGAACCACAGTTTGGCGCTTCATCCATAAATCCTCTCTGGATGTTGCAGATGTATGATGATAATGTAAGTACATCACAGATATGGGGTTACCTGGCTCCATATTATAAGATTACAAAGGATTTAGAATATAAATTCCAGTATGGCCGCAACCAAAGTGAAGGCAGACGTACTGCAATGATTGGCCGTCAGCTTCTTAACATTACCGACATTAAAAACAGGGGTTGGGCAAGTTCTTCAGAAGCAAAAGTACTGACGGAACAATTTACCCATACGTTAAGCTATAACAAGCAAATCAATTCGAATTTTAATCTGAATGCTGTTGTTGGTTATGAATATCTGAATTTTGAAAATTCTAACTCAGGTCTTACAGGACAGGATTTTGCTGATATAGGTATTCCTTATTATAACATGTTTGGATATACCACAAATTCCAGCCGCAATATCTGGCATTATGAATCACCCACTAATGAACTCCAATCAATGTTTGCCAGGGCAAATGTGAATATTAAGAATAAATATTTGTTAACCGCCACTGTAAGAAGAGACGGTTCAACCAAATTTGGTGAGAATAACAAGTATGCAATTTTCCCTTCTTTCTCTGCTGCCTGGAATGTAAGTAACGAAAGCTTTATGCAGAATGTGAATGCAGTCAGAAATTTGAAAATAAGATTCGGCTATGGTAAAACCGGTAACCAGGAATTTCCTTCGGGATCTGCACAAACAAGGTTTGGTGTATCTGGTCCGGGTTCAATCAGCCAGCAGAATGTGGGTAACCCTGATCTGAAATGGGAAACTTCAACCACACTCAACGGGGGAGTTGACTTTACTTTATGGAATGGCAGAATTAATGTAACTGCAGATTATTTTAACAGGGAAACAGAAGATGTGTTGTTTGAATTGGACTTTCCTGTACCAGGTGCTTCTTCAGCTAAAATATGGAAGAATCTGCCTGCTACAATTAATAACAAGGGCGTTGAACTTTCTGTAACTGCCAATATTATCAAGCAAAAAGATTTAACCTGGGATTTTGGTGTAAATGCCACCTGGCTAAAAAACATGCTGGAAGGCCTGAGTGGTACTTATAACACTGGTGGCCTGAGTGGACAAGGAAGCTCCGGCGCTTATGTTCAGAAATTAGCTTCAGGCTATCCGATAAATGTATTTTACCTGAGAGAATACCTCGGCATTGATAAAACCACAGGGCAAGCTAATTATACAAATGATGGTGACGAATCATTCTATGGCGAAGATCCAAATCCAAATATGTTATTGGGCGCAAGCACAGAAGTTAATTATAAGAAATGGTCTTTTAACATGAACTTCAATGGAGCGTTTGGTCATCATATTTATAACGAAACAGCCATGAACGTTATACCTATTACAAACCTTGGAACACGGAATGTTTACGCACCTTTCATCAACAGTGATACAAGAGAAGATTTATCTAACCCGATTACCTCTTCAACAAGGTTCCTTGAGAAAGGAAACTTCCTTAAATGCCAGAATGCAAGAATCGGTTATTCTATCGGAAATATCTCAAAATTTATCAAAAACGCAAGCGTAGCCATTACTGCTCAGAATTTGTTTGTAATAACTGACTATACAGGCTTCGATCCTGAGGTAAATGTCGATAAGAATATTGGTGGAATTCCTTCTGTTGGAATTGAATATATTCCATTCCCAAGTTCAAGAAGATTCCAGTTTAGTATAAACTTCTCATTGTAAAAATTAAAACTTGTTATTTATGAAATACAACAAATTAATTATAGTCGCTTCAGCTGTTATTTTTCTGGGAGCTTGTACTAAGCTTGAGGAAAAATTCAATAGTGAAACCACCCAGGGTGGTGGTGGTGCTGGTGGCGGGGGCAATGCTACAGCCCTTCTTAAGAATGCGTACAGGTCTTTAAATAATCCATTCCAGGATCAAAGCCGCTGGTGGGCAGCTTCTGAACATTCAACTGATGAAGCGGTTGGTCCTACAAGAGGTGGTGACTGGGATGATAATGGCATCTGGAGGGTATATCATAACCACAGATGGACTGCCGATCATGGATATTTAACTGATACTTACCGTGAATTGGCTCAAGCTCAATTTGCAGCTACTACTGTTTTGGATAATAGTCCTACTGCACAGCAGGCTGGTGAAGCAAAATTTATCAGGTCATTAGTTATGTGGTGTGTACTGGATGGTTGGGACCAGGTTCCTTTCCGTGCTACCTCTACAGGAGATCTTACTAAAACTCTTCCTGAGGTTAAAAAAGGAACAGCCGCGGCTGATTATATCATTGCAGAATTAAATGCTGCCATACCGGGCCTTCCTGCAGGTAACGGAATTGGAATTGCTTCTAAAAATGCAGCAAAAGCATTATTGATGAAACTTTACCTGAATAAAGGAGTTTATGCAAACCGTGCCGCACCTACTTTTTCTCCCGCCGATATGAACCAGGTTATTTCATTAGCTGATCAGATATTAGCAGATTTTCCAGCTTACCCCGGGGGATTTACACCCAATTTCTTTGACAATTTTACTCCGAATAATGATGTTATCGGGAAAGAACTGGTCTATACTTTAAAAAATGATAATGCATTAGGCACTGGTGGTAATGGCGCTATGTTCCAGTATCATTGCGGCACGCATTACAATCAAACCCCAAGTGGCTGGAATGGATTTACGACCTTGGGTGATTTCTATGATGCTTTTGATGCCAATGATAAAAGAAGAGGCGGTGGTAATACCGGCCCTGGAGATTTTGGTTATTATCCTGGCTTTACCAATGTAACAGGTATGAGAGTAGGTCTGTTATTCGGTCAGCAAAAGAATGGAGCAGGTGCAAATCTCCTGGACAGAAAAGGGAATCCTCTTTCATTCACTAAAGCAGTAGCATTAAAAGAATCAGGCCTCAATCTTGAGGTAACAGGTATCCGTGTAGTAAAGTATGTACAGGACCAGGTGAGTCAATTCCCTGCAAATAATGATTTGGTCGTTTTCCGTCTGGCTGATATTTTATTAATGAAAGCTGAAGCTATCCTCCGTGGAGGTACTGCCACAGCAGGACCCGGCGGCTATGGTGCAACTGCAGCAGCCATCGTAAATAATATCCGTACACATTCTTCAAGAGGATTAGCTGCATTAGGTACAGTTGACCTGGCAGCAGTGTATAAAGAAAGGGGTTTTGAACTGTACTGGGAAGGCTGGAGAAGAAATGATATGATTCGTTTTGGAACATTCCTGAATGCAAGACAACTGAAAGGAGTAACAACAGCTGAGAGATTGTTGTTCCCTATTCCCAACCAGCAGCTCACTATCAATGAAAACCTAACACAAAACCCGGGATATTAAATTTTTTATAGAATAAGCAGTTAGTGATTTAGCAATTAAAAAAGCCATTGTCAAATGGCTTTTTTTGTTTTTCAGGTAATCCTGAATCTTTATTTAAAGATGACGAAGAAATAACCCCGGCTGATACAAATGCAATAGATTTGAATATTGTTCTTCAAAGAAAAAAATGAAAACCATAAAGAGCAACGGGCCTTATTTATTTATTAGTTTGTTATTGTTTGCTGCCTGCCGCAACATCAAAACAACACCAACACTGTTTACTTTACAGGAAAAGACAGGAATTGAGTTTTCGAACACTATTCAAAACACGACAGACTTTAATATTTTCAGCTATCGTAATTTTTATAATGGAGGTGGTGCTGCCATAGGAGATATTAATAACGACGGATTAGCAGATGTTTTTTTTACCGCTAATATGGGCAGCAATAAACTCTATCTGAATAAAGGGGACTGGCAATTTGACGATATTTCAGCGAAAGCAGGGTTTACTGAAAAAAAAGACTGGAGTACCGGTGTTGTATTGGTGGATATTAATTATGATGGCTGGTTAGATATTTATGTGTGCAATGCAGGCTATATTGATGGCAAAAAACCGAAATGCCAGCTTTTTATCAATAACCATGATTTGACATTTACGGATAAGGCGGCTGAATATGGCTTAACAAATGAAGGCGGATACACTACTCATGCCGCATTTTTTGATTACGACCTTGATGGTGATCTTGATTGCTTTATCATCAATAACAGCTTTATCCCGGTCAATACATTAAACTACGCCAATAAAAGGGAATTAAGGGCTTCGGACTGGCCCGTGGCAGATTTTTTAAAAGGTGGTGGCGATCATTTGTATAGGAATGATAATGGGAAGTTTACTGATGTAAGTAAAGAAGCAGGCATTTATGGAAGCCTTATCAGCTTTGGTCTTGGCGTTACCGTGGGAGATGTAAATGGCGATCACTACCCCGACGTATATGTATCCAACGATTTTTTTGAAAGAGATTATTTGTACATCAATCAGCGAAACGGCACTTTTAAGGATGAACTGGAACAATGGGTTCAGCATACAAGCCTTTCTTCTATGGGGGCTGATATGGCCGATATTAATAATGATGGATACCCCGATGTTTTCACCACGGACATGTTGCCCGATAACGACTACCGGTTAAAAACCACTACCTCTTATGAAAGTATAGATATTCTCCGGCTGAAACAGAAAACTGGTTTCTATAATCAATACACCCAAAATACATTACAGATAAACAACGGGAATGGAAAATTCATGGAAACAGGGTTTTACAGTGGCGTGGCGGCATCTGACTGGAGCTGGGGCGGATTGATATTTGATGCCGATAATGACGGCTTCTCCGACATCTATGTGTGCAATGGCATTTTGAATGATGTAACGGACCAGGATTTTATTGATTTCTTTGCCAATGATGTGATGCAAAAGATGGCATTGACAGGAGAAAAGGAAAAGTTTGATGAAATAGTAAACAGGATGCCATCCAAACCGATACCCAATAAATTTTTTCATAATAAAGGCAACCTGAAGTTTGCTGATGAAGGTAACAACTGGGGGTTTGAAAAACCTTCTTTTTCCAATGGTGCTGCTTACGGCGATTTGGATAATGATGGCGACCTTGATTTAATCGTTAACAATGTCAATGAAAAAGCATTTATCTACCGCAATAATGTACGGGAGCAGCAAAAAGAAAAAAATAACTATATCGGTATTGTACTAAAAGGGAATGAAAAGAATACGATGGCGGTGGGCAGTCATATAAAAATATACCAGGGCAGCCAGGTGATAAGCCGGGAAATAATTCCGAGCCGTGGATTTCAGTCATCGGTTGATTATAAACAAATCATCGGATTGGGGAATGGAATAGCAGATTCAATGATAATAGTGTGGCCGGACAGAACCTTCACTGCATACAACAAGCCACCAATCAATAAACTATTGGAAATAAAACAAGAGAAAGGCAAGCCTGTAAGCGAACCTGTTGTTTCTTCTGGCAATTCTTTACTTATTTCTTCTCCTTCTCAATTCGATAAACATGCCGAAGATGATTATATAGATTTTTATAACGAAAGGAATGTACCATCATTGTTGTCCCGTGAAGGGCCTCAGGCAACAACAGCAGATGTGAATGGCGATGGATTAACGGATGTTTATATTGGTGGGGCCACAGGCCAGGCAGGGCAATTATACATTCAAACAATAAATGGCTTTCAGAAAAAAACTGATACTGTGTTTACTCACAGTAAGGGAATGGAAGATGTAGCTGTTTTATTTTTTGATGCAGATAAAGATGGAGATGCTGATTTATATGTCGGTGCCGGAGGAAATGCGCAACCAAAAAACAGCACGATGCTGCGGCACAGGTTATACAAAAACAACGGCGGAGGAAATTTTATCGAGTATATTTCTGCTTTTCCTGCTAATACTATGAATATTTCTGTAGCCATAGCTATTGATTATGATAATGATAGTGATAATGATTTATTTATCGGTGGCCGGAGTGTACCGTTAAGTTATGGCACGGCTGCCAGCAGTTATTTATTGATGAATGATGGTACCGGAAAATTTACGGATGTTACAACTTCAGTTATTCCGGCACTGAATAACATTGGAATGGTTACCTCCGCCAATTGGGCAGATGTAAATGGTGATAAACAAAAAGAATTGATTGTGGTAGGAGAGTGGATGAGCCCTGAAATATTTACTTACCGGAATAATAAGTTTGAAAAATTATCAACCGGTATGAATGATTTATCCGGCTGGTGGAAATCAATAGCTGTGGCAGACCTGGATGGGGATGGTGATAATGATCTGGTACTGGGTAATTGCGGCGAAAATTTTTACCTGAATCCTTCACCCGGTAAACCGGTGAAACTCTGGATAAACGATTTTGACCAGAACGGCACAGCCGATAAAATAATTACCCGGACCATGGATGGAAAAGATGTCCCGGTGTTTCTGAAAAGAGAACTGACCGAGCAGTTGCCCTCATTAAAAAAGCAGAACCTGAAGTATGTGGATTATGCCACCAAATCAATACAACAGTTATTCAGTAAGGCGGCTATCAATAAAAGTGAAATAAGAACATTCAGTTATGCATCTTCCTGTATTGCTATTAACGATGGAAAAGGAAACTTCACTGTGCAGGCATTGCCGCCGATGGTGCAGTTGTCCTGTGTGAATGCAATTCTTTGTACTGATATTAATGAGGACGGGAAAGTTGATTTACTAATGGGTGGAAATGATTTTAATTTCCTGCCGCAATTCTCCAGAATGGATGCAAGCTTTGGTCATGTGTTAATTAATAAAGGCAAAGCACAGTTTGACTGGTTGCCTTCCGGAGAATCTGGCCTTTCTGTAAGGGGTCAAATAAAAGATATTAAAGAAATGTCCGTAAAGGGCGAAAGACAGTTTCTGTTTTTGCAGAATGATGATTATCCTGTTTTGTACAAGCTTAATAAAAAATAATAGCTACCGCAACATTACCCATGTCTCTAAAAATAAATAATCATATTGCTTTATTTGGATTGTTGCTGTCAATGCTGGCGGTTTCCTGCAAAACTAAAAAGACAGAAACTCCGCTATTTGAAGCATTGAGTAACGATAAAACAGGGTTGAATTTCAGCAATGATTTAAAAGCAAGACCTGATTTCAATATGCTGAAGTATATGTATTTCTACAACGGCGCCGGTGTTGGGGCAGGTGATTTTAATAATGATGGGTTGGTTGATCTTTTCTTTGCTTCTAATCAATCGCAGAATAAAATTTACCTTAATAAAGGAAATCTCCAATTCAGGGATGTAACAGCAGAAGCAAATATTCCTGATGATGGGGGCTGGTCAACCGGTGTATCTGTTGCTGATGTGAATGATGATGGTATGCTGGACATTTATGTATGCCGGGTTGGTCATTATGAAACATTACGCAGCCGGAATCAACTACTGATCTGCCAGGGTATTGATAAGAATGGTATCCCTTTTTATAAAGATGAAGCAAAAGAATACGGTGTTGATTTTTCTGGATTCAGCACACAGGCAGCTTTTCTGGATTATGATATGGATGGCGACCTTGATATATTTTTGCTAAATCATTCACTCCGTTACAACAGCACATTTGCACCACGGAGCAGCTATGAAGGCACCTCTGATTCACTGTCGGGAGATTATCTTTTCCGGAATGACGGGCATCAATATACAGATGTGTCAAAGGAGGCGGGTATCAGCCAATCCGTTATTGGCTATGGATTGGGTATTGCCGTATCAGATATTAACCTGGATGGCTATCCTGACATTTATATCGGAAACGACTTTCATGAAAATGATTACCTGTATATTAATAATAAAAAAGGAGGCTTTACTGACCAACTCACAGAAAGTACAATGCACACCAGTCAGTTTTCGATGGGGGTGGATGTAGCGGATATTAATAATGATGCCTGGCCGGAGATCATTGCTGCTGATATGCTGCCTTCCGATGCCTATATCTTAAAACGATCACTCGGGGAAGATGAATACAATACATTTCAGATCAAAATAAGGAATGGATACAATCACCAGTATGCAAGAAATACATTGCAACTCAACAGGGGGAATGGTTTGTTTAGCGAAACGGGGCTGTATTCAAATGTTTATGCCACAGACTGGTCCTGGGCCACCTTGTGGATGGACTTTGACAATGATGGTTTAAAGGACCTGTTTGTATCGAACGGTATTCCCAAAAGACTAAATGATATTGACTATGTAAATTATGTTTCCAATGATGAAATACAGGCTAAAATAAGAGCCAACCAGATCGGTGAAAAAGATATGGCCCTGATTGATAAATTTCCGCAGATAAAACTGCCCAATCGTTTTTTTAAGAACACAGGTGATGCAGTATTTGAAGATGTAAATGCAGCTGTGCAGGGCAACCCGGATACTTATTCAAACGGAGCAGTTTATGCCGATTTTGATAATGACGGCGACCTGGATATTGTAGTAAATAATATTGATGAACCGGCTTTATTATACCAGAATAAAACGAATGATGAAAAAAACAAACCTTCGGTGCAGGTAAAGCTAAAGGGAGCTGCAGGAAACAGAAATGCTGTAGGGGCCAAACTGATTATTTTCTCTGGTAGCAACATCCTAAACTATGAAAAATACCCTGTTCGTGGATTTCAATCGGGAATGGAAGTACCGTTGCAAATTGGGCTGGGAACCGCAAAAGCCGATTCTGTTTTTTTAATATGGCCCGATAATTCTTTTCAGCGGATAACACTAGCCGCAGATTCTCTTCAGCAGCAAATCAACTATGAGCAAGGGCTTCCAAAGTTCGATTATTCTGTGCTGACCAATTTTTATACGAATAGTAGCATTGCTTTACAGGATATTACTCAGCAAACCAACCTGTTGTTTCAGCATAAAGAAAACTCTTTTGTTGAATTTGACCGGGAGCCCCTAATGCCCTTTATGGTTTCAAAAGAAGGACCTGCATTAGCAGTAGGTGATGTGAACAGCGATGGTCTTGATGATGTTTACATTGGTTCTTCAAAGTGGGCAAAAAGTGCTGTGTTTATACAGCAATCCACCGGTGTATTCAAGAAAATGCTACAGCCGGATTTGGATAAGGACAGTACCTATGAAGATGTGGATGCCTGCTGGGTTGATGTGAACAACGATGGTTTCCCTGACCTGGTAGTGGCAAGTGGAGGAAATGAATCTTATCTGGTAAGTGAGTTCTTATTGCCAAGAGTTTATCTGAATGACGGCAAGGGAAATCTTACCAAAAATACAGAGGCATTCAAAGATATTCTTATGACGGCATCTTCTGTAGCCGCCCATGATTTTAATGGTGATGGAAACATGGATCTGTTCATTGGGGGAAGAGCTGTACCATGGGATTATGGTAAAGTGCCTTCCTCTTATTTGCTACAGAATGATGGAACGGGAAAATTTACAGACGTTACGACCAAGTATGCCCCGGATATGGGAAATGCAGGGTTTGTAAAACATGCTGTCTGGATAGATATTGACAAAGACAATGACAAAGACCTGGTGGTTTCGTTGGAATGGGATGGCATTTGTGCATTTATAAATGATAAAGGGAAATTTTCAAAAAAATATATTACTGACAAAAAAGGCTGGTGGAATTTTGTATTGCCCTGCGATATAGATAATGATGGTGATATGGATTTCATCGCCGGGAACCAGGGGCTCAATAGCAGACTGCGGGCCACTGATAAAGAACCGGTGCGGTTGTATTATTATGATTTCGATGGCAATGGTAAAAAAGAACAGGCAATCACCTATTACCTGCAGGGCAGAGAGGTACTATTTACCAACAAATCTGATCTTGAAAAACAAATGCCGGTAGTTAAGAAAAAATTTCTGTATGCTGAAGATTTTGCAAAAGCATCGCTGAAAGATATATTTGGTGCGGATAAACTTCAAAAGGCAACTGTATATACAGCAAACTACTTTTCCAATGCAGCGTTGATCAATGATGGCAATTTAAATTTTACAGTGAAAGCACTTTCGTGGCCAACCCAGCTTACTACCTATAAAGATGCAGCGATCATCAACGCCAACAACGACAACCTTCCGGACATCTTGCTGGCCGGAAATTTTTATCCTAATAATATACAAATGGGCCGCTATGACGCAGACTACGGTTCCGTACTTATTAATCTGGGTAATGGCTCATTCAGGCATGAGCAGACGAAGGGTATCAATATTAAAGGCGAAGTAAGACATATAAGAAAACTGATGCTTGCCAATAAACAGGAAGCCTTTGTGCTGGCAAGAAATAATGACAGTTTAATGGTGATCAGGAAAAAATAGAATCCGTCAGAAGATCGGGTAATACACTTTCAGCTGTACGATCTGGTCGTCAGTAAAATCATAGCCATCGCTTAAGAATTTCTTAAATGGAATGGCCATACTCGAAAGGTTATGATCTGTTTTAAAAGATTCTAATGCTTGGTATACCTTATCCGATTCTCCAAAAGGTCCCTGGTAAGTGGCTTCCAGCAGGTTTTTACCACTGGGCATCATTTTAAGTTCAAATGGATCGGCCGGAGGGATATCAATTCTGTTCGTAACGCCGATACTGGCAAATAAAGTGACTTTATCATCCACAGTTTTTTGAGAATAGAAAATCCTTACGCCGTTGTAGCCGGCATTTTTCTTTTCTGCATAGGCAATCAACTGTTCAAAAAGTTTCCGGGTGGCATTTCTTTTTTCACTAACCGCTACTGTTTCAGAATTAAAAAGAAACAATGTATCAATAACAGTTACCAGTTGTATTTCATAGCCGTAAAACCGCTTTGTATCTTCCATGTACTCTTTAAAATTAGTAAAGCTTTGCAAGGCATTCTTTTCTAAACTCCCCTGATTAAACCACTTTTTGAATAAGGAGGTTTTGTACGACATTGTTACCACAGTTTGTTCCTGTCCGGTTGTATCCGGAATAGCCGAAAAAAGAAAATACTTTTTTTGCCTGCCGGAAAAGGATTTCAGCAGGGTGCTGTAGATGGATCGGTTGGTGATCTCAATAGAATCTTCGCCGGATCTGATGATATTGTTGCTGTCATTGTATTGAATATCGGGCCGCACATCTGTATTTGCAAAAGGCATATACCATTTTACAAGATTTGCAGGGTCAGCAAATTGCTGAGTTACCTTCAGTACTGGTAAAGGAATATTGACTGTTTTACGGACAGTTTGCTGAACAAAAAAAATGTAAAAAAGAAAAGCTGAAACCATTAGTAACAACAGAACTGGCAGAATATTCCTGATCCTCATTTTATTTGCGTCATTTAGTAACATGCAAAATATATAATTGGGAGTAAATGACAGCAAAACTTTAAATGAATCAGGACCTGTCTTGCAATTGAGTGATTTTGCCAACAACAAACGTTTGCAAAGGATTAACTCATCCGGGTTAACCTCTTTAAGATCTTCCTTTTGTATATTTAAATTACTTCAAATGATTGCTTATGCCCCTGACCAAACCCAAGCTGAGCTTTTGGCAGATTTGGAATATGAGCTTTGGATTTTTAGGAATTCAATACTCCTTCGGACTACAGCAATCGGCTGTTAATCCAATTTATTCTTTTCTTGGTGCAGACCCCGATAGCCTTCCGATTTTAAATCTTGCCGGCCCCATGACAGGGTTATTAATACAACCACTTATCGGAGCCATGAGTGATAAAACATGGAGTCCAAAATGGGGTAGAAGAAAACCATATTTCCTGGTAGGGGCTATTATGTGCAGTATTGCCTTATTACTTTTTCCATTCAGCAGTAGTTTGTGGATGGCTGCCGGCTTATTATGGGTGCTGGATGCTGGCAACAATACAGCGATGGAACCATACAGGGCTTTTGTTGCTGACAAACTTCCCCGCAGCCAGTTTGCAACAGGATTTATGATGCAGAGTTTTTTTACGGGACTTGGTATTACATTGGCAAACCTTTGCCTTTATTTTTTCGAAAAGAAAAATCTTATACCCGGCAAATCAGCTTCAGGCATTCCCTATTGGGTATATATAGCCTTCTTTATTGGTGCCGCCTGTTCTATCACCACCGTATTATGGTCAGTAATAAAAACGCCGGAGATCCCTCCCACCGAAGAAGAATTACAAAAATTAAAATCTTCGAAACATGGAATTTTGGAACCATTTAAAGAAATCTTCTCCGCTATTAAAAATATGCCGAAGGTAATGTGGCAACTCGCTGCTGTGTATTTATTTCAATGGTATGGAATGTTTTGCTATTGGCAATTTGTATCACATAGTGTTGCAAAGTCAGCCTGGAATACGACCTCCAAAGAAAACCCGGCCTTGTATGGTGAAGCAGCCGGATGGGCTAGTTTATTAAACGCCAGTTATAATGTAGTTACTTTTCTCACAGCATTTGGTCTTGCATGGTATGCTAAAAAAGTAGGAGCCAAGTGGGTGCATGCCGTAGCTGTTATTTTAGCAGGCATCGGATTAGTATTCTTACCCCAAATACAAAATAAGTATTGGATGTTTTTGTCCATGATAGGACTGGGCATTGGCTGGGCCAGTATGATGGGCATTCCTTATTTACTGGTAGTAGATAAAATTCCAAAGGAAAGATATGGTGTTTACATGGGCATCATTAACATGATGATTGTATTGCCGATGCTGATACAAACATTGACATTCGGCTATATCTATAAGAATTTTCTTGGTCACAATCCGGGAAATGCAATCGCCTTTGCAGGGGTATTTCTTGTTATTGCGGCACTGCTTACTTTGCTTATTAAGACAAGTAAGTCATCAGAAAATATTGATATGCCTATGCCAGCCGGTCATTAATACTATACAATGAATAAAAAACTCATCATCTGGTCAATTGCCGTAGGCCTTGGAGGTTTCCTCTTTGGTATGGATGTCGCCGTTATATCCGGTGCTGAACAAAAAATTCAGCAACTATGGAAGCTGAGTGACCTTAGTCATGGCCTGGCTATTGCTATTGCCTTATACGGAACAGTTGTTGGCGCAGCGTTGGGAAGTTTTCCGGCCAACAGATTTGGCAGGAAGAAAACATTGCTCTGGATTGGCATTCTTTTTTTCATTTCTTCAATTGGTGCGGCTGTTGCACAGGATGTTTATACGTTTATGATTTTTCGTTTCATCGGTGGATTAAGTATTGGTGCTTCATCCGTGGTAGCTCCGGTGTATATTTCTGAAATAGCCCCTCCGAAATACCGTGGCCGTATGGTAATTTCTTTCCAATTAAATATTGTGGCAGGAATACTGGTTGCTTATTTATCCAATTACCTTTTGCGTGGAGTGGGTGGTGCGGATGACTGGCGGTGGATGCTGGGTATCGTGGCAGTGCCGTCGTTGTTATTTTCTTTTTTTATGCTTTATACTCCTGAAAGTCCCCGCTGGTTATTATTGCACAAAGGAGATGAAGTGGCAGCGAGAAAAATTTTTGCCCTGAGCGGCTCAGCACCGGATGAATTAATTGCAGAAATAAAAGCATCAGCGGTTACCCAAAAAGAAAAGCTTTTCTCTAAAAAATTCTATTGGCCTCTTTTACTGGCTTTCCTGCTTGCTTTTTTCAACCAGCTATCAGGCATTAATGCCATTATTTATTTTGCGCCCAGAGTTTTTGAAATGGCAGGACTGGGTAAGGACAGTGCCTTTCTTTCCACAGCAGGTATAGGAGTTATTAATCTTTTATTTACTATTATAGGCTGGTATCTCATAGATAGAAAAGGCAGACGAACATTGCTGCTGATAGGTTCTATCGGATATATTATCTCGCTGACATTAATTGCATATTCTTTTTACAGTCATTCACATAGTGGAATCACAGCTTATGTATTTATGTTTATCGCTGCACATGCCATTGGTCAGGGAGCTGTTATCTGGGTTTTTATTTCAGAAATATTTCCAAATTCAGTGCGGGCAGCGGGAATGTCCTGGGGAAGCCTTACGCATTGGGTATTTGCAGCCATCGTTGCCAATGTGTTTCCGTTTTTTGCAACCCAATTTGGTGGCACCTACATCTTTGGTTTTTTCGCTTTTATGATGCTGCTGCAACTGCTATTTGTCTGGAAAATGATGCCTGAAACCAAAGGTATTTCATTAGAAAAAATGGGAAATAAAGTAATACATTAACATGGGTAAAATTCTCTGCATAGGCGAGGCATTGATTGATATGATTTGTACAGACAAAGGCAAATCATTATCTGATGGCGAAAATTTTTTAAAGAAACCTGGTGGCGCACCTACTAATGTGGCTGCTGCTATTGCTGCATTAGGCGGGCAAGTGGAACTGGCTGCTAAAGTTGGTGTTGATCCTTTTGGTAAACATTTAATTGATGTGATGCAATCTTTTGGCGTATCCATTAAATGGATGCTACAGGATGAAAACAGTTTTACCACTTTCGCTTTTGTGTCACTACTGAAAAATGGTGAACGGGATTTTTACTTCAACCGTGGAGCAGATGGACAACTGAGCCGTGAAGAAGTGAATGAAATTAACCTGGATGAATTTTCTATTGTTCATTTTGGTTCGGCCACCGGGTTTTTACCGGGGCCATTGCAATTGGCATATCAAAGCCTCTTGCAAAAAGCATTACAGAAGAATATGTTTATCAGCTTCGACCCCAACTACAGGAATTTATTATTTCAGCATAATAAACAATCCTTCATTGAACAGAGCTGGAATTTTTTAAATGCTTGTCATTTCTTCAAAGTAAGTGATGAAGAAGCAACGATGCTGACCGGCACAGAAACAGTAAAAGATGCTGCCGCTGTTTTTATTGAAAAAACAAAAGCCGTGTTTGCCATTACACTGGGAAAAGACGGAACCATGCTTGGATTAAATGGAAAAACAGAAATAATAAAAAGTATTGACATCAAACCGGTTGATACCACAGGTGCAGGTGATGCGTTTGTAGGCGCAGTTTTATACCAGCTTTCTGATAAAACACCAGACAAGGCAAAATCATTAGTACTTGCTGAATGGGAAAAAATAATCAGCAATGCTAATAAGGCAGGTGCGAGAACCTGTGAATACATGGGCGCCATGGAAGCTTTTAAACATTTGAGCAGTGACATTTTTAATTAAAAAAAGATTTGCGAACAGATAATCTACATACAAAAGAACAATCTGTAGCCACACCTTTTGAAAAATTATTCAATGAAAGGTTTCAGCAGGGCCTTGGCGAACTGAGCAATCTGTATAATAAAATTTATGCAACTCACCCGGAGAATAAAAAAGGATTTGAACAATTGCTTGAAACTATTACGGCTGTTTTTAATAGCCGTTCAAATGAATTAAAGCAGCGGGATGCTGAGAAATTAAAAACAGAACCGGAACATTGGTTTTTAAGTAATGAAATAACCGGAATGAGTCTTTATGTTGACCGGTTTAGCAATAATTTAAAAGGTCTTGGTGATAAGCTGGATTATATTGAAAAACTGGGTGTCAATTTTCTGCACCTGATGCCGGTATTTGAAAGCCCTGCCGGTGAAAGCGACGGGGGCTATGCTGTTTCCAATTTCAAAAAAGTAGATAAACGTTTCGGCACATTGGATGATTTGCAAGCAGTACAAAAAAAAATGCGACATCGCAATATGTACCTGATGCTGGATATTGTTTTGAATCATACTTCTAACCAGCATGAGTGGGCCATGAAGGCCAAAGCCGGCCACAAGGACTACCAGGATTATTATTATTTCTTCGACAACCAGATTTTGCCCGATGAATATGAAAAATCAATGCCGGAAGTTTTTCCTGAAAGTGCTCCGGGAAATTTTACCTGGGTGCCGGAATGCAAAAAATGGGTGATGACTGTTTTTCATAATTACCAGTGGGATTTGAATTTTTCCAATCCACGGGTATTGGTGGAAATGATAGATACTGTTTTCTTTTATGCAAATCTCGGTGTAGATATTTTGCGGATAGATGCGCCGGCTTTTATCTGGAAACAATTCGGCACAGCCTGTCAGAACCTGCCAATGGCCCATACTTTATTGCAACTGATAAAACAAGCTGTGCAAATAGCTGCCCCGGGTATGGCATTGCTTGGTGAAGCGATTGTGGCACCCAATGAAATCATGAAATATTTTGGCACCGGTGATAAGGAAGCGGAGGAATGTGATTTTGCTTACAACGCCACTCACATGGCTTTGCAATGGGATGCACTGGCAACAGGCGATACAAGAGTAATGCTGGCAGCACAGCATGAATTGCTTAAAAAACCATACGATACATCGTGGATTACTTATACCCGGTGTCATGATGATATCGGGTTGGGTTATGAAGATTACATGATAGAAAAAGCCGGATACAATTCTTATGAACACCGGAAATTCCTGATGAATTATTATTCGGGCAACTTTCAGGGTTCGCCGGCAAAGGGAGCTTTATTTTCTGTAAACGAAAAAACAGGTGATGCCAGAATCAGCGGTACACTGGCTTCCTTGTGCGGATTAGAAACAGCCATTGCCAGCAATAGTAAAAAAGAAATTGACCTCGCTATCCAGAAGATATTGCTGATGCAAGCCCACAGTTTTTTTCTTGGAGGTATTCCTGTTTTATTTTACGGCGACGAAGCTGGCTATACTAATGATTATTCCTACCTGCAGGACGAAGGAAAAAGCTATGACAACCGGTGGATGCATCGTCCACTTATTGATTGGGGAAAAAATAAAAAAACAGAAATACCCGGCACGCCGGAACAAATTATTTTTTCTTCTACTCAAAAACTGATTACCCTACGAAGAAAATTATCTGTTTTGCCCGACAGAAAAAATCTTACCTGGCTTACTCCGCATAATATACATGTGGCAGGCTACCTGCGGGTATGGAAAGATGAAAGGGTTTATTGTTTATTCAACTTCAGTAATAAAGAACAGCACCTTACCTGGTATACTTTTAAAGAGCATGGTATGAAGCCGTCTAAACTCTACGACTATTGGCAGGGTAAAAATTATATGGTGAAAAATGACCATGAATATTTTACACTGCAGCCTTATTCGTTTTTTATCCTGGAACCGGGAAAATAATTTATTGCGGCTTTCCGTACTTCGCTATTAATGCCAGCAATACACCATTGGTCCAGCCAAAACCATCCTGGCTCGGATATTCGCCGCCACCTGCCTCTAATTTAGTGTCAACTACATTGTATTTTTCCATCAGCTTGCCGGTTCGCTGATATACATCGTTGTTCAATTTTATCCACCGTTGAGCAATATCCTGCGCCAATTCTTTTTGATTTGATTTTTCTAATGCACTTATAACTACCCATTGCAGCGGCGCCCATCCATTTGGCGCATCCCATTGCTGTTTGTTGTTAACTGTTGTAGATAGCACTCCGCCGTCTTTTAACAAGGTTTGTTTCAATTTTTCAGCTGCTGCTTTTCCATTAGTTTCATTTGCTTCAGTGAATCCATCATTTAGCCATATAGGAAAAAAAGATGCAGGAGTGAACTTCCCTGTTTGTTTTTTCAGTTTCCAGTTATAATCGTAATAAATTTTTTCTTTTATATTAAAACAATACTTCTGCAGGGCTTTATGTCTTTTTTCTGCTCTTGTGTTATAAAAACTCACTTTCTTTTTGTCATCATACCTGTCATAGAAATCTGCTAGCAATTTCTCTGTATGGTATAGTAAACTGTTTAAATCAACCGGGATGATATCAGTTGTATGAATAGTTGACAAATCATTATCATCAACCAACCAGCGGCTGCTGAAATCCCAGCCGCTTTCTGCTGCAGAACGAAGATGGTTGTAAACTATTTTTTTATCCCTCTTACTTTTTGCTGCCGTCTCCACATCATCCGCCCAGCTTTCCTGGCGGGGAATAGAAAGTTCATCGCAGTAACGGTTTAAGATGCTGCCATCAGCCAGCCGCACTATTTTTTTAGAAGCAGTTCCATTTTTAATGGTTGTATATCCATTCATCCAGTAATTGTATTCTTTCTCCATG
>JANPMI010000031.1:0-2994 GCA_031422725.1 Chitinophagaceae bacterium | reverse complement strand
AACAGCTATTACGGGGGGCGGCCTGTTACTCAGTTTCTATATGCCCGCCTTTGGCAAAAACTCCGGCATACCGGCAGCCACCGATTTTGTTCCCAATGCATTCATTCGTATTGGCACCGATGATATGGTGACAGTTATTATCAATCACTCCGAAATGGGACAGGGTTCTTACACGTCTTTATCCCAGTTAGTGGCGGATGAACTGGATGCTGACTGGAGCAAAATAAAAGTAGAGTTTGCACCGGTGGATGCAGTTTATAATCACCCGGCATTTGGCATGATGGGTACCGGTGGCAGTACAAGTACCTGGGTGGAGTGGGATCGTTTTCGTAAAGCAGGTGCCACAGGAAGATATATGTTAGTGGAAGCCGCAGCACAAACATGGAATGTGGATGCCTCCACCTGCAAAACAGAAAAAGGATTTGTTATTCATACAACAACAGGAAAAAAATTATCCTATGGGCAGTTGGTTGATAAAGCAGCTATGATAAAGGCACCGGAAAATGTAAAAATGAAGGATGCAAAAGACTATAACTTTATTGGCAAACCGGTTAAAAGAATAGATACTCCTGAAAAAACAAATGGTACTGCAGTGTTCGGTTTGGATATAAACGTTCCGGGCATGTTAACAGCATTGATAGCAAGACCTCCTGTATTTGGAGGTAAAGTAAAAAGTTTCAATGCGGATAAAGCAAAAGCTATTCCCGGTGTAAAAGCAGTAGTGGAAATAAGCCGTGGTATTGCTGTTGTAGCCAATGGTTTTTGGCCTGCAAAACTGGGTCGTGATGCATTAGAAGTAATTTGGGATGAAGGTGCATTATCAGCATTGAATAGTATTGAACAGGGTAAGCAATATGAAGAGCTGGCCAAACAACCCGGTGCCATCGCCAAAAATGAAGGCGATGTAAATGCGGCAAAAGAAAAAGCAGCAAAAAAATTAGAGGTTGTGTATGACCTGCCCTATCTCTCACATTCACCGATGGAGCCACTCAATTGTGTGGCAGATGTAAAAGCAGACAGTTGTGAAATATGGGTAGGCACACAATTTCAAACAATGGATTTAATGGCCTCCTCCCGCATCACAGGATTAAAACCTGGTCAAATTAAATTGCATACAACATTACTCGGTGGTGGCTTTGGCCGCCGTGCTGTTATTGATTCACATTTTGTGAGTGAGGCCGTGGAAGTATCCAAAAAATTAATGGCTCCGGTGAAAGTGGTATGGACAAGAGAAGACGACATAAAGGGTGGTTACTATCGTCCGAGGGCACATCATAAAATTAGCGCCGGTCTTGATGCTTCCGGAAAACCAATCTACTGGCAGCATAATATCGTTTGCCAGTCATTTGTAAAAGGCACACCGCTGGAAGCAATGATGATACAAAATGGTGTGGATGGCGCAGCGGTGGAAGGAGTGGCTAATCTTCCTTATACTGTTCCTAACCTGCAGGTTGCCTGGAATATGGCACCCGGTGGTGTTCCCACCTTATGGTGGCGGTCAGTTGGTAGTTCGCATACTGGTTTTGTTGTAGAAGGGTTTATTGATGAACTGGCTAAAGCAGCAGGTAAAGATCCTTACGAATACCGCCTGATGTTAATGAGTAAACACCCCCGTCATAAAAAAGTGTTGGAAACGGTGGCAGAAAAAGCAGGCTGGAAAAAACCAGTGCTGCCGGGGAGAGGTAGAGGTATTGCTGTTGTTGAATCGCATGGCAGTGTAGTGGCACAGGTAGCAGAAGTGTCAATTACAAAAAACAATACCCTGAAAGTCCATAAAATAGTTTGTGCAATAGATTGCGGACCCATTGTAAACCCGGATACTATCAAAGCACAGATGGAAGGATGTATTGTGTTTGGGCTAACAGCGGCTTTGTATGGCGAAATAACTTTTGAAAACGGGAAAGTAAAGCAAAGTAATTTCAATAATTACAAAATGCTCCGCATGAATGAAATGCCACAGGTGGAAGTGCATATAATGGACAGCACAGAAAAAATGGGCGGTGTTGGTGAACCCGGAGTACCACCCGTTGCCCCCGCCGTGATGAATGCATTGTTTATGCTAACAGGAAAAAGAGTAAGAAGCTTACCGCTTCGTCCTGATGATTTGAAAAAGAAAGTGTGATAATTAAATAACAAAACCTTGCTACGGAGCAAAGCCCCTCTCCATGTGGAGAGGGGTTGGGGTGAGGTTTATAAAGAAACTGTCATGATAAACTTAAAAGTAAACGGCAAAGCATACGAAGTAGATGTTGACCCGTCCACTCCAATTTTATGGGTACTGAGAGATAACCTTGGCCTCATGGGAACAAAATTTGGTTGCGGTGCAGCACAGTGCGGTGCCTGCATCGTTCATTTAAATGGTGATGGTATCCGTTCCTGTGTATCGCCTGTTTCAAGAGCAGCAGGAAAAGAAATCATTACCATCGAAGGGTTGGATAAAAAACTACATGAACCATTGGAGAAAGCATGGATACAGGAAGATGTGCCGCAGTGTGGCTATTGCCAGTCGGGACAAATAATGGCAGCAGCAATATTATTAAGAGATAAACCCAACCCCACCGACTTAGATATTGATGATGCGATGACAGGAAATATTTGCCGCTGCGGCACTTATCCAAGAATAAGAAAAGCGATTCATGTA
This sequence comes from Chitinophagaceae bacterium, assembly GCA_031422725.1. Taxonomy (GTDB): domain Bacteria; phylum Bacteroidota; class Bacteroidia; order Chitinophagales; family Chitinophagaceae; genus JJ008. Next base: position 353 of record JANPMI010000031.1, on the reverse strand, counting down.
GCAGCGAAATTGAAAATGCAAAAATAACCAGACATGAAAAACACCAACCGCAACTGGCTTAAACTCACTATCTATCTTGTATTAACCGCAGGATTTGTATCTGCTATGGCCATGACCATCAGCAGAAATAACAAATCTTCAGAAAAAACAATAGCTGCCACCACCGGTATAATTAATGAAGACAATAAAGAAAAATCCGAAGCTGATAAAAAATCAGAGCAAGAATCCAAAGCTGCATTTCTCGATGCGTACCGTGTATTCATGCATCCCCGTTGTATGAACTGCCACCCGTCAGGCGATGTACCGTTGCAGGGAGATGATAGTCGTTTGCATGTACAGGGAGTAAAACGAGG
>JANPMI010000030.1:0-6469 GCA_031422725.1 Chitinophagaceae bacterium | reverse complement strand
ACCTTGCCCGACAAAAGTGATAACTATAGCAGAGCCCAGGCGCAACTGATTGTTAAGGATTTTTTTGGTAACAATGGAGTAAAGGGCTTTGAGTTGAAACATAAAGGAGATTCTCCCGGAGGCCATTTCTGTATCGGCACTCTGCAAACCAATACCGGTAACTTCCGCACCAATGTTTTTATGAAAGTGAAAAACGGAAAGGAAGTGGTAAAAGAAATCCGTTTCCAGGCAATTGAGTAATCATTTTATAAATATTCCTGAAGCCCCGTCTCATTCAAAAAGAGACGGGGCTTTTTTATGGTGTATTACGAAGTCTCGTTCCAAACGGGACGAAGTAAGTATTTTTGCAGCTATGAGTTTTGATGAGCAATTGCACCACCTTATAGATGAAGCCCTGAGAGAAGATATTGGCGATGGCGACCATTCCACTTTGGCAAGTATTGCTGCCAATGCAAAAGGCAAAGCCGTATTGAAAATAAAACAGGATGGCATACTGGCAGGAATGGAGGTAGCACAAAAAATATTCAGTTATAAAGAACCGTCATCTGTTTTTACTGCTTTTAAAAAAGATGGGGAGGGAATGTTATTTGGAGAAAAAACTTTTGAAGTAGAAGCATTGGTACATACAATACTCCAATGCGAAAGATTAGTATTGAATTGCATGCAGCGGATGAGCGGTATAGCCTCATTAACAAAACAGTACACAGATAAACTTAAAGGGTACAAAACAACGTTGCTGGATACCAGGAAGACAACTCCCAATTTCCGGTTGCTGGAAAAAGAGGCGGTGAGAATTGGCGGAGGTGTTAATCACCGGTTTGGTTTGTATGATATGATAATGCTGAAGGATAATCATATTGATTATTGCGGAGGAATAGAAAAGGCGATTAACAAAGCAGCGGAATATGTAAGAACTATAAAGCCGGAATTGAAAATAGAAGTGGAAACAAGAAGTATTGATGATGTGAAAAGAGTATTGGCTATGGGCAAGGGAAAGGTGTTCCGCATAATGCTGGATAATTTTAAGCTGGAACAAATAAAGGAAGCTGTTGCACTAATAAAAGAAGATTTTGAAACTGAGGCCAGTGGTGGAATTAACCTGGATAATATTGAAGAATATGCAAAAACAGGAGTGGATTATGTGAGTGTGGGTGCCTTAATACATCAGGCACAGAGTTTGGATTTAAGTTTAAAAGCGGTAATTGTTTAGAAGTATGTCAACGAAAAATAAACCAGATATAAAAGGATTCGTTTACAGCACAGACCCCAATTTTTATTTTGAAGAAGAACAGTCAGCTACAGAAACCCTGCCGCCTGCTCAACAAAAACTAAAAATAAAATTAGATAACAAACACCGGGCAGGTAAAGCAGTTACATTGATTGAAGGTTTTGCTGGTAAAGAAGAAGACCTTCAGGAATTAGGTAAAAAACTAAAATCATTTTGCGGCACCGGTGGCTCTGCTAAGGATAGAGAGATAATTGTGCAGGGCGACCAAAGGGAGAAGGTAATACAGTGGCTGATTAAGAAGGGATATAAACAATCAAAAAAAATATAAACCTGACATACCAGCTATCCTTCAAATCCAATCTTCCTGTGATGTCCATCACAATAAGGCTTATTCGCTGAAGCACCGCACCTGCACAACGCTACCGTTCCATTCTTTTTTTCTTCACTGCCATCACTGTGTACAATCAGGCATTCAGTTTTAATAAGGTATGGTCCATTTGGAGTTACTTCCACTTTCATTATCTGAGCTGATTCGGCTATCACTTTATCAGCCGGTTCATCAGCAACAGCTTCTGCATTTAAATAATAACTCAATGCGCCGCTTGGGCATTTACGAACCTGCTCAATAATTCTTTCCGTAGTTGCTTCATCCATTTTTATCCATGGTCTTTCTTTTGGATTAAAGACTTCTTTCAAACCCTTCCAGCAAATGGTGGAGTGGATACACACTTTTGGCTTCCAGACAACTGTTACTTCGTTATTCGTGTATTTAAGCGTTTCAATTGACATGAAAGAAATTTATAGTCTATAGTTTGTTGTTTATGGTTGTACCCTAAAGGGCAAATTACAATACTCTTTGAAGAATTTTCGCAGAGAGAGAACAATAGACTAAAAACCCGAAACCATAAACTCTATTGCCCCTGCGCCTGCGAGTAACCTTTCATTTTTCCCCACATATTCAGCAATTCAAACGAACAGATTTTAAAATTGCCACTCATGCTGACATACAGACTGATTACATCATGCTGGGTTAATGGAAAATCATCAATGCTTTCAAAACGAACATTGTATTGATTCACAAGATTAGTATAAACAGAACCAGTGGGCCACACCTGTGTGCCACGGTTGCTGATGTTGATGAGATTAAATTTTACTCCTGCATGCCGCTTACACTTTTCTGCAATAGCAATTGGTTGTTCGCCGCTTTCAATAAAGAGATCAACACCTACTATGGTTTCAGCTTCACCTTCTTTAGAAATCATCATTGGATTTGTTTCTAACTTTAATGGAGTAGGAGTGCCGGGTTTGTTGGCAATAATTTCTCTGGCTCCCACTTCAGGAAGTTTACCAAAGTTGCTGATGATGGTTTCTGCAAATTGAGTGGTGTTTACCGATGCTTTTGTTTTATCGCCAAAGTCGCCGGTATGTGTGCCGGTTTCCAACGTATATAATAATGCGTTTTCAATGATGGAAGCATTTTCTGTAAGTCCAACATGACGAAGCATTGCAATGCCACTTAATAATAATGCTGTTGGGTTGGCAATGTTTTTTCCGGCAATATCCGGTGCGGTGCCATGCACGGCTTCAAAGATGGAGATATGATCGCCGATATTTGCCGAAGGAGCAAAGCCTAAGCCACCAACTAGACCGGCGCATAAATCAGAAACAATATCACCTTGTAAATTAGTTAATACCAGTACGTCAAACAAATCAGGCCGTGTTACCAATTTCATGCAGAGGTCATCCACAATTATATCATCTGATTTTATTTCCGGGTATTCTTTTGCCACTTCCTGGAAACATTCTAAAAACAAACCGTCGGTTATCTTCATAATGTTGGCCTTATGCACACAGGTTATGCGTTTGGTCATTTTTTGTTTCGCCATTTCAAAAGCATATCGGATTACCTGCATGCTTCCCGGCCGGGTGATGAAGCGTCGGCTGAGTGCCACATCATGTGTGAGCATGTGCTCAATGCCACCGTAGGTGTCTTCAATATTTTCCCGCACTACCGTTATGTCAATCGGTATGCCTGCTTTGCTGAAAACCGTATCCACACCATGCAGTGTTCTGAAATCTCTTTTATTGGCAAAAGTGTTCCATGTTTTTCTGGCTGTTACATTAATGCTTTTTACGCCTTTGCCTTTTGGCGTTTCCATCGGGCCTTTAAAAAGCAGACCAAGAGCTTCAATAGTTACTTTGGCTTCGGGTGTCATGCCATTATTAAAGCCTTTATCAAACACCCACTTACCCATATCTACAAACTCATATTCCAGCGGAACGTTATTCGCTTTAAAAATTGTCAGCACGGCTTCCATTATTTCCGGGCCGATACCATCACCTTTTGCAACAGCTATTTTCATATTATATGTCACCCTGCTTTTGTCATGCTGAGCTTGTCGAAGCATTATCGAGGGTGCGGCAAAATTAAGCCCTGCTAATTAAATTGAATGTGAAATAAATGAAATACAATCGCCCAGAGGTAAAAAGAGAGAAAGAGGAATACATTTGGCGACATCTCTTTTTCTCCTTTTTTCTCTGTGCGACAAGATGTATTTGTATTTTTCCTAACCCCAACCTAAAAGCTCATTTGCTTGCCATTTCCGCCAATTTGTTTATTTTTACTTTATGACCAGCATGATATCCGAAGGCGTGAAAGTAAGTGTAGAGACTTACTACCAGGCTGATTACAGCAACCCGCTGCAATCGGAGTTTATGTTTGCCTACCGTATCAGCCTCGAAAATCATAATTCATTCCCCGTAAAACTGCACCGCCGCCACTGGTTTATTTTTGACAGCAATGGCAGTCATCGTGAGGTGGAAGGTGAAGGAGTAGTGGGAATACAACCAACTATACAACCCGGCGAAAATTATCAATACGTCAGCGGTTGCAACCTCCGCACCGAAATGGGCCGTATGAACGGCACCTACCAGATGGAAAACCTGCACAGCAAAAAAATGTTTGATGTCAGCATCCCTTCTTTTGAGATGATTGTACCGATGAAGAATAATTAGTCTCCCCTTTAGGGGGACAGGGGGTTTGTATTTATTTTCATCGTCCTCTCCTTCATCAATGCAATTGCTTCTTCCTTTGATTGAAACATATTGCCATTAATGTTGACTAAGTTATCGGCCAGCTTATCATACCGCTTGGTCAGCAGCCAGGTAAAAATGTGTAAGTAGTGAATGCCATCAAATACAATGGCTTTGTTGGCCGCAAATTCATCTTTACGTTTTATAAATTCAGCAGGCATTTCTGTGTAGTGCATACCGGGCCGAAGGTGATGAATGATATGATAACCGTCATTCCAGCATTTGTGATTGTAAACGGTATTGATGCAGTTAATGGAACTGGTATAAAGATTTTCCGGGTCGTTGGCATCAATAAAAGAATGCTGTGCCCAGTTGCCAAGCATCATCACTAATCTTGCAAAAAATAATGGTACTATAAACACAAGCATCGCAGCTTTTAAATTTACAAAACACATCGCAATGCAAAAAGCGAGGTAAATATATTCGCCGGCAGTAAGCCGCTGGTACAGTTTTTTTCTTTTACGGTTAAATAAATAGCGGATAGTGTTTATCACACCTACAGAAATGAATTTAAAGAAGTAGGCGAGAAAACCTCTCAAACTATCCCTTTGGTAATTCATGGTGCTGCTGGTATCATCTGGCATATTGTTTTCTATATGGTGCATGCCCATGTGGTGACTGAAATATCCTTCGGGTGCATGGCCAAACAGGGGACAAATTATCCAGGTAATATAACCATTCAGGGGTTTTTGATATGGAGCCTTAAACATTTTTCTGTGGCAAAGACAATGAAACATCAACCCAAAGCTCCCTTTAAAATAAAATTGAGAAATATAGAAATAAGGAATTGCCACGGCCCACCACCACCAGCCTGTAAGTAAGGGAGTAAAAAGCAATATAGCAACAGGCAACACCAGCAGATGAATAGTGGTAAGCAGGTAAATGAAAGGCAAATCTCTTTTGTCATTCATAATCCGCAGCCAGAACTTATCATAAAAGCTGAATTTTTCTTTGGGAATATAAACCGGGTCTGTAAGTGCTGGAAGAGATTTCATGAAGTACAAAAATATGAAATTGTCAGGCTGAATGGAAGACTGTAGAAGATATACGGAAAAAAAATAGTTGCAGGTTGAAACAGTTGCAAAACTGATTTACTGGCAGGTGTAAGTAAACTTAACCTATTAGAGTTTTATTCCCCTTTGTGGGCCAGGAACCTTACTTCGGTTTGTATTTTGCTTCGTCTAATATTTTCTTTGCTTCTGTATTCATCACCTCTTCCGGCTTCAGACCGGGGTTTTTGCTAACAAATTTTTTAACAATTTGCCATCCTATCCACTGGCCAATATTTCCCGGGGAAAGCTCTTGTGAAAAACCTTGTGTGAACGGCCCTTCGCCAATGTAGGTCTGAATAACTCCCGGGTTGAGAGAATACAAGTCTTCGTTTTTTACAATATAACTCCATATCAAACCTTCATTTTCATCGCACCATTTTATTTGTTGTTGTGTATAACCTGTTTTAATAGAATCCGGGGTAGTGGGCAAAAATTTATCTAACAGGTACCATTGTTTTCCTTTCTCCACCATTTGTTCTATCAATGGTTTGCCGCCACTTTTATCAGGAAAAATATCGCTTACAACCAGCTGCATGGCATCGGCAATGATATATTCTTTGCTGAACCGGCGGCTGCGGTAGGCAGGGGCGACATTTTCAATAAAGAAGGGTTCGTTGTAAATTGAAAAATTTTTGCCGAGATAAAATTGCAGGCTGATACCCAGAAAATCGGGTGCCAGGAAATTGGGTGTTGGCCCGGTTTGAGATTGAGCCATGGCATCTACCGGCCCGGCAATAGTGGCGATGTCCGGAACTTTATATTCCGGGAAATAATATTTTACAAATTGAAACCCCTTTTTGAAATCTTTTTCAAGGTCATTGGTATTTTTAAAAACAGTGTTCACGGTGTCGTACAAGCCGCCACTCAGGCTGATAAAACGTTTGACACCCGGTAGCGTTGATGCACTGTCAAGACCCAATATGTTTTGAAGAAAAATAGTTGTGAGAGCTGGGTACTTTTTATTTAACTCATTTAACCCCGGCAAAACATTGTTGCTGTCAATAGTGAAGAAATCTCTGTCAAACCGCTCCAGGTTAATGTCCACTTTTATATCAGAAACATCAGGAATCCCTTTTTTCTTTTTGCAGGCAAATAA
>JANPMI010000029.1:0-25498 GCA_031422725.1 Chitinophagaceae bacterium | reverse complement strand
GTGCCTGTGGTAAAAATATGAGTAAGGAAACTACGGATACACTAGGACATCAAAAACAAACCAACTATGCACTTAGAGCCGATATGACAAAACAAGAATTTATTAAAGAAGTAACAACAGGACTGGTAGCTCCGCCTGCTTATTTTCCTTTGAACGTAATGCTGAACATACAAGGCTATGAAAGCATTGATAAAGTACTCGAAAGAGGACAACATGCATTAAGTCCCGATGCATTTGAAATAGCAGCGAATGAAACAAGTGCCCTGATATTGGATACAAGAGCTCCGCAAACATTTGCCAAAGGCTTTGTTCCCAACTCTATCAACATCGGTATTGATGGAAGTTTTGCACCCTGGGTTGGTGCGATGATTCCGGATATCAAACAGGAAATATTATTAGTAACTGATGAAGGCCGTGAAGAAGAAGTGATTACCAGGTTAGCCCGGGTAGGATATGATTATACCATCGGCTATTTGAAAGGCGGGTTTGATGCCTGGAAAAATGCCGGTAAAGAAACAGACCAGGTCACTTCTATAACTGCCAATGAATTGGCAGCTATAATGAGTAAAGAAAAAGTAAATGTGCTGGATGTTCGTAAACAAAGCGAATATTTGAGTGAGCATGTAGCAAACGCAGAAAATGCGCCATTGGATTTTATTAACGACAGCATGGCGCAGCTTGATAAAGACAAAACTTACTATGTGCATTGTGCCGGTGGTTACCGCTCCATGATCTTCACTTCCATTCTCCGGGCAAGAGGTTATGATAAACTGATTGATGTGAAAGGTGGCTTTAAAGAAATTAAGGAAAGTGGTAAGTTCAACCTAACAGAATATGTTTGCCCTTCCACCCTATTATAAATAATTGAAACAAAAACATGAATATGCTTGATTTTTTAAAACAATCCTGGCCCTGGTATGTAGCAGGGCCTTTAATAGGGTTAACAGTACCAGCTTTATTATTATTGGGCAATAAGACCTTTGGCATATCTTCTTCCCTGCGGCATATATGTGCTGCTTGTTTGCCTTCAAAAATCCCTTTCTTTCAATACGATTGGAAAAAAGAAATGTGGAATTTATTTTTTGTAGCCGGAGTTCTTATCGGCGGCTTCATTGCTGCACAACTATTAGCCAGTCCTGAGCCTATGCAGGTAAATGCAAAACTTTCAGCAGAACTGGCCACTTATGGTGTTACCAATTATAATAGCATAGTACCTACTGACCTGTTTTCATGGTCATCACTGCTAACAGTAAGAGGCTTTTTTATGATAGTGATTGGTGGTTTCCTCGTTGGCTTTGGAACAAGATATGCCGGTGGCTGCACTTCTGGTCATTCCATTATGGGATTGAGTAACCTGCAATGGCCTTCATTAGTGGCCACCTGTTGTTTTATGGCTGGTGGTTTTATTATGGCCAATTTAATTCTTCCTTTTATTTTAAAATTATAAGTAGCTATGGAAATGAATGAAACAATAAAAGAAAAGAAGCATCATAAATTTTTGTCGGAGAACACTGACTTTGAAGTTCGTTCGCTGGATGCAGTTTGTTTTAACGAATCAGAATTAAAACACCCCTGGTGGTATAATCTTAAATATGCCGTGGCGGGAATATTGTTTGGAATTATCCTGGTAAAAGCAGAAGTAATTTCCTGGTTCAGGATACAGGAAATGTTTCGCTTACAGAGTTTTCACATGTATGGTGTTATTGGTTCTGCAGTAGTGGTGGGCATTATTTCTGTTTTGATAATAAAAAAATATAAACTCAAAACTATTTATAACGAACCCATTGAGTTTGTTTCCAAAAAATTCAACAAAGGGAATATTTATGGCGGCTTGATATTTGGATTGGGTTGGGCTATTACCGGTGCATGTCCCGGGCCATTGTTTGCGCAAATAGGCACCGGAGCATTGGTAATAGTTGTTAGCTTGCTAAGTGCTATTGCAGGCACATGGGTTTATGGAAAATTCAGAGATAGTCTGCCCCATTAGTATTGATTGATTGATTGATTATATATTTATTAATGAATGATAAACCAATAATACAAACAGGATTGCAAACAAACTGGCAGCAGTTTTCATTGCTGGTACTGGTGAATGCCTTTGTTGGTGCGATGATTGGTTTGGAAAGAGCCGTATTGCCGGGATTAGGTAAAAGTGTATTTGGATTAGATGCCAATACCGCCATTCTAAGTTTTATTATGGCATTCGGCATTACCAAAGCAGTAAGCAATTATAGTGTAGCCAAACTCAGTAAACGATTTAACCGGAAACAAATATTAATGGCTGGCTGGTGGGCAGCACTGCCTGTTCCTTTTTTATTAATGTATGCTGATTCATGGTCATGGATTATTGCAGCTAATATTTTATTAGGCATCAACCAGGGATTGGCCTGGTCATCTACGGTTATAATGAAAATAGATATTGTGGGGCAAAAGAACCGTGGCCTTGCCATGGGCATTAATGAATTTGCTGGTTACTTATCCGTTGGTCTTGCTTCCTATCTTGCCAGTTCCATTGCATCCGGTTATGGTTATGCTTATTTTCCTTTTATCCCCGGATTATTTTTTGCCGCTGCGGGTTTATTAGTATCAGCTTTTTTGATAAAAGACACCACTCATTTTGTTCATGCTGAAAGTGCTGTAAGCAAAATTGCATTACTAAAAAATGTATGGAAGGAAACCACCTGGAAACATAAAAATATCAGCAGTGTTACATTGAATGGCCTGGTGAATAATATGAATGATGCAGTAGTCTGGGGTTTGTTGCCTGTTTTATTGTTACAAAGAGATTTCAAAATTCATGAAATCGGAATTATTGCAGGCATATACCCTGCAGTATGGGGAGTGATGCAGTTGATTACCGGTAAGATGGGTGATGTGTATTGCAAAAAACAAATTATAACAGCAGGTATGTTGTTACAGGCAGCAGCGATTGTATTACTTGCCGTATCATTTCAATTCTGGTTGTTGATTGCTGCTTCCGTATTATTAGGTTTAGGGACAGCATTAGTGTATCCCAATTTTCTTACTGTTGTTGCTGAAAGTACCCATCCTTCACAACGGGCAGAGAGCTTAAGCATCTTTCGTTTCTGGCGGGATAGTGGCTATGTTATCGGTGCCTTATTGGCGGGAGTACTGGCCGATTTAGCTGGTATGAGTACTGCCATTCTGATAATTGGTTGTATTACAGCAGCAGCAGGCATAGTAGCACATTTCAGGATGTGTTGTACGCTTAAAAAAGTATATCCTTCTACAGACTGCATTCAACCTGCGTTATATTAAAATTTCTATTTTCCTGTTTTCGCTGGTGTCAATAATTTTTAGTGATACTTATCACAAATTTAACAGCACTATTTTCCCTTTGTAACTATCGTCACTCCTCCATTAATCCTTTTGCCCGAATTTTGCGAAGTAAAATAAAATCAAACAGAAATGAATTTTGTACACCGGCTTAAAAATGGATGGACAGCGTTAAAGTTCCTTAGAGTTGGCGTTGGTAGCTTAATTTTGTACTCTTCTATTCAGTCCGGCCAGGTGCCGGGAATGGTTGCTGGAGGGCTATTTACATTGATGTCTTTATTTACAGATGGGGTATGTTGCACAGGAGGCAATTGCTCTACAACGGTCAAAAAAAATAATTCTTCAACACCTTCAACTATTGAATATGAAGAGCTGGGTATTAAATAATAAACTCCTGATTGCAGGGGTTATCCTTGGAGCCATCGGCGGTTATCTGTATTGGCAGCAAATTGGCTGTAGCAGTGGTACTTGTGCTATTACTTCCAACTGGCACAATAGCTCAGCTTATGGTGCTTTGATGGGTGGATTATTGTTCAGTATGTTCAAAAAAGAAAAAAATGCAGACAACAAGCAATAAGATTGAGAGTTTTGGCGAAATCATCAATGGCAGCACACCTGTGCTGGTTGATTTTTTTGCAGAATGGTGCGGCCCTTGTAAAATGATGAAACCTGTTTTGGAACAATTGCACCAGCAAATGGGTGATAGAGTCCGCATACTCAAAATTGATATAGATAAAAGTCCTGTAGCTGCTAATACCTACGAGGTTCAAAGTGTACCAACGCTGATGCTATTTCAGAATGGAAAATCTTTGTGGCGTCAATCGGGAGTCTTGCAGGCTAATCAAATAGAAAAAATCATAGAACAAAAGACAACCAATAAATAAAAATGTCAGAGAAAAAAGTGAGTCGTGGCTATTTATCATCTACCCTAGGTTGCAGATGCCCCCGTTGCCGTGAGGGCAGGCTATTTCAGCACCCGGTCACTATCAACTTCAAAAAAAACATGCTGATGAATAAAGAATGTCCTGTTTGCGGGCAGGCCAGCGAAATAGAAGTAGGATTTTATTATGGCACCAGCTATGTTAGTTATGTACTTACCGTTGGTTTAAGTTTAATAAGCTTAGGTATCTGGGCATTAACTATTGGTCTGTCAGTAAATGATAACCGTTTTTTTATATGGATGGGTACCAACGCAGTTTTATTGATATTACTCCAACCCTGGCTGATGCGTTTCAGCCGCAGCCTATGGATATCCTGGTTTGTAAAATATGATCCTGAATGGGAAGATCATCAGCCCATTGATGTATCAGAAAGAATGAATGCTGAACAGGCAAACAACTGGTAAGGCAAGAATCCTTATTTTTGCTGCCCTTATCAAAACCGGAGACCTGCTCGAGTGGTTGAAGAGGTACGCCTGGAAAGTGTATATACGGGAAACCGTATCGAGGGTTCGAATCCCTCGGTCTCCGCCTCCGGCCTCCATAGCTTTAGCGACGGAGGTCTTTTATTTTAAAAGTATTCTGACATGTTTTATGTTTATTTCCTTCCTTGTAATAATGGCATCCATTACACCAGCTATAAAATAGCTGTAAAAAAAATAAATAGCCAAGGATAACCATTACCCTGACAAATTGATTTTAATGACGAATATTACAAGAGAAATTAAGACGAAAAACAGGCTGATCCCCCGCCATGAAGGATCTGAGAATATTGATCAGCATACCGTTTCTTCCTTTGGAGAAGAATGGAATTCCTTTCATGGATTTACAGAAAAAGACATCCAGGCACTGGGAGAACAGTATTTTGACATTGTCAGTCCTGGTATGCTAAATGAGAATTCCCATATTATTGATATAGGTTGCGGAAGCGGAAGATTTATTAAATATATTCAGACAAAGTATCCCTATCAATCCATCACCGGGATTGATCCAAGTTCAGCCATACTGGCGGCTGATTCCCTGATAGGTGCAGATGAAAAAATAACACTGATACAGGCAGCGGCAGATAATATTCCTTTCCCGGATGAACACTTTGATTTTGGATACAGCCTCGGTGTCCTCCATCATATTCCTGACACCACAAAAGCTTTAAACGATTGTGTAAAGAAGATAAAAAAAGACGGGAACTTTCTTCTTTATTTATATTACAATCTTGACAACAAGCCTTATTATTTCAAAATAATTTTCTACCTCTCCAACCTTATCCGTTTGGTTGTTTCCAAAATGCCGGCAGGGCTTAAAAAAGCTTTTTGTGCATTTTTAGCCATCATTCTTTATATGCCTTTTGTATTATTATGCCGTTTTCTGAAATTTGTTGGTGTGCCAAAACGCATCCGGCAAAATATTCCTTTGCAGGTTTATGAAAATCAATCTTTTTATATCATCAGAAACGATAGTCTAGACCGCTTTGGAACCCCGCTGGAACAACGTTTTTCCCGGAAACAAATACAAGCCATGATGGAACAGGCGGGGCTAACGGATATTATCTTTTCTGAAAAAACACCTTACTGGCATTCAATAGGGAGAAAAAAATAGGCTCTCGTGGTTTACACAAACAAGTGATTTTACGAAAGTGAGTAGTAAGAGTACGATAAAAAATCGGGCAGTTTACCGCTATTGTATCAATGATGAAGGCGCTAATATTGTATCAACAAATATCCACTTGTTATGAAAAACAGATCCTTCTCCATGCTTGAGATTCTTTTTGTTGAGAGTCTTTTCTTTTTTGCTTTTTTTGGATTGCTCAAATACCTGAATATGGGTAATCCCCGTTTGTTTATTACGCTGGCAATTATTTTACTGGTAGTTTTCTTTTATGTCGGGACAGCCAGGTATATTGACATCATGAAAAAAGAAGAAATAGGCCATCGAAATGCCTTGTAAGATAGTAGCTCACCGGTACTGATTATTTGTTTCAGCTTTTAAAACCTGAATAGTTTTTCTGCATTTGCAGTTGTTATGGCTGCAATTTCCTCAATGCTCATTTTTTTTATTTCTGACAATTTCTCCGTTACATATTTAAGGTAAGAAGGCTCATTTCTTTTGCCCCTGAAGGGCACCGGAGCCAAATAAGGAGCATCTGTTTCCATTACAATATGCTCCAGACCGGTAGCTGACATTACTTTATCCAACCCTGAATTTTTAAACGTAACCACTCCCCCTATTCCCAGATACAATCCCAGGTCAATGATTTGTTGCGCCTGCATCTCATTTCCCGAAAAACAATGAAAAACCCCAGTCAATTTTCCTCTCTGGTGTTCTGCAATCACTTTAATGCATTCATCGGTTGAGTTGCGGGAATGAATAACAACTGGTATATCATATTGCAAAGCCCACTCTATTTGTGTATGAAATGCAGCATACTGCTGTTCTGTAAAAGTCTTGTCCCAGTAAAAATCAAGCCCTGTTTCTCCAACTGCTTTAAATTTTCTTTTTTCTAAATATTCCCCGGCTATTTTTAATTCATCCCGATAGTTTTCTTTCACTGAACAGGGATGCAAACCCATCATGCTAAAACAGCTGGATTTATTCTCCTCCTCCATTGTCAGCATCTGTAAATGTGTTGAGGAATCAATAGCCGGCATCAAAATTTTTTCAACTCCTTCTTTTTCCGCCCTTTCAAGCATATTGGCACTATCATTCCCGAATTCAGAGAGATAAATATGTGAATGGGTATCTATGAGGTTCATTTTCAGTACTATTTGATACAAAACTCTGTAAAAAACTTTAAGAATCCTTTAAACTTAAACCAATAAAATCTATCCTAAGACCGTTAATTTATTCAAGTCCATAAAACAACTTAGTTTATGAAATCCCGGTTCAATCTAACCCAGCTCATTACTCTTTCCTTTTTTCTTGGTTTGCTGATGATTGCCTCCTGCGGAAAAGAAAACAGTCTAAGTGGTACTGAAGCACAGCAAGAGGAAGATGCATCCAAAGCTTCAGGTGAAGCTGACGGGGAGGCCGAGGGCATTTTCAGCAGTATTTTCGATGATGCAATGGGGGCTAATAATGATGTAGGCGTATCAGGCTCGGGAGTATTTTATGGCCGTACCGATACTTTAACTCCGGTACCCCGTTGTTTTACAATAACAATAACCCACCCAAATATTACTTTTTTCCCGGTAAAAATTGTTGTTGACTTTGGAACAACCGGTTGTCCCGGACCCGATGGTCATTTCAGAAGAGGCCGGGTTATTACTGAATACACCAGCCGCCTCACCATCCCCGGAGCTGTTGCCACTACTACATTTGATGGTTTTTATATAGACGCTGTAAAAGTGGAAGGAACACATACAATAAGCAATATCGGAACGATTTTGCCTCTCAGCCGGAAATACAAAGTTGAGGTTAGCAACGGCAAACTAAGCAAACCTAACGGTGACTATACAGAGTGGAACAGCACTAAAACTATACTACAGGTAGAAGGGCTGATAACACCTGATATGCCACGGGATGATATATTTAAAATTGAAGGCACCGCCCGGGGCAGAGCCAAAAGAGGAAACTTGCTGGCAGGCTGGGAATCAAATATTAAGGAGCCTCTTTTTAGAAGATTTACCTGCCGCTGGATTGTAAAAGGCAGGATAAGAACAGTGCGCCTGAATACCCCGGCAAACAGCCCCTGGGTGGCAGAACTGGATTTTGGAAACGGCGTTTGTGACGACCAGGCCACCCTCACAATCAACGGCAGAACTATCCAAATTACTTTGCCGTAATTAAAAAATTATTATACCTTTAAACCAGTTTTCATAGGGTACGGATTAAAAACGGGCCAGGGTTTCTACCCCGGCCCTAACTTTTTACCCTGCCCCTAAAGGGGTTCCCAAGTATTTCAAACAATTAATTTTCCTGTTACAGCTCAATTTTTCTAAACTTGTATCCCGATTTCGTAAAAAAATCTAAAACAGCCGGTAAAACAAATTCAAGCCGGGAGAATACCTTTTCGCTGTCATGAAAAACGACTATTGAGCCATTGGTAGCTTTAGCTGTTACATTTTTCAGGCATTTTTCTTTGCTTAAAGTTTCATCAAAGTCGCCACTCAATACATCCCACATTACAATTTTTGAAGATTTGTTTTTCATTGCCCCGTTAATTCCTTTGGATTGAGATGATTTTATTCTTCCAAAAGGTGGCCTGAATAAATTTGAATGAATGTGCCCTGATGCTTCCGCCACATCTGCCAGGTAAGCATCCGTATTTGTTTGCCATCCGTTCAGGTGGTTTTGGGTGTGATTGCCTGTACAATGTCCCTCATCTGTTATTCTCTTATAAATCGCCGGGTAATCAAGTACATTTTTCCCAATACAAAAAAAAGTGGCCTTTGCATTATACTTTTTCAATTCATCCAATACAAATGGTGTAGCAACCGGGTGAGGCCCATCATCAAATGTGAGGTAAATGATCTTTTCTTTTGTGTCAACATTCCACAAACGGTGAGGATAAATCTTCTTCAGCCACCAGGGAGTTTTTACAAAATAAGGTCTCCCCATACCAATAACTCTTAAAAGAAAGGGACTTTTATTCCAATTTTGCTCTGTTTGTTTACTCTGCATTTGTAATATTGAATTATTCAAAACTATGAAATTTAGAGCCTGCCCTTTAAGAGAGGGGAGTTTATCTTTGCATGCTATGAGTAAAAGAGTGAGAGTCCGTTTTGCGCCAAGCCCAACCGGTGGGTTGCACCTTGGCGGAGTAAGGACAGTTTTGTACAATTATTTATTTGCCAAAAAACATGGTGGCGATTTTTTAGTACGGATTGAAGACACCGATCAGAGCCGTTATGTGCCCGGAGCTGAAGAATATATTTTTGATACGTTGAAATGGTGCGGATTGGAACCTGATGAAAGTGTGCAGTATGGTGGTAACTATGGTCCATACCGCCAGAGTGAAAGAAAAGCAACTTACCGCCAATACGCAGAGCAGTTGGTAAAGGATGGTCATGCTTACTATGCATTTGACACACCGGAAGAGTTGGAAAAAATGCGACATGATTTTAAGACTGAACAAAACTCCTCACCGCAATATGACAGCAACATCCGTATGAAAATGCGGAACTCCCTGACACTGGCTGCCGATGAAACAGAAAAATTATTAGCTGAAGGGACAAGGCATGTTATCCGTATAAAAATTCCGCTTCATGAAACGGTTTCTTTTACTGATATGATCCGGGGTCAGGTAAGTTTTGATACATCAGTAGTGGATGATAAAGTTTTACTGAAAGCAGATGGAATGCCTACTTATCACCTGGCGGTTGTTGTTGATGATTACTTAATGAAAATAAGTCATGCCTTTCGGGGTGAAGAATGGTTGCCATCTGCGCCGGTGCATATTTTATTGTGGAAGTATTTGTTTGGTTTGGAAAATATGCCGCAATGCGCCCACTTCCCACTGATACTTGGACCTAATGGCAAGTTGAGCAAAAGAGACGGTGCTAAATATGGTTTTCCTGTTTTTGCCATGAGCTGGAACGACCCGAAAACAAATGAGCTAACTGAAGGTTTTAAAGAAAAAGGATTTTTACCAGAAGCATTTATCAACCTGCTGGCATTGCTGGGGTGGAATGATGGCACTGAACAGGAAATTTTTACCAAAGAAGAATTGATAGAAAAATTTTCGCTGGAAAGAGTACATAGTGCCGGAGCTAAATTTGATTATGAAAAAGCGAAATGGTTCAATCATGAATGGATAAAGCAATCGGCAGTTGGCAATTTGCAGTTGGCAGTTAAGAACCTGCTTGCACAGAATGGCATTACAGTTGGCAATGATGCTTTATTGGAGAAGGTTATTGGTTTGGTGAAGGATAGGTGTGTATTGCTGCCAGATTTTGTGCAACAATCTTCTTTCTTTTTTAAAGCACCGGAAACATTGGATGTGGATGCAGTAAAACCCAAATGGGATGAGGGCAAGAAAAATTTCTTTGTTGCTTATGCTGAAAAATCGCAAGCTGCTGCTGAATGGAATGCCACTGTATTAGAAAATACTTTTAAAGATCTGGCAGGTGAAAAAGGCATCAAACCCGGTGAACTGCAACTCCCCTTCCGCATTATGCTGGTAGGCGGTAAGTTTGGCCCGCCGGTGTTTAATATTGCGGAATTACTGGGGAAAGAGGAAACAATTGAACGGATAAACCGGGCAATAAACATGTTTGGATAGCCGTTAAACGAGTTCAGTTTTACACAGTCTGAAAGACCTATGAGTAAATTTTTACCACTGCTTTGTTTACCTTTTTTTGTTGGATGTAATAAGCAAGGTTCAACAACAACTCCACCCCCCACATCTGTTGACAGTGCTGTTGTAACCGTTAATAATGGCTACGGCACCGGAAAGTATAAAGTTGGCGATACGGTACACATTTTCAGTACAGCGTACACAAGCAGCCAGTTGTTCGATACCTGGAGCAGTAGTGATGCTTCCCTGCTGAACGGAAAAGATGAATGGCATACCTGGTTTATTATGCCTGCCAAAAATGTAAGCTACACCGGTAGCATTAAAAATATTACACCCTTTACTCTCACTTTTGAACAAATAATGGGCAGGGACAGACTCAAGCCTGTTTATTATTTCTTTCCAGCCGGACATAAAGGATTCGTTTTATTACTGCACGGCTCTGGCGGAACAGCGCAACATTTTGTAAACAGCTATGAATATCAGCAACTGATTAAAGACCTGGTGACTGATAATTTCGGCGTAATCGTTACAGAAGCAGAGGAAGCCACCACAGGTATTGATGCAAACGGTGATGGAAAATTAAGATGGGGTACCACTCCGTATGACTCTGTCACCAATATAGATTATGCCAATATCAAAATCATCACTGATGTTTTTTATACCCGTGGTGTAACCAACAGGAGTAAACTCCGCTATTCAGTTGGCATGAGTAATGGTGGGAATTTTTCTTCCTACCTGTCTTCGCTATTCAGTTATAAAGCCGGTGTCAGTTATTGTGCCCCGTCTGGTGCACCAATTGCACTAAGCTCTGTTACCCCACTCCAGTTTTGCATGGCCAGGTTTGACAATAATGAAAATGTAGGACCCACTGGTAATGCCAATGCATTGACCAACTCACAAACATTGACAGGCCGGAGTATTTGCAGCAAATATTATATGCTGGAACATTCGCCATTATATCCTGAACGGTTTGCCAGGAAAGGCGATATAACAATTGCTAAATCAACTTTGGTTTTTACTGAATTAAAAAGCAAAGGTTTTCTGAACAGTAAAAATTATTTTATCGGATTTGCCGATGCACTGACAACAGCCTACCAGGCGAATCCAACTGCTTTTCCGGAGCTAAACAGTTTAACTATCCTGCAAAAGCTTACTGTTGTTGAACAAATTGACCTGGCGGTAGCCGACCACCAGATGTACAGCGATTACAACCGGGCTACACTGAAGTTTTTGAATACACAGTGCCAGTAATTAATCAATAATATTATTTCTCATTTCGTCTTATTATCTTAACGCTAAGATGAAAAGACAGGAAGCCTATTGGCCACTGATTTTATTACTCGCCATTATCAAATTTGTATTGCCGCTGTTTCAGCAGGATGTGTTGTATGAGTTGCAGCGGGATGAATACCTGTATTATCAGCAAGGACTGCATTTTGATTTGGGTTACCTTGAAAATCCACCGCTGCTTTCTTATCTGGCAATGATTTCTTCCTGGTTTGGCGGCTCCGAAGCATGGATAAAACTCTGGCCCTGCTTCTTTGGTGCAGCTACTGTTGTTGTCACCTGTTTGATTGCGGCTGAATTAGGAGGAAAATTATTTGCTCAATTTATTGCGGGGCTTGGCATCATCAGCGGGGCTTATATCCGGGTGCATTATTTATTTCAGCCCAATTTCTTAGATATATTTTTCTGGACGCTGAGCATTTATTTTTTAATCCGATATATCAACTCCAGTAATCAAAAATTTATTTACTGGTTAGCTGTCAGCTTAGCAGCAGGATGGTGGGGAAAGTATTCAATTTTCTTTATGGCCATTGCGATTGTTACCGGGCTGCTGCTTTCACCATACCGGCTACTATTCACCAAAAAGAAAACATGGTTTGCTGCAGGTCTTGCATTCCTTATTATACTGCCAAATGTTTTATGGCAATACTGGCACAACTGGCCTTTGATACATCACATGGAAGAGCTGCGGGAAACACAATTAAAGTATAATGACAAAGCCAATTTTTTAACAGACCAACTGATGATGTTATTGCCGGTACTTTTAATATGGATAGCAGGGTTAATATGGGTATTTAGAAAAAAAGAATGGCGTATCATTGGTATTATTTATTTGGCGGTTATTACTTTATTGATTTTTGGCAGTGGCAAAGCCTATTATGCTCTTGGTGCATATCCCATGCTGCTGGCGGCAGGCGGAGTGGCCTGGGAATATTTATTGGAGAGAAAAAGATGGATACGATACACACTTGCCATATTTATTATCGGGTTGAATTACCTGGTAATGCCTCTCCTGTTACCTATCTGGAAACCGGAAAAATTAGCTGCCTTCTACAAAAAAATAGGAATAGAACATAAATGGGAAGACCAGAAAAATCATCCGCTGCCGCAGGATTTTGCTGATATGCTGGGGTGGAAAGAGCTGACAACAAAAACAGAATCATTCTTTCAATCACTGCCAGATTCAACAAAAGCAAACAGCATTATTTATTGCAGTAATTATGGACAAGCCGGCTCACTGAAGTTTTATGGCATTGATAGATATTTCAAAAACAAAGTAATAAGCGACAATGGCTCATTTCTCCTCTGGATACCAGACCGGCTTTTGATGAAACACCTGATTTTCGTTGGCGAAGAAATTCCCGATAAAAATGACGAAGTATTTCAGCATTTTGAAAAAATAACGGTCATTGATTCTGTCATCAACAAATTCTCCCGACAATATGGAAATAAAATTATTTTTTATCAGAATATTGACGCTGCAGGTTTGCAGTTAGCAGTAGATGGATTGAAAGAAGAGAAGAAACAGTTCAACAGGTAAGCATTACGCTACATTCCTTATTTTCGCAATACACAATTCAGAACATGAACAGACCCGTAAGAGTTTTGGTTGCCAAAGTAGGATTGGATGGCCATGATCGTGGCGCTAAAGTCATTGCCACTGCTTTGCGGGATGCAGGTATGGAAGTTATCTACACCGGGCTTCGCCAAACTCCTGAAATGGTGGTGAATGCAGCATTACAGGAAGATGTTGATGCCATTGGAATCAGTATTTTATCCGGCGCCCACATGACTGTTTTTCCAAAAGTGATTGCCCTGCTGAAAGAAAAAGGAATGACTGATGTACTGCTCACCGGTGGCGGCATTATTCCCGAAGATGATATGAAAACATTGAATGAAATGGGAGTGGGGAAATTATTTGCCCCGGGTACACCTACATCCGAAATTTCTGAGTATATAAAATATTGGGTTAAGAAAAACAGAAACTTCTAAACTATTTGTATGTATCAAACACTTCTCACCTCTTTGGAGAATAACATTTTTACTATTACCATCAACCGCCCCGATAAACTGAATGCACTAAGCAAAGAAGTATTCACCGATTTAAACAAAGCATTGGATGAGGTAAACAGTAATGCTGAAATAAAATCCGTCATCATCACCGGTGCAGGCCCCAAAGCTTTTGTAGCCGGAGCCGATATTTCAGAATTTGGCGGGCTGAACAAGGAAGAGGCTATGACCTTAGCTAAAAGAGGACAGGATACTTTTGCCAGAATTGAAAATTCACCGAAACCTATCGTTGCGGCAGTTAATGGTTTTGCACTCGGTGGTGGATGTGAACTGGCAATGAGTTGCCACTTTAGAATAGCAAGTGAAAATGCAAAATTTGGTCAACCCGAAGTTAATTTAGGATTGATACCCGGCTATGGCGGCACGCAACGATTAGTACAATTAATCGGAAAAGGAAAAGCAATGGAGTTGCTGATGTCTGCACACCTGGTTGATGCCAACGAAGCGAAGCAATTGGGTTTAGTTAATTATGTTACCACTGCTGAAACATTATTGGAACATACAATAAAAATTCTCAGCATCATCAATTCAAAAGCCCCGCTGGCTGTTGCCGGTTGCATTAATGCTGCCAATGCAGTCTATGATGAAACAAAAAATGGTTATGCGGTGGAGATTTCAGCATTTGGTGATGCTTTTGCCACAGAAGATATGAAAGAAGGAACTACTGCTTTCCTTGAAAAACGTAAAGCCGTTTTTACGGGTAAATAAAATTCATTCGAAAAATTTGCCAGGGAACACCCGGATTACTTTTACAAACCGGCTCCGGTAATAATTTCCAAATGGAGTGATTACTACCCCTTTCATTTTTCCCGAAGTTGAATGAATAAAATACAGTGTATCATTTTTTACACTTTCTACAATACCCATATGCCCTACTACCCGGATAGTACTATCTGTTCCCGTAAATAAAATTAAATCCCCAGGCTTCGCCTGTTCCATAGTTATGGTGGTACCATAGTTGGTAAAGTCAACAGAAGAACGGGGCACTGAAATATTAAAATGATTGAATACATAGGTGATAAACCCTGAGCAATCGAAACCCTTCTCCGGGTCTGTAGAAGCATAGAGATAAGGTGTACCGGTCAATGTTTTGGAAAAATCCAGTAGCTCTGCGGGATTTGTTGTTCCGGTTTCAATTTTTCCATCCGGAGAAAATACAAGGGTTGATTTTTTATTTACAGAATCATCCTTCTCCGGTGATGTTGCAGCCCGGACCGTTTCCTGCCTGGGTTGCGGTGCAGATTGTTTTGTATCAGAACAGGCAGTAAAAATAAATCCTGTGATCAAAACAGCAATGCCAGTTGCTTTTCTATTACTCATTCTTAAAATGAACAATATTCCGGCCACAATTTAATGTTCGGTAAGTTTTTCATCAATCAGGTATGCTGCTATACCACTGATATTGTCATTCCCCTTCGCATCGTCCAGGGAAACCCTGAAGGAGGTAATAGCTTTTGCGGGAAAAGTCAGGATACGTTTTCTGCCAACACTGTTCCCTTTTATTTCACCAATAATTTTATTCCCTTTGTAAAAAACCACGTTAAATTTCCGGATGGTTTGGCCAAGGTGAATGGCCTCCCGCAACATAATACAGTTAATGGTGGTTTCCCCCGGTAACTCTACAATAAAATTCTGGAGATTGGCCCCGAATGCTCCGCTTGAATCAACTGTGCTGAACGTAATATTTTTCGGTTTGAATTCATAATAAATTCTTGCCGTCTTCAAAAGATTATCATCAAAATTTTCGTCCCGCATTTTTTTAAACTCCATTAATGCAGTCATATCTTTTTCTCCAATCAGTCCTGCCTGGTCAGGCGGAACATTCAGTAAAAGATTAGCCCCTCTTCCCACTGATTTCAAATAGATACTGAATAATTGCTGAGGTGTTTTTATTTTATCGTCTTCCCTGGCATGCCAGAACCAACCGGGACGGATGCTTACATCACATTCTGCCGGTATCCAATGCTTACCATTATAATTTCCATGGTTCAGTGTATCCATGGATGGGCTGCCCGTTCCTCTTTTGAACCCGGCCGTATCCAGAAAATTCCAGTTGGGATCACCCGCAAATCCGTTTTCATTTCCTGCCCAGCGAATGTCGGGTCCAATATCACTAAAGACAACTGTTTTAGGAGAAATTTCCCTTACAAGATTTTCGAATCTGCGCCAGTCATACACTTGTTTTTTTCCACCCGGTCCTTCTCCATTCGCCCCATCCCACCACAGTTCCCAAATGTTGCCATAGTCTTTCAATATTTCTTTCAGCATACCTGCAAAAACATCGTTGTATTTTTCTGTTCCGTAATCAGGATGGTTTCTGTCCCACGGTGAAATATAAACTCCAAATTTTAATCCGTATTCTCTGCATGCCTTTGACAATTCTTTCAGCACATCCCCTTCGCCGTTTTTCCATTTACTTTGCTTTACCGTGTGTTTTGAATATTTACTGGGCCACAAACAAAACCCGTCATGATGTTTGGCAGTAATGATAATTCCCTTAGCTCCTGCGGCTTTAGCCACCCTGCACCATTGCCGGCAATCTAATTGCGATGGATTGAACAGGTCTTCCGGCTCCGTTCCTTCGCCCCATTCTTTATCCGTAAATGTATTAGGACCAAAGTGCATAAAAAGATAAAACTCTGTTTCATGCCAAGACAGTTGCTGCCGGGTGGGGAGCGGAAACGGGGCAGCATTTTGAGCAGCCATACAAAGCCCGGCCAACATCATAAGACCAAAAAGTAGTGTCTTCATTTTTTCATTTTAAAAACGTACATAATCTCATCGGCAATGGGATGATCGGCTTTATAAGTATAACCCATCAGTTTGGCAATAGTTTGTGCAAACTGCTGTTGATATAATTGCATACCGGATTTTAACTCACCCCTTATTGGTGTACCCGGCCCCATTGCAGCAAACCAAATTTCATGTGAGCCCTGTATTTTATCATTATGGCTTGTCCATTCTTCCTTCTTAATATCACCCCGGCCATGATCTACGGTAATAAATAATGATGTTTTATTCCTGTACTGCGGATCTTTTTGTACAAAATCCCATATCTCTTTTATCCAGGCATCCACTTGGTGGCCTGCATCAAGATAAGACCGATACTTACCTGCATGGGCCCACTCATCTGTTTCTCCATAGGCAATATAAAGAACTTTTGGTTTTCTTGCTTTCATCCATTCCATAGCTGCATGATGTGTAAACACATCTAAGCATTCATCTTCATGCCATGGTTTGTAGGCATCCTTTAACAAGCTGTTGATCATTTTTTCATTCGCAGTAGGTGTTTTACCTCCGGTAAGATCGAAACCTGAGATGACGGGTATTTTACTTCTTTCTTCATTCAGAATACGGTCAAAAGCATTCCATGCTCCAAAGGCAACTACCTTGCCTTTTAGTTTGGGTTGTTTGTTTAAAAATTCCAGTACGGTTACATGCGGATTCGGCGGGTAACTATTACTATTAATAGCTGTATCAGCATAGCCCGTCATTATTTCGCTGTATCCCGGGTAGCTGAACCAGTAAGGATTAGCATTATCTACTTTACTGCCGGCGGTCCTGTTACCAAAAAGCTGCCCCTGTTGTTCAACAGTGCTCCATAAAAAAGGTAATAATTTTTTTCGCCGTTCTTTTTCATTTTCACTCCAGTACTTTTCATAGATATAGCTGCTGTCGCCTTCATTAAACTTACTGTTATTGGCGATGGCAGAATCCATCCCTTTAAAAACCTCCTGCCAGCGGAAACCATCGGTGGTAATGATGATAATGTTCTCTGATTGCTGTGCCTGAAGCCAGCCGGAAACCAGTAAGAAAGCAAAAAACAACAGTCCCTTCATAGCGTCAATGTTACAACTATTCCCCCAAAGAAACTTATGTTGCAAAGAGAATAAATCATAAAGCCCCGCTGATGGAAATAGGTTAATACTGTTACCTTTGCTGCGCAATTTTATCCTTTACAAGCAAGCCAGTTATGGAATACAGAATTGAAAAAGACACCATGGGTGAAGTAAAAGTACCAGCCGGTGCATACTATGGTGCACAAACCCAGCGCAGTATTGATAACTTTAAAATTGCACAGGACATCAACCGGATGCCCAAAGAAATAATCAGTGCTTTTGCTTACCTGAAAAAAGCAGCCGCCATCACCAACTTTGAAGCAGGTGTGTTGGCTAAAAACAAATCTGTACTGATCGGAAAAGTATGTGATGAAATTCTGAAAGGACAATTAGATGAATTTTTCCCATTGGTGGTATGGCAAACCGGCAGCGGCACACAAAGCAATATGAATGTGAATGAGGTGGTGGCTTACCGTGGTCATGTATTAAAAGGTGGCAAGCTGACGGACAAAGAAAAATTTCTGCATCCTAACGACGATGTAAATAAATCCCAGTCTTCCAACGATACCTTCCCGACTGCTATGCACATAGCAGCGTATAAAATGCTGGCTGAAACAACTATTCCCGGTATCAAAAAATTAAGAGACACTCTGGCGAAGAAGAGTAAAAAATATATGAAAGTGGTAAAGATCGGACGTACCCATTTTATGGATGCCACTCCATTAACAGTTGGCCAGGAATTCAGCGGTTATGTCTCTCAATTAGATCATGGATTAAAAGCTATTAAAAATACATTAGCCCATTTAAGTGAACTGGCTCTCGGTGGCACAGCAGTAGGCACGGGCATTAATACTCCGCCTGGCTATCCAGAAAATGTAGCAGCGCATATAGCAACATTAACAGGCTTACCGTTTATAACCGCTGAAAACAAATTTGAAGCATTGGCAGCACATGATGCAATTGTAGAAGCACATGGCGCCTTAAAAACTGTTGCAGTCAGTTTAATGAAAATAGCCAACGACATCCGGATGCTTTCATCAGGGCCCAGAAGCGGCATTGGTGAAATTTTTATTCCGGATAATGAGCCCGGCTCTTCCATCATGCCCGGAAAAGTAAACCCTACACAATGTGAAGCATTAACCATGATTGCTGCACAGGTAATGGGTAACGATGTTACTATTGGAATCGGCGGCAGCAACGGGCATTTTGAACTGAATGTTTTCAAACCC
Source organism: Chitinophagaceae bacterium (assembly GCA_031422725.1). Classification (GTDB taxonomy): domain Bacteria; phylum Bacteroidota; class Bacteroidia; order Chitinophagales; family Chitinophagaceae; genus JJ008. The sequence goes on along the minus strand of JANPMI010000029.1, from coordinate 6,606 downwards.
GTAATGATTTATAATTTCCTCCACAGTGCCAGATTGATTGGTGATGGCTGTGTTTCCTTCAACGATAAATGTGCGGTTGGTCTAGAACCTATTGAAACCAATATAAAAAAACATGTTGACAACAGTCTCATGCTGGTAACAGCTTTAAATACTAAAATCGGTTATTATAAAGCCGCAGAAATTGCACAGAAAGCCCATAAACAGGGAACTACTTTAAAAGAAATGGCAGTTAAGCTGGGTTATGTTACTCCCGAACAGTTTGATGAATGGGTAAAGCCAGTCAACATGGTGGGCAAGTTTGGTTAATCCTTTATATAGTAAAACCCCTATCGCTAAAGGGTGGAAATGATGATTTTTATTTTTTTTATTGCGTAAAACTTGCAAAAAAAAAGTTTTGATACTACCTTAACAGTAGTATTTATCCAAACCCTTTTTTAAACCCTAAATCCCGACTATGAAAAGTAACAGCCAACCATCTAATTATTTTTCCCCCCATTCGCTGAAAGTTGTGAAAACAGATCCTTCTGCAAATGCTTCCGTTCAGTCGCCGTATTTAAAAGCAGTTCTATCCGGAAAGACCAGAACTTCCGATCCTTCCAAAACCGGGGATACTAATATGGCTGCCGCCCTTCGATATATTGCCGGTTCAAAGTAAGCAAGCAGCAGAATATCATTTACTAGTAAACCCCCTGAGCATAACCCTAAAACAAAAGCCCCAACCGGGGCTTTGTATTTTTACATTGTTGGTACCGGTCTGAATCATCTCGCATTAGACAATACTGATAAACTTCCTGCGGGTATCAATTTTCGCAGGGTACAGTCAGCGGTAGTTTTCATTCAAAAGAAAGTAGTAAAACAGCATAATTAATTATAAAATCACCGAAGAAAGATCACTGCTATATGTTTACGACACCTGTACCTTATCGCTTACTTCCGTATTTGTTTCAACTGACTGGTGAACCGGATGAAGAGTTTGTTTTTTAAAAAATCTTTTTTGAAATATTAACAGGGTGATCACACCGGCTGAAATAGAAGCATCTGCTATATTAAAGATGGGGCTGAAGAATTCAAACTCATCTCCCCCCACGAATGGCATCCAGGATGGAAAGTCTCCTTTAAACATCGGGAAATACAACATGTCCACCACACTGCCATGAAGGAATGAGGCATACCCATTGCCGGAAAATTCTGCGATGCCCGAATAGCTTACATAATCATTAATGGCCGTATCGAAATGAAGACCCTTGTCGAAAATCATCCCATAAAACATACTGTCAATCAGGTTGCCCAATGCACCTGCGTAAATTAATGCTGCACAAACAATAAATCCTCTCCGGTATTGTTGTTTAACAATTCTTCCCAGGTACCAGGTACCAAAAATTACGGCAGCAAGTCGGAAAAGTGTCAAAATCATTTTTCCTGTTTCATTACCGAACTTCCAGCCCCAGGCCATGCCAGGATTTTCAATAAAATGAAGGCGAAACCAATCCATTCCCAATACCCTTTCCACTTCCCCGGTAGGGTGATTAGTCTTAATCCAGATTTTCAGTGCCTGATCCACGATGATGATCACCGCAATGATCAGTGCCACATATTTTAGCTTGAGTGACTTCATAATTCTGACAAATATAGTAAGAAAGCTGCAAGCCTTTCGCTGCTTGCTTCCCGCCATAACCCGATAGCAATAATTTAACTACTGATTAAGCTTATTTCCAAAACCCATCAACATTTTTTGCTCATCATTTATCTCAACAAGTGTTTCTTTGAGCAAATCCTGATTTCCAAAATTGACTCTCTGTGCGATGAGCAGCTGGGTTTCCAGTTCATACGAAGAGCCTAATGATATTTCAATAAACCTTTTGTAACTTTTTCACTACTCCTGCTGCTTCCTTCAGCGATATTTGAAGGGATAGAAATTCCACACTTTGTTACCTGAACAGACAAGCCAAATTTTTCTTCTTTAGGGAAATTTTCAATTAGCTTAAAACAATTTACAGCAATATCCATTCCTTTCTGCCAGATACGCAGCTCTTTAAAATTTTTCATGTGTATATTTTTATTTGATTAGAAAAGCTGTTGTCCTTTATGGCTTGAAGCGGGAAGCAAGCAGCGAAAAGCTTACTTATTATTCCTCAAAATAAACCCTCTTAACCCTTTGAGAAACACCCGTCATTATCTCATAAGGAATGGTGCCCGCCCATTGTGCTATTTGCTGCACAGACAACTGGCTGCCAAAAATGATAACATCATCACCTTCCTGTACACCGGGAATATCCGTTACATCTATCATAAACATATCCATACAAACGGTTCCAATAACCGGTGCCAGTTTCCCTTTTACCCAAACCTTTCCAGTGCCATTCCCTAATCTTCTTGGATAACCATCTGCATAGCCGATACGAACAGTAGCAATTACTGACTCTTTTTCTATAACTCCCTTGCGATTGTAGCTCACTGATTCACCTTTCTTCAAATGCTTTACCTGGGCAACAGTTGATTTCAATGTAGCAACAGTTTGTAAATTCATCCGATAGCTATCGGATTTACCTGAGTTTGAACTGTCAACTCCATAAAGACCAATACCTAATCGTATCATATCCATCTGTAGCTGCGGATGGCGAACAGCGGCTGCTGAATTAGAAATATGTCTTATAAAAGAGTAGCCCAGTTTATCTTCCAGTTCTTTTGAAGCCGTATCAAAAAGATTGAATTGCCGTATTGTAAATTCATCCTGTGCCATTTCTTCGCTGGCTGCCAAATGAGAAAAAACAGTTTGCACTTTAAAAGAAGATGTTGCTTGCAATGCTGATGACAACTTCCCTATATCACTTGTTGCAAATCCTAACCGGTTCATTCCCGTTTCTATTTCTATATGAACCGGGTATTGCTGCAGCCCTTCCTGCTGCAAAAACATATCAAACGAATGCAACAATTCAAAAGAATATATCTCTGGCTGCAAATTATTTTCAACGATGGATTCAAAAGCATTCTCTTCCGGGTTCATTACCATAATGGGTAATGTAATGCTGGCCTTTCTCAACTCCACCCCCTCATCAGCATACGCCACGCCGAGATAATCCACTTTATGATATTGCAGAATGCCTGCAATTTCTGCACCGCCGCTACCATACGCAAAGGCTTTCACCATCGCCATTATTTTAGTAGCTGGTTTCAATATTTTCTGATACTCCTTCAGGTTATGGGCAATGGCATTGAGGTTTATTTCTAAAAGTGTCTGATGCACTTTTTGTTCCAGCAACTGCACTATCTTTTCAAACTCAAAGATTCTGGCACCTTTTACCAGGATTGTTTCCTCCTTAAATTTTGAGAAACGATAATGCTGTATAAATGCTTCTGTATTGGGGAAGTATTCCTGCAAAACTGTTGAGTCAGGAAAAGCTGGTGGCAAAAAGGTTGAAATTTTTTCTCCAATTCCTATCAACTGGTTTACTGAATGATTTTGCAGCGAAACCGCTATGGCCTGGTATAATTCCCCCTCAGGCAAACCGGTGTGCAAAAAATCAGAGAGTATCGCTACTTTTTTTGTTCCGCCGCTTTGGTTATCCAAAAAGTTCAGGGCTATACTCAATGAACTCAGATCAGCACTGTAACTATCATTAATTACAGAACAGTTATTAATACCCTTTTTTAATTCCAGCCGCATATTTATCGGATGAAGTTTGCTCATTCTATCCGGGATCTTTACCGGATTCAGCTTCAGCAAGATTAAAATACAAAAACAAGTGATTGCATTTTCAATGGATGCTTCATCAGTAAATGGAATGTTTATCGTGTATTCGCCGGATTGATCCAATTTCCAGCCAATCGTAATAGAGGTGTTCTGATCATACTTATCAATACAAATAACAACAAAATCACTTTGGCCTCCGAAACCCCAGATCAATACCTGCAAATCTGGCCGCAACATATCTATCACATCTCTCCTGCCTTCAAGATCAGTTTCTCTTCCGATTATTATTCCGCAATTTTTAAACAACACCAGTTTCTCCCGGAATTTATGCTCATCATCATTAAAGCCGTCTCTATGGGCTTCCCCCAAATTTGTCAATACACCAATAGTTGGTTTAATAATTTTTTCAAGCTGCAACATTTCTCCCTGCTCTGAAATACCTGCTTCAAAAATAGCCAGTGTATGCTGTTCATTCATTTGCCAGACACTTAGCGGCACTCCTATTTGTGAGTTATAACTTTTGGGACTTCGTACAATATTAAAATCTTCCTGCAATAGCTGGTACAGCCATTCCTTTACAATTGTTTTGCCATTGCTGCCGGTAATACCAATAACGGGGATATTGAATTGTCGGCGGTGATATGCTGCCAGTTGCTGCAATGCAGCTAATGTATCGTTTACCAGTAGAAAATTAGCTGCGGAATATTCACCGGTTTCAATTTGCTGGCTGATAATAAAATTTCGTACTCCTCTTTTATATAACTCAGGAATAAACTGATGACCATCCCTGCGGATTCCTTTAATGGCAAAAAACAAAGAAGATGCAGGTGAATAAACTTTACGGCTGTCGAGCAATAAATGCTGAATTATTGAATTGTTTGTTACAATTCCTTCAGCATTAATGATACCGGCAATATGGCTGATGTGATAGCTCAACTAAAATTGATATTATTACTGGCTTTCGTCTGTTATATCTTCCGGGACACCTTTCTTTTTCATGAATATGGAATAAAAAATAGAGCCTGAAATACAAACAAGTATTGCCCCCAGTGAAATAAATACCTGTGTTTGTTTATCCACCCACTGGTTAACCCAATGCTCTGCCAGCATTTTAATACCGATAAAGACCAGCACAATGGCAATGCCCTGCTGCAAATAATCAAATTTGCTGACGGCCCCCCGGAGCAAAAAGAATAAAGAACGTAAACCAAGCACAGCAAAAATATTTGAAGTATAAATAACTAATCTGGCAGTATCCTCGTATCCTGGTGTTTTGGTATCTACAATTCCCATTACTGCAGGAATAGAATCAAGGGCAAATACCAGGTCAATAGCAGCCAGCATTATTACTACTACGAACAGGCTGGTATAAAATTTCTTCCCTTCGATCCTTACCCAATATTTTCCATCTCCATCATGTGGCACTAATGGCAAAATTTTTTTCATCCATTTAAACACCTTAGTTTCTTCGGGTTTAAACTCTTCATCATTATTTGCAGTAAACATTTTATACCCTGTATATACCAGGAAGGCCCCAAAGATGTAGAGTACCCATTCAAATTTTTCTACCAATGCCACACCTACCGTAATAAAAATAATTCTGAAAATGATAGCCATTAAAATACCTGCCAGTAACACACGGCCATAGTTTTTTTCTTTTACCGAAAAAGCAGAAAATATAAGAATGAAAACAAAAATATTATCAATACTGAGACTCCACTCCATCAGGTAAGCACTCAGGTATTCCAGGGCCGGTTTCTGCCCACTTTGTATCCACATAAATACACAAAAAGAAAGGGCAAGTCCCACCCAAAAAAATGTTTGATACAATGCCTGTTTAATGGTAACCTTTTTCCCTTTTTTGCTAAGCAGGCCAAGATCAAAAACTAAAGCCACTATCAAAACAATTCCAAAAACAAGGTAAGTAAGCTGATCAGTCGTCATCCGTAGAATTTATAATAAGTTGCAAAGATAACCAGGAAGGAACAACGCACAAGAATGCAAGGCACGGAGAATTAAGCAGCATATTTTCGTTTTCTTACCTGTTGATATACCCAGCCAAAAAGTATAACCAGTAATATGGGCAGGGCAATATTTATGAACTGCCAGGTGGTTTTCTGTTCTTTTACTTTTTTTGAATCTAGCAGGCGGAGTACGATATCTTTATTTCTTGTTTCAATGATGCCGGGTTTATTTATAAGGTATTCAAGACAGTTAAGTAAAAAGTCTTTATTGGCAAACTGGTATTCGTACTGGGAACCTACGGTGTAAAAATTCATGCCCATGGGTAACGGGCCTTCTTTGGGAGAGATATCGTTTAGTAATATATCCCCATCTCCCACCACTATCATTTTGTTATCCTCTTTATTCCTGTCAGTAAATACAGAGCCTGTTGCAGCAATACTGTCTATCTGAATTTTCGAAACCCTGTTTCTGAATAAAGAAGTGAACTTACCTTCGAGCAAATACGCTACAGGGATACCTTTTCTTTGAAATTTCACATCCTCCGGCACATTTTTATTTTCATTCAGGCTGATAAGTGCCGGTGTACTGATAGCTCTTGAATTGGAAGAGGAAGCCAGCAATACTGTTTTCTTTACACCCGGTGTAATAATCGTATCAATAGAATTAACAAACCGTGAAGCAATCAGCCCGGTATTCTTATTAATTGTATGATTTCCGTTTGACTCAAACAGGGGGTAGTAATTCCAATGTACAAATTCAAACTGCGGTGTTTCTGCACTTCCATTTACAGCCAATGGAATAAAATCACACTGCAGATCCATTACAAGATCTGTGTTTATACGAACGCCGTATTTGAAAAGCATATCTGTCAGATTCAGGTTCCTGTCGTACGCAATGGTTTCTGGTTTAAACCGCAGGCTGTCCTGTTCTGCAATCAGGTTATCAATAAA